>JAODNO010000051.1 GCA_025465235.1 Pseudonocardia sp.
GTTCACCCCGACCACGCCAGCCACCCCGATTTGCAGCGAGGGTGTCGTTTGATCTTCGCGTGGTGCGAAACAGAGGCACGTGGAGTCAAACGGATTGAACATCCACAGAGGCCGCTGCGAGGTTTCCGCAGGTCAGGACGTGGGCGCGGCAGGGTTCGAACCTGCGACCGCTCGGGTGTAAGCCGAGTGCTCTTCCACTGAGCTACGCGCCCCGAGCCCGGCCCGCCGGGGCGGACCGGACCGGATGGATCAGGCGGCCAGCGCGGCCACGGCCTTCTTCCAGCCCTCCTGCTCGCGGGCGTCACCCGGCTGGTTCACCTCGCTGAACCGCACGATGCCCGCCTTGTCGACCAGGAACGTCCCTCGCACGGCCATCCCCCGCTTGTCGTTGAACACCCCGTACGCCTGGGCGACCTCGCCGTGGGGCCAGAAGTCCGCGAGCAGCGGGAACCCGTAGCCCTGCGCGTCCGCCCATGCCTTGAGCGTGAAGGCGTGGTCGACGGAGACCGCCAGGATCTGCAGGTCGTCGTTCTGGAAGCTGGGAAGGTCGTCGCGGACCGAGCACAGCTCACCCTGACAGATGCCGGAGAAGGCGAACGGGTAGAACACAACCAGGACGTTGCGCTCCCCCCGGAACGACGACAGCGTGACCTCCTGGTTGTTCTGGTCCTTGAGGGTGAAGTCAGGGGCCTCGGAGCCGACCTCGGGCGCCATGAGCTGATCTCCTCGAATCGAGCGGTGTGGTCACGAGAAGCCTAGTCGGGCCCCGGGCACCGGTGAGCGACCCTTCCCCGATACGAACGTCCGGAGGTGACAATGCGCGTCGAGGACTGGTTCCTGACGGCGGCCGAACGAGGGAACCCGGCCTACCGGCTGCCCGACTGGTGTGCCGGCAACCGGGTCGTGCCGCTCGTGCACGGCGCCGTGTACTTCGCCCGGCTGGTCGAGGAGGTCCGTGCGCTGCGCTCGGGCGACCACCTGTTCTTCACGGACTGGCGCGGTGATACCGACGAGCGGCTGTGCCCGGACGGTCCGACGGTCGGTGAGCTGTTCGGCGACGCGGCGCGGCGCGGCGTCGTGGTCAAGGGCCTGATGTGGCGCTCGCACTCTGACGAGCTGTCCTACAGCGAGGACGAGAACCGCCAGCTCGGCGACGTGGTGCGGGAGGCTGGCGGTGAGGTGCTGCTCGACGAGCGGGTGCGCCGGACCGGTTCCCACCACCAGAAGCTCGTCGTGCTGCGCCACCCGGACGATACGGCGCGCGACGTCGCGTTCGCGGGCGGCATCGACCTGTGCCACTCCCGGCGGGACGACGCGCGCCACCTCGGCGAGCCGCAGGCATTGCCGATGTCGAGGGCCTACGGTGACCGACCGCCGTGGCACGACGTGCAGTTCGAGGTGCGCGGGCCGGCGGTGGGGATGCTCGACGCGGTGTTCCGCGAGCGGTGGGAGGACTCACACTCACTCGACCCGCACAACCCCGCGGCGCTGCTGCGCGACCTGATCTCCAGGGCCGACCTCGTCGCGGGCCCCCTGCCCGAGCAGCCCCCGGAGCCGGATCCCGCAGGCCCCGCGCTGGTGCAGGTCCTGCGCACGTACCCCGCGAAGCGACCGCCCTACCCGTTCGCACCCCGGGGCGAACGGTCAGTGGCACGGGGGTACGCCAAGGCGTTGCGACGCCCAGCGCGGCTCGTCTATCTCGAGGACCAGTACATGTGGTCGCCGCACATCGCCCGGTTGCTCGCGGACGCGCTGCGCCGCAGCCCGCAGCTGCACATGGTGGTCGTCGTCCCGCGCTACGCCGACGTGGACGGGCGGTTCGCGCTGCCACCCAACCAAGTCGGCAGGCTGCAGGCGCTCAACGTGTGCCGCAAGGCCGCTCCCGACCGCGTGCACGTGTTCGACGTCGAGAACCACGAGGGCATCCCGGTGTACGTCCACGCGAAGGTCGCGGTGATGGACGACACGTGGGCGTGCGCGGGCAGCGCCAACCTCAACCGACGCTCCTGGAGCCACGACAGCGAGCTGTCCGTCGCGGTGCTCGACGAGACCCGGGACGGGCGGGAGCCCACCGACCCGGGTGGGCACGGTGACGAGGCCCGCACGTTCGCCCGTAAGCTCCGGCTGGAGCTGATGCGCGAGCACCTCGACCGGGCCCAGGGCGACGACGACGACCTCGTGGACCCCGAGAGCGCCGTACGGGCCTTCAACGCCGCCGCTGACGCCCTGGACGCGTGGCACCGGGGTGGTCGGGTAGGCCCGCGCCCCCCAGGGCGACTGCGCCCTCACAGGCCCGAGCGCCTGCCCCTCCTCACGAAGCTGTGGGCCGTGCCGGTCTACCGGCTCGTCTACGACCCGGACGGGCGGCCGTGGCGCGACCGCCTGCACGATCGATGGTGACCGGCAGTGGGCGGTCTCCGCAGCAGGGTCACCGCCGTGACTTTGCCGCCTTCGGCGCCACCAGCCGCGACCCCGTCCAGCCCTCGCTGACCGTGACGTTCGAGGTCTGCGACAACCCCGCCGTCGGCGCGGCCTCGGCGATCTCGCTGGGCTCGACGTGTCCCGGGCGCCCCGTCTTCGGGCTGAGCACCCAGATCACGCCGTTGTCGGCCAGCGGGCCGATGGCGTCCATCAGTGCGTCGACGAGGTCACCGTCGCCCTCGCGCCACCACATGAGGACGAGGTCGACCACCTCCTCGGCATCCTCGTCGAGCAGTTCGTCCCCGGCTCTCTCCTCGGCGGCATCACGCACCGCCTCGTCGACGTCTTCGTCCCAACCGAGTTCCTGGACGACCATGCCCGGCTCGACGCCGAGCTTGCCCGCGATGTCGGACGTGCGTCCGGCATCATCCGCGGCGACCACGCGTGTACCTCTTTCCTCGTGCCTCACCCGGGTCTTCTGCCCGGGACCTGCTCATCGGTTGCGGAATCCGAACACGACGACTCACCGGCGCGCAACCACTCGTTACGAGATCGCATGCCGAGGGGCACGATAGGGGATACCTCCGACTTACACTCAGCTCGAGCCACCAGGGAGAACCCCTTGACCCGGCAGACCACCGACAGCAGCAGCAAGCAGAAGGAACCGACGCAGCCGCGGCGCGTCCACGTCATCCGCGACGGGCTCGCTGCGCACCTGCCGGACATCGACCCCGAGGAGACGGCCGAATGGCTGGACTCCTTCGACGCGGTGCTCGACGCCGCAGGTCAGCAACGTGCCCGCTATCTCATGCTTCGGATGCTGCAGCGGGCACGCGAACGCCACGTCGGCGTCCCGTCGCTGACCAGCACCGACTACGTCAACACCATCCCCACCGACCGGGAGCCGTGGTTCCCGGGCGACGAGGAGGCGGAGCGGGCCTACCGACGCTGGATCCGCTGGAACGCCGCGATGACGGTGCACCGCGCCCAGCGGCCGGGGATCAGTGTTGGCGGCCACATCTCGTCCTACGCCTCGTCGGCCACGCTCTACGAGGTCGGCTTCAACCACTTCTTCCGGGGCAAAGACCACCCGGGCGGGGGTGACCAGGTCTACATCCAGGGCCACGCCTCCCCCGGCATCTACGCCAGGGCGTACCTGGAGGGGCGCCTGTCAGAGGACCGGCTCGACGGGTTCCGCCAGGAGCTCTCGCACGGCGGCCCCGGGCACGGCCTCCCGTCCTACCCGCACCCCCGGCTCATGCCGGACTTCTGGGAGTTCCCCACGGTCTCCATGGGCCTCGGCCCGATGAACGCCATCATGCAGGCTCGGTTCAACCGCTACCTGGGCGACCGCGGCTTCTCCAACACCGACGACCAGCACGTGTGGGCGTTCCTCGGCGACGGCGAGATGGACGAGCCGGAGTCCCGGGGGCTGATCCACATCGCGGCCACGGAGGGACTGGACAACCTCACGTTCGTCGTCAACTGCAACCTGCAGCGTCTCGACGGCCCGGTACGCGGCAACGGAAAGATCATCCAGGAGCTGGAGTCGTTCTTCCGGGGCGCGGGCTGGAACGTCATCAAGGTGATCTGGGGCCGCGAGTGGGACGCCCTGCTGCACGCCGACCGCGACGGTGCGCTCATCAACCTGATGAACATCACCCCGGACGGTGACTACCAGACGTACAAGGCCAACGACGGCGCGTTCGTCCGCGAGCACTTCTTCGGGCGCGACCCGCGCACGAAAGAGCTCGTGACGCCGCTTTCCGACGACGAGATCTGGAACCTCAAGCGCGGCGGCCACGACTACCGCAAGGTCTACGCCGCCTACGCGGCGGCGCTGGAGCACAACGGCCAGCCCACCGTCATCCTCGCCAAGACCATCAAGGGCTACGGGCTGGGCTCGCACTTCGCGGGCCGCAACGCCACCCACCAGATGAAGAAGCTGTCGCTGGACGATCTCAAGGCGTTCCGCGACTCCCAGCGCATCCCGATCTCGGATGCGGAGCTCGAGCGCGAGCCGTACCTGCCGCCGTACTACCACCCGGGCAACGACGCCCCGGAGATCCAGTACCTGCGGGAGCGCCGTCGGGCGCTCGGTGGCGACCTGCCGTCGCGTCGGGTCACCGCGAAGCCACTCGTGCTGCCCGGCGACAAGGTCTACGACGTCGTCCGGCGGGGCTCCGGCAAGCAGGAGGTCGCCACGACGATGGCGTTCGTCCGCTTGCTGCGCGAGCTCATCAAGGACAAGGAGATCGGCGACCGGTTCGTGCCGATCATCCCCGACGAGGCTCGCACGTTCGGGATGGACTCGATGGTCCCGACGCAGAAGATCTACAACCCGAACGGCCAGCAGTACACGTCGGTTGACGCCTCGCTCATGCTCGCCTACCGGGAGTCCGAGCAGGGTC
>JAODNO010000064.1 GCA_025465235.1 Pseudonocardia sp.
GCCGCCCGTCCGGGCTCGCCGCGATCGACGACTGGGTGCGCGCCCGGGCGGGCCGGGACCCGTCACGGACCGCGCCGCACGTCGGGCAGCGGCAGTTCCACTGCGGGTACCCGCCCCCGGCCGCCGATCCCAGCACCCTCAGCCACATCCCGCGTCCTCCGTTCCCGCGCCGTGGCGCGTGTCGTGCGTCCGAACGGACGGAGGGGCGCCGGACCTTCGTCCGGTGCCCCTCCTCGTCCTCGTACCCGTGCGTCGGCTCAGGCCTCCGAGCGGGCGATGTACATGGTCACCTCCGGGGCACACCCGATCTCCTCGAACTCGGGTGCCTCCCACTCGGTACCAAACTGGGTGATGGTGGACTCCACGCCGTCACCTCCTTTCTCCGTTGCTTCGCCGCGTGTGCGGTGCTGCTAGGGCGTGCGAGACTCGCCCTAGTCCTCGGGCAGGGCGAAGACGAACAGCGCGTCGCCCGCGTTGGCGCCGAGGAACCCGGGGAAGAAGCCCTCGACCCAGCCACCCCATCCGGTGGGCACCGCGATGTACTGGCGGCCGTCGACGCTGTACGGGGTGGGGCTGCTGTGGTGCCCGCTTCCGCACTGGAACGACCACAGCTTCTCACCGGTCTCGGCGTCCAGGGCGACGAACTCACCCGTCGGTATGCCCTGGAACACCAGCCCGCCCGCCGTGGTCAGCGTCGAGGCGCACATCGGGTACTCGTTGCGCCAGCGCCACTTCTCCTCGCCGGTCAGCGGGTCGATGGCGGCCACGTACCCGTAGAAGTCCTCGAGGTCCACGGCCACGCCCGCGCCCCAGTACGGGATGCTCTCCTTGAACTCGCGGCGCCGCCGGGTGGCCGTCGCCCCGACTTCCTGGACCGGCACGTAGATCAGCCCGGTCTGGGGGTTGTAGGACATGTGCGTCCATTCCTTGCCCCCGGCGGGCCCCGGCCAGAAGTGCACCGGCTCGCCCTCCTTGTCGGGATACACCTTGGGGGTGACCTTCCCGTCGGGGCTGATCTCCCCCCAGGTGATCCGGTCCACGAAGGGGAACACCCGGACCAGCTCGCCGTTGGTCCGGTCGAGGACGAAGAAGTACCCGTTCTTGTCCGCGTGCGCGAGCAGCTTGCGCCCGTCGGGGGCATCGAACAGGAGGTTCTCCATCGTGGAGTCGTAGTCCCACAGGTCGTGCGGGGTGAACTGGTAGTGCCAGCGGATCTCGCCGGTGTTCACGTCCACCGCGACGACGCTGTCGGTGTAGAGGTTGTCGCCCTCGCGGACACCGCCGTCGAAGTCGGGCGCCGGGTTGCCCGTCCCCTGGAAGAGGAGCTCCTGCTCCGGGTCGTAGGTGGGGGTAACCCAGCAGTTCCCACCGCCGCGCTGCCACGCCTCGCCGTCGGCAGGCCAGGTCTCGGACCCGGGCTCGCCGGGCTTGGGGATCATGTAGCGGCGCCAGCGGCGCTCCCCGGTCTGGGCGTCGAACGCGTCCAGGTGCCCGCGGACCCCGAACTCCCCGCCGGAGCTCCCGATGATGACCATGTCCTTCACCAGCAGCGGCGCGACGGTACCGCTCTCCCCGGCGCGCACATCGCCGTTGACGACGTCGAAGACGATCTCGCCGTTCGTCGCGTCGAGCGCGATGAGGTGGGCGTTGAGGGTGCAGAGGTACACCTTCCCGTGCCCCACGGCCACGCCGCGGTTCACGTTCCCGCAGCAGAGCGAGACGTCGTACGGGGAGGGGTACTTGAACCGCCAGAGTTCTTCGCCGGTCGTCGCGTCGATGGCCCAGACCTTGCCCTCCGGGCCGGAGACGTACATGACCCCGTCCACGACGAGCGGGGACGCCTCGAACGAGTAGGTCGACGCGCCGGAGTGCATGCCGGTCGCGCCGGCCTGGAACACCCACGCGGGCGTCAGGCGCCTGACGTTCTCCTTGTTGATCTGGTCCAGGGTGCTGTAGCGCTGGCCGTCATAGGTGCCGTAGTAGGTGAGCCAGTTCTGTGGCTCCGAGCTCGCGTCGAGAATGCGCTCGTAGTTGACGTTCTCGGTTACCTGCGGCGCACTTCCCTTGACGGCGCTCAGTGAGGTGAGGCGTACGGCTTGACCTGCGTCGACGTAGTCGGTCATCACTGCTCCTTTCTGCTACGGGCGCGGCTGGGCGGGGCGGTCGAGCTTGGCCTCGGCCGGAACTTCCCCGCCGATGACGATCGCCCCGGTCAGGCCGCGGCCCTCGTCGTTACCGGTCGTGGAGCCGTACCAGTAGGTGCCCGGGCCCGGCAGGTTGAGCGTGGCCGTGCCCTTGGAATGGTTGACCAGCCAGATGATCAGGTGGTCCCCGATGGTTGGCAGCACGGCGCAATGGGTGTTCTTGTCGTCGTTGATGAGGGTGAGCTCGAGCTCGCCGCCGTGGGGCAGGATGATGATCGCGGGGTCCCAGACCAACTCGTCCTCCGGGATCCGGATCGTGGCGCGCATTCGGCCGTCGGAGTCCTCCTCGGCGTGTCCGATGTTCCCCGTCCCCAGTTGTCGGCCCAGGGCGAGCCTGTTCTGGATGGCCAGGCCGGCCTCGTCCAACTGGTCTGATCGGTCACTCGAAGTAGTCGTCATTGAGCACCCTTCTCCGTCGGCTTGTAAACACCGATACGAATGATCTCGCAGAACGCGTTGATGGCCTATCTGATACTGCTGGATCAGTTGGCCGACAGATCGAGGGGGGACCCGGGCCGGCTGATCGGGTGGGATGCGATCGATCTACACGTCTACCGTCACTCTTCGCGTTGTCCGCGTCGTCCACAATTGACTTGGTGACGGCGTCCGAGATGCACTCCCACTGCAACTCCCTTGTCTCAGTGTGGTATCGCGTACGTGGCCCCTGGCCTGCGGAGGCCGGCCCACAACTGAAACGTGCTCGGCGGAGCACTCTTTGCGTAAATGCGAGACGAGAAGTACCGTACAGTCTCGAGGATTAGCTCGGCAAGAGTGGTCACCGAGTTGTGTGCCGTTCTCCGTTCGTTGGCGAAGAGCTACCGTTCGTAGGAGCTTCTGCTCCGTTGGCGGTCGATCAGTTGCGGCCGCTGCTCCGCAACCTGACTGTGGCACCGGCCAGTCCAGGCAAGGCGCGGAGGCGCCGATCCGGTAGGGGCCAGGCCGGCGCTAACCCGAGCGCCGCGTGACGGCAGACGGAGCGAGACAAATTCCCCGTAAGAAGAGACGTGGCCCGTGAGGCGCGGCCGGTAGCCGCACGAGGAGGCGATGGATGTCAGAGGACAGCGTGGTTACTGATGAAGTGGATCGACGCTCTCGGGGGTATCCGGATAGCGGATGAGATGACGTACCTGGATCACGCCGCGACCACACCGATGCTGCCCGAGGCGATGGCCGCCATGAGCGCCCCGTTGCCGTCGGAGACCTTCACGCAGGCGTTCTACGCCCGCGACCTCGCCGGCATCGCGGTCCTGGTCGGCGTGCCCACCCCGGAGATGACCATCGAGCTACCTCTCATCGACGTGTTCGGCCACGGCGGGGCGACCAAGTCGTCCTGGTACGGCGACTGCCTGCCCAGCCGGGACTTCCCGATGCTCATCGACCTGCACCTGCAGGGCCGGCTGCGGCTGGAGAAGTTCGTCACCGAGACCATCGGCCTCGACGACGTCGAGGAGGCGTTCCACCGCGTGGAACGCGGCGAGGTGCTGCGCTCGGTGGTGGTGCTGTGAGCGAGGAAGGAATCACCTGGTGAGAGAGAAAGACTGCCGGAAAGTCTGCCGTCGAGTCCGGTTGCCGGAATCGGAGATCAGATGATCTGGGAGCTCCTCGTCCTCGGGTTCGCCCTCAGCCTGGACAACTTCCGGGTATCGATCGCGCTCGGGACGGTTCCGTTCGGCGTCCGCCGGGTCGTACAGGTAGGCCTGATGTTCGGGCTGTGGGACGCAGTGATGCCGCTGGTCGGCCTGTTGCTCGGCGGTTATGTCGGCGATTCGATCGGCCCGATCGCCGAAATTGCAGGGTCGATCGCGCTGGGAGGGTATGGTTTGTACCTCCTTGTCACAGCGTTGCGGAATCCAGAACCGTATGAAATGGACCATCCGTGGGCACTGTTCGGCATTCCCCTGTCATTGAGCCTGGATAATCTACTCGCTGGCGCCAGCTTGGGATTGCTCGGGTTCTCCCCCGTGTTTTCGGCCACGGTCTTCGGCGCCACGACCGCGGTGATGTCAATGGTTGGGTTGTGCCTCGGCCGCGCCCTCGGCCGCCTCATTCGGATCCGTGCCGATCTCCTCAGCGGCGTCACGCTCATCATCGCAGCCATCGTGCTGCCGATAGCATTCGGCGGATAGGGACACGGTCCGTCTCTGGCCACGGCGCATTTATTGGCGCCAGGGCCATCGTCGACTCACTTCTTACTGTGCGTGGCCCCGGTGCGGGCAGGAGACGAGACCGCGGGGAAAGAATCGATCTGAGCGCGGATATCGGGGCCTGCCGGGCTGTTCGAGGGCCAGGACTCCGACCCGGGCTCGCGGGCTTCGTCGTGGTCGTGAAGGTCAGCTGCTGTCGTTCCGATGTTGAGGCGCCCCGGCCGCCGACCACCACCATGACAAGTTGGGGGAGCGATCACGGCCAGCGTCGAGCCTTCTGAATCCTGCGTTGCTCGCGGTGCTAGTTGCTATTTCCTCCTCGGCCGGCCCTGGCTGCTGCTCGTCACCCGCCGCGCCCCGCCCGCCGGACCCCGTGCGCGGCCGGCGTGTCCGTTGCGCCCGCCCACGCACCCGCCGAGCGGGGGCATGGCCCCGAGCCCCTCCCGCACCGGACGTGCCGGCGGCTGGCCGGAATGAGCCCTGAGGAGATCGTTGGCGCGCGGCAGGCGGGCCAGCTCGACAAGCTGCTCTGCGGCGCTGCTTGATCGCACCACCGGAGAGGCCTGCGGCCACGTCCTCCTCACGGCGAGCAGGGCGGGCGGTTCCCGTTTTGACCCGGACAGCAATCGGCCCCGGCAGGGAGGTTGACCACAGATATCGGACATTTTGAGCTCGCCGCGCTAGTCGAACGCCTCAGCCGACGCAAGTCGACTCCGGCACTCGATCGTGCGATTAAGTCGCTGCTGGACGTGATTCCGGAGGTGGTCGCTCGTTACCCCGCAAAGGCCGAGCACGACGAGTGAGGGCGAGGGGCGATGAACGAGCTGACACCGGAGCTGCAGGAGAAGATCCACGCCGTCTGGGACAAGAAAGTGCTCACCCCAGTAGAGGCGTCACGACGGGTGAACGAGCTGCTGGGCAATCCGCCCCTCGACCCGGCCGAAATTGCCAGGCTCCGCGCGGTCTACGCCGCGGTCCAAGCAGCTCGACATGCGAACTAAGCCAGCCCGCAGCGATCGCTCGTGCGCGAGGTGACCAGCAGGGCTCAGCAGCGGCAGGACGAGGCTGCCTGATCGCACCACTGAGGTTTGCGGCCCCGTCCTGCTCACTGCGAGCAGGACGGGGCCGCGGCCGTCGGTACCTCGAGTAGCTGCTGGCACGCCTGGACGCTCTGCCAGCGGACGCCCTCGCTGAGATCGGGGAGGTGCCGCGAGAGTTCGTCGAGGATCGCCGCCAGCCCGAACGCCACCTCTGGTCGCTGGAGGCCGGCGTATCGGGACTGGATGGCGTGGTGGCGCAGGAACCGCGCGGCGTCGTCGATCAGCGCTCGGTCGGCCTTGATGGTTTCCCAGCGGCGGCGCTCTTGCTCGTAGGTCATGGGTGTCCCCTCGGTGCCTGGGCGTGCGGGTGGAGCTCGAGGGGAAGCCGAGCGCGTACAGCCTGCCCTCGGTGAGGGCTTGATCACCATCGCCGAGACGCGTGACACCGAGCACGGGCACCGGTCGTATTCGCCGCCCCCGGGTCGGCGACAGATTCCGACCGCGCTGCCTCGACTTCACCCGTGCCGAGCACGCCACCGGCTCGTCCCGGGCGCTGGCCGTAGCAGCTGGCCCAGTTGCTGACGGGATCGGGCAGCGGCGCTACTGCCACCGGCCCGACGGGAAGGGCGACCTCGACGTGCGTACATCGTCTGGCGCAGCCCCGCCCGGAACAAGGAAACTGACGGCGGATGCCGCGGCGGCGGGCCATGTTTGGGCAACGACACGGCTGCCGAGCGGCAGGCCCGGCGAGAGTGCTATCCGAGGGTCAGGCTGACGTTGCCCGCCTTGGCATCGGCGACCGACGTTGGCCGGCTACGCGGCGAGCTGGCGGGCCTCGTCGCGGTTCCGCGTCCACGCCGGCACGATCGGTCGCTTCTCCGCGACACCGACGGCCAGCCCGGTCGCGTAGATGGGTCTGCGGCTGCCTCGGCGGGTTGACCGGGATCGGATCGGCGGGCTGCTCGGGCCGACGCCTTCGTCCGCCCCCCTTCCGGCTATCCGGTATCCGAGGTTTCGGGCTAGCTGGGGCGTGGGTCTGAAGGTGGCTGTGAAGGCGTAGCAGCGCCTCGCGGTGATGCTTGGAGCGGTGGTTCACAACGCGGCTGGCAGGCCATCTGTCGCCAGAGCAGTGGACATCCTGCCCGACCGGGCATCCAAGAACGTCTGCCAGGAGGACGGATGGCCACCCGCATCGCCGAGATCGAGATCCCCGACACGAAGCTCGTCGCCGAGGCCACCGAGCTCGTCCGCGAGTCTGCGAGCCGGTTGATCTTCCACCATTCGCGGCGGGTCTACCTCTTCGGCGCCCTGCGGGGGCGCGAGCAGGGGCTGCGATACGACCCCGAACTGCTCTACGTCGGCGCGATGTTCCATGACCTCGGGCTGACCGAGAAGTACCGGCGCATCGACCAGCGCTTCGAGATCGACGGCGCTGACGAGGCGCGGAGGTTCCTGCTCCGCCACGGCATCTCCGAGGACGCCGCAGCGCGGGTGTGGACCGGGATCGCGCTGCACACCACCCCGCAGATCCCACTGCACATGGCGCCGGAGATCGCGCTGGTCACCCGTGGGGTCGAGCTGGATGTGCTGGGCATCGGCTACTACGCGATCACCGACGAGCAGCGTGCCGCGGTCACAGCGGCGCACCCGCGGCCGGACTTCAAGCGGCAGATTCTGGAGGCGTTCACCGAGGGGATTGCCGACCGCCCTGAGACGACGTTCGGCAACGTGAAGGCCGACGTTTTGGAGCACTTCGTGCCGGGCTTCCGGCGCGGCGACTTCGTCGAGGTGATTCAGGACTCCGACTGGCCGGAGTAAAGGGCTCAGATTTGGCTGGTGGCAACTACAGGTTGAAGGTGTGATCCCGATCGCTGGTTCCACGCGACCGGCGTCGCATCGAAGCGTGAGCGAGCGGTGCGACGCACTGCTGGTGCTGTCCTTCGGCGGCCCCGAGGGACTCGACGAGGTTCGTCCCTTCCTCGAGAACGCGGTCCGTTCGGGAACCGCAACTGGCACCCGATGGTGGAGGACACCGTGCGGGAGATGGTGCGCGACGCCGCCGGACCGCCCAAGGAGGGCGGGCACCGCTACTCAGAGCAGATCGCCGAGGCCGCGCGGTTGGTCGCCGCCGAGCTGGGGATGACCGAGTACAACGTCGTTTGGCAGTCCCGGTCGGGGCCGCCGCAGGTGCCGTGGCTCGAGCCGGACATCCTCGCCCACATCGAGGCGCTGCACGCCGCGGGTGTCCCAGCCGTGATCGCGGCGCCGATCGGGTTTGTGTCCGATCACGTCGAGGTCATCTGGGACCTGGACAACGAGGCCGCCGATCGCGCGGCCGAGCTGGGTATGGGATTCGCCCGGGCGACGACGGCGGGGGCGGACCCGCGGTTCGTCGACATGATGGTGGAGCTGATCGCCGAGCACATCGACGGCGTGCCGCAGCGAGGGATCGGGTCCGTGTCGCGGGCCGGGTGCACCGTCAACGGCGAGCCGTGCGCGCGGTGAACTGCTGCGCGCCGGCCCGGCGGCCGGAGGCCGGCGGAGCGGACGGCTGATCGGCTACGGCTGGGTCTCCACGAACCGACGGGCCTCACCACAGAGCGCAACGCGCCGACGCAGTCGTACCGGTGGTTCTCGCCGGGCAGCTCCGGGTGGCCCGGGGAAGCGGCCCCGGCGCCTTTCGGCGGAGCGATGCACTCGCAGATCAGGCAGCTCGCCGAGGCCGAACTGATCCGGATGCACGAAGAGCTCCCCGCCAATGCGACGAGCAACGGGCCGAGACGACGGCGACCGTCCACCGCATGGTCTGGGTCAGCGGCGGCCACGGTCGGGCCGAGCAGCGACATAACGTTCTGTCCCCCCACACAACGACGCCCGGCAGACGGATGCCGTCTGGCGGCGCTCCTCGGCCATCAGATCGCCCGCCGGAAGACGGCATGGGCCTCGATCCCGGCGAGACGGGATGCGGCCGCTTCCTGGTTCGCGGTCGCTTCGGTGAACCGTTCGCCGGACAGGGGGTCATGGGTGGCTTCGTGGCCATGTTGATCGACGACCATCCATCCCCCGGCGCGGGCGGTATCGACAGACATGGGTGCCTCCATGGGTGTGGGACTACGAGTCGTGCTGGTGGGCGCCGACACTGTTCAAGCATCGCCGTCGTCGGGACGTGTGTCGTCAGCGCCAACAGCCATCTGTGTTCCCGGCCGGCTGGCATCGCGGGCTAGCTGCTGGCCGGAAGGCGCCAGGACGACTGGACAAGGCTTGCGTCCGAGTGGGCGAGCCCGGCTTCCGTCGAGCAGCGCTGCCCAGGTTCCGGGAGCACCGGCTCGCGCAGAGCCCGGCCGACAACAACTACCGGGTCAACGGCACGGTCGCGGTGGGAGTTGAACCCCACCGCCACGGATCGAGGCGCTCGGCGCCTGGCCAGCAAGACGATGCGAGCGCTGCCGAACACCATGCCCGGAGCGGTCCTGCTGGAGCCGGCGTCGCTCGTCCTCGCTCATCCCGCCCCACACCCCTGAGTTCTGGCCGCTCTCCAGCGCCCAGGCCAGGCACTCGTTGAGTACGGGGCAGGCGCGGCAGACGGACTTGGCCTGGGCGAGCTGGCCCAGCGCCGGCCCGCTGGTGCCGATGGGGAAGAACAGCTCCGGCTCCACGGTGCGGCAGGCCGCTTGATGGCGCCAATTCATGTTGATCGCTCCGTTCCTGCTGGTCGTTCAAGCTGTCGATGGCCGCTGCTCGAGCTACGGGTCGGACGCCCGCGCTGCAGAAGGACCGCCAGGGCCGGCCCGGGGAGCGGGCAGCCAGACCTGGCAATCTCGCGAATGTGTGGTCGTGGCCCTCACCTGCGGTAGTGAGGGCGCCACGCTGATCCGCAGTGCGATTCGGGCAGGTGAAGGTCGCGCCGCGGTTGCGAGCCTCGTGGAGGGGCGCCTGTAGGGCGCGATCAGCTTCGGGGGGCGGGGCGGGCATCTTCCGACCGACACCGAACAGCGTATGGCGGACTTCACGGAGCTCATCGGAACCGCGATCGCGATTGCTGAGAGCCGCGCCCAGCTCACCGCCCGGATCGCCGCGGTCGCCGACGACGCCCGTCGCCGGATCCAGCGTGGCCCGCACGAGAGCACCCAGTAGCGGCTGGTCACGCTCGGCCTCGCGCTGTGCTCGACGGATCGACGCCGAGCTGTGGAAGGCCTTTCACGCCAAACCGCGCCGCTGCAGGGACCACCGTGGTGGCGGGAAGCCACTACCGCTGCCGTCCGCACCTCTGCAAGCCGTTCGCCGTGCGTCGGGCCTCAACCGGCCGCTCCTCCGAGCGCGGCGCTGATCGACGCGATGATCGCCCCGCCGAGAATGATGCAGAGGAACGAGCGAAGGAAGCTGGTGTTGAAGACGCGCCAGCGGATCCACGCCAGCGTCACAAGCTCGAAGGCGACCACGATGATCGCGACGATGAGCGCATCCCGTAATTGCGGAATCAGGAATGGCAGGGTGTGCAGGATGCCGCCCAGGAAGGTGCCTACTCCGGTGATTGATCCACGAAGATAGGGGCTGCCTCGCCCGGTCACGTCGCCTGTGTCCGAGAGCCCCTCGGAGAAGGCCATGCTCACGCCGGCGCCGATCGCGGTTGCCAGTCCCGCGAAGAATGCGTATCGGGGCTGGTGGGTGGCGAGTGCGACGGCAAAGATCGGCGCAAGCGTCGACAAAGAGCCGTCCATCAAGCCGGCCATCGCCGGCTGTACCCGCTGGAGCAGGAACGACTGCTCGTCGCGTGCCTGGCTGTGATCGGGAGCGTCGGCTGACGCGAGACCACGATCCGAATCCAGGTTTGTCATGTCGGCCTCGTTGTTCGGAGTGAGCGGTGCAGTCCACTCACTGTGCAGTCATCTCACGCCGGTTCGTGATCCGTCTGTGCTCCACTTATCCACAGTCGCGGTGACGCCCACTGCGCGCATCACCGCCAGCGGCCGTCATGCCCTGGTGCTGCCTGGGATCCTCGGACTCCCGCTGTCAGGTATTCGCCCAGCGTGATCATCGAGATGACGATCGTACAGGTCGAGAGCGCCGTCATCCGTCAACAGCGGGGGAGCGAGGACTCAGCATGTGGGCCGTTCGTCAAAGCGTCCGATTGCACCTGATCTGTGTGCGGGATCGAATCGGGCGGCGCCGGACCGGTCCGCGGGCTGCAACGCGGCTTGGTGATGTCCGCCCGGGTGGTGTGCTGCATGCCCGGTGAGAGGCGTGGCGTAGACGTGTAGGGCGGCCACCACGTGATCTTCTGGAGAGCTTTCACAGTTCGCGGCCGACCCTCGATACTCGCGCGAGCCCGCCTCACCTCTCGCGTTAACCGTGACACAGCACGCCCGCGGATTTGACCCGCGGCTCTCTGCGCGAAGGTGAGAATATGTAGACCAGTGGCAATCCCTCCAGGACGCCGGCTGTACTTTCGATCAGTACCGTCATATTCGTACGTTTTTCAACAGCGCCGACGAGCAGCATCGGCTGCGTCGCCCGTTCATCAAGGATGGTTTCGACCGAGGGGATGAAGCCTCCCATCTCGTTGACCCCGAGCGACGGGAAGAACATCTGAGGCGGCTCGCCGAAGCAGGTATCCGGCCACGCAGGTCCACGCCTGCTCATGCAGTGCGGAGCTCGGGCGCGTGGCGGTGGAGGTGGAGCGGGGCGGTATGGATCCAGAGCGCGTAGACCGTCCATCCCAGCAGTGAGAGGCTCAGCCAGGTGATCGATCGGTAGATCAGCACGCTGGCCGCTGCAGGCGCGCCGGCGATGCCGGAGGCCAGCAGCAAGGCGAGCAGGCTCGTCTCGGCCAGACCGACACCTCCGGGAAAGATCTGCAACGCGATGCTGCCCTGCACGAGCAGGAAGCCGACCAGGAGCGCACCCCAGGGCACCGTGGTGCCCACGGCGGCGACACTGGCAGCCAGACACAGATAGTCCAGCACCCACGTGAGGGCCGCCAGCGTGATCAGGCCGAGCCAACGGAAACCACCTGGCTGCAACAGCGCGATGCGGGAGGACAGCCGTCGGGAAACTTGATCCGCCCGCTCCGCCCACGTACTCCGGCACGTGCTGCACACGCCTGGTATCCAACGGCCCAGCAACACCAACAGGCGCAGGCCGCGCCGCAGCACCTCGGGGTGCGTCAGAAGTTTCCACACACCTACGGAGCCCATGGCGATCAAGGCAGCGATCGACACCCCAAGTGCAAGAGGGATGCGGCCGGCCACGCCCAGCCCGACGGCACCGAGCACCAGCAGGCTGAGAGTGGCGACCACCCCGGCGACGAGCACCGACCACGAGGCGAGGGCCGAGTCGACGCCGCGGCGCCGCAACTGGTCGATCGCGTAGACGATGGCGGCGGTGCCACCGACCACGGGCACCGTGGTGGACACCGCATTCTCGACGAAGTTGATGCCCTGGACCGTCGCGACCGGCAGGCGCGCCCCGCCCACCAGCAGGAGTTGCCGGTGCAGTTCGCCGTACAGGACCAGGGCCGAGACGCCACACAGGATTGCGACGATCAACCATCCCCACCGGACGTGGTCCAGCGGTCCGAATGCCTTGGCGACCTCACCCGCGAGTCCCGGCACGATCCAGGCGATGTAGCCGACTGCCACGGCCACGACCGCCCAGTGCGCCGCCGACCGCCAATGCTTCCGGAGCGCCGTATGCCATGGCAAGGTCGGCTACCTCCCTCCAGGATTAGTCGATAACCCGTCGGCGCTGCTCGTGGTGATCACGAGTGGGTCCATTTCCGCTTCGAACGAATGGCCGCGTGCGACTCAGTACCAGCAGTACCTGACGTCGGGGGCCCCACGCAACTTCGGCGAGCCCGGTGTAGTCGGCGTCCGTGGGGTGGGCAAACGAGTCACCTCGTCCACCGCGGGACTGACACCTGCCCGCAGGCAGGCGGCCGCGCCCCGCGGAAGCCGTGCTCCCTCGGTCGATGTTCGAGATCATGGATAGGCGGGCAATCACGCGGGCCGAAGCGGCGACGGGAAGCCGTCCTGCGCCGCGCCAGCGGTTGTTCTGGTGTGGCTCCGCTGCATTCGCGGTCGTTCTGTCACCGTTGTTGCGGTGCGGGTGCGAATCCGGCGGGCTCAGGCCGAGTAGTTGGGTGACCAGGCCCGGGACCAAGGTGTCACCGGTCCTCACGAGGGCGTCCATGTGGGCGCTGATTTCGCGGCTCACGAGCTCGCCGACCGGGCCGGGGTAGGCGTGGAGCGCTCGTCGGGTCGGGAGTGTGGACTGGGTCATTTCGGTCTGTTCCGTCCTGGTCGCACACCACACCGTGCTCCCCGGGGTGAGGCGATCTGGCGGGTATCGGACCGGGTAGTTCCTCGTGCCGCACCCCGGTGCAGGACGAAGCCTGGTCTCATCGGCGATCCACCGGACGCCTGGTCGGAGCGCTGCTACCGTCCGATCCGATGGACGATGACGCCTTCCGCGACTGGCTGGAGCGCTACGAGCGCGCCTGGCGCTAGCGGGAGACCGGCGATCTGGCTGAGCTCTTCGCACCGGACGCGACGTACCGGCACTCGCCCTACGCAGAGCCGCTCACGTCGCTCGGGAAGATCGCGCGCGACTAGGAGGAGCAACGGGACGGTCCGGATGAGACGTTCACGATGACCGCTGAGGTGCTGGCGGCCAACGCCGCGCATCCGGACGGGGCGCTCAGGGTTGCACGCGTGCTGGTCCGTTATGGCGGCGACGCAGGCGGCCAGGAGTACCGCGACCTATGGCTCGTGCACTTCGATGCTGCGGGCCGGGTGCTCGAGTTCGAGGAGTGGCCGTCCTGGCCGGGGCAGGGTGGCAGCCCGGGTCATGACCGGGTACCTACCCCGACGAGATCGCCTCGGCTCGGGTGTGGGCGCGGATCTGCGCGATCGCGAGGTTCAGCCCGGCCTCGAGCGGGCTCGGGTCGGGCATGGCCTGAGTGAGCAGCAGGCCCCCTTGCGGTGCGACGAGGGTGCTGAGGCCAGCGCGTCGACGTCGGTGCCGCTCCGCAGCTCGCCGCGTTGCTGCATGCGGCGTAGGCCGTTGCGGATGGGCATCTCCCAGCGCGCGAAGCCGCTTGCGAGTGCGATGCGCGCGGCCTCGTCGGTTTCGGCAAGCTCCCTGGACAGCGACCTGAGTGGGCAACCGCCGCGGCAGTGTCGCCGTCGCTGCAGCTCCACCAGCATGTCGCGCCAGGACTTCAGAGCGTCGTTGAGGAGCGGTTCTTGGCCGGCGGTGATCTGGTCAGTCTGCGCGAAGTAGTGGTAGAGCTGCGAGTTGCTTCGACGCTTTGCGTGTGCCCCGAGCCGTGCCGAACGAGGCGCAGCCGGTGCAGAATGATCAGGTGTCGCCCGCAGACGGGCGGACGGTACGTCCGGGGGAGGCGCTTTCGCGTGTCGCAGCGGTGGGGGGTCGTCCTCGCGACACTGGCGATCTTCGGCTGGGCGGCGGTCCAGGTCTGGATGCTGGTGCATCGCCCGGGGCCTCCCCTCAGCGCACGGGTCCGGGTCGCGGCCGCCGGGATCACCGCTCTCGTCGGGATCTGCGCGCTTGTGACGGCCTGGGCGGTCACGGCACCCCCGGCACCGCAGGTCCGGGCACTGGATCCCGGATCGGAGCCACCGCCAGGGGTCTTCTCCGCGCCGCCGGCTGCCGGACAACTTGCGGCGCCGTCTGTTGCTCCGCTGCCGGCTCCGCAGACTCCTGACCCGCCGGGCTCCTCCGCTCGGGCCGATCTCTCCGCGCGACTGCCACCGCAGGACGGTGGCGCAGCCACCGCCGCGCTCCCCGCGCCCGCACCGCCCGCCTCGCTCATCGTTCGCCCCCCGGCTGCGAGCCGCGTCGCTCCGGCCCCGCTCTCCGATGGCTCCGGTGCGCCCGACCCGTTCCCGGGGGCAGCCGCACCCCCGACGACACACGCGGTACCGCCGACGCGCCTGCGGCAGCACCGATCACGATCGTCCGGTCGACCGACTGGGCCGCCGTCCACGCTGCCGTCGTCGCCGCCCACGAGGACACCCCCCACGAGGCCACCGCCGCCGTCCACACCGCCGCCGTCCACGTCGACACCGCCGCCGCCGTCCACACCGCCGCCGTCCACGTCGACACCGCCGCCGACGAGGACACAGCCGACGATCACACGGCCACCGATGCCCACGGCGGCCCCGCCGTCCAACACGACGAGCGCCATCAGGGGAACCAGGGCCTGAACCGGGACAACGGTGTACGAATGCGTCCTGCATGGCTGATGCGGTGGTCAGGGAGCCGCTCATGGCGTCCCCACAACAGCCGCGGCGTGGCCTTAGCATCCGGTTGCTGGATCCGACGGGGTAACGCCATGGGAACGGAGCGCCGCGCCCGCCGTCCGCCGCGGCGAGGTGACGGCGTTGTCAGACCGCGGCTCCACACCGCGGCGACGAGGTCGGCCACCCGGCAAGCTCGACGGGCTCGACGCCGAGCCGCTCCCGCGCAACACGCGCCAGCCAAGCGGCAGCAGCGTGCGGTCGTCCCTGGGCAGGAGGTAGGTGGATGGCAGCGTGGCCGGGTCGACGTCCGCGAGATCGCAGCGGGCCGGCCACGGTGGGCATAGCGGCGCACAACGGGGTGGTCGGTGGACACTTCGAGGGGAGCCGGAATGGGACGCTACGGACTCCGACGCGGGTGTGTCCCCCCGAGCTCCGCAACCGAAGGTGCTAGCTTCCGATTCGTGAGATTCGCGGCGAAGCCCACGACTCGTCGTGGCGCGACACCACCCGCCTCGGGACCTATGAGCGAGCTTGCGAGCGATTCATTGACACAGCGCCTTCGCGAAGCGCGGAGCGAGCGCAGCGAGGGAGAGCGATGAGCGGCCCGAACGTCGACCCCGCAGCGATTCCCGATAGGCCTATCGCCTCGGGCACGCCCGCCGGAAAGGCGCAGGAACATCCGCCGGTGTGGGACGCCCGCGGCAAGAGGTGGGACTATGTCCCCGAGCTCGGCGGGTGGGTGTGCGACCATGATCGTGAGACCCTGAGCCGCGACGTCGGCTCGATCCCCGCGGAGTTCCAGCCCACCTACGGCTATCCGCCGCCGCACCCCCAGGTACTGCCCGACCGGTTCTGACCGAGCCGGACGACCACCCATCGTCCTTGTGCTCGGTCACGCCGTGCCGACCGCCGGGGATGTACCAGCTGGATCTTGCGGACGATATGGATGGAGTGCGCCGCCACAATTGATGATCGACACGTTTACAGCGGGTAGCGGCCGGTAACGTCCGTGTCGTGGGCGTTCGCACCTGGATCGAGGAGTGGCCGGTCTACCGCCAGCTGACGGGGAGTGATCCCCTCGGGCGAGGAGTGGCGGCCCGTTCGCCGTCGATCGACGCTAAACGCGCCCGGACGAGCGACGCCGACCAGGTCACGAAGTCGATCTGTCCTTTTTGCGCGGTGGGCTGCGGGCAGAAGGTGTTTGTCAAGGACGGCGAGATCACCCAGGTCGAGGGCGACGCGGACTCGCCGATCAGCCGTGGGCGACTGTGTCCGCGCGGCTCGTCGACGCTGTCGCTGGTGACCTCCCCGAGCCGGGTCACGAAGGTCCGTTACCGCCGCCCGCACGGCACGGAGTGGGAGGACCTCGACCTCGACGCAGCCGTTGACATGATCGCCGACCGGGTGCTCGAGACCAGGGCCCGAACCTGGCAGGACGTGGACGAGGAGGGGCGGCACCTGCACCGCACCATGGGGATTGCGAGCCTCGGAGGGGCGACCCTCGACAACGAGGAGAACTACCTCATGAAGAAGCTCTACACGGCCATGGGCGCGATACAGATCGAGAACCAGGCCCGTATTTGACACAGCTCCACAGTCCCCGGTCTGGGGACCAGCTTCGGTCGCGGCGGCGCGACGATGTTCCAGCAGGACCTGGTTAACTCCGACTGCATCATCATCCAGGGATCGAACATGGCCGAGGCGCATCCGGTCGGGTTCCAGTGGGTGATGGAGGCCAAGAAGCGCGGGGCCACCGTCATCCACGTCGACCCGCGGTTCACGCGCACCTCGGCCGTGGCCGACCTGCACGTGCCCATTCGCGCGGGTACGGACATCGCGTTCCTCGGCGGGCTGATCAACTACGTGCTCCAGAACGAGGCGTACTTCGCCGAGTACGTCACGGCCTACACGAACGCGCCGACGATCCTGCGTGAGGACTTCCTCGACACCGAGGACCTCGACGGGGTGTTCTCCGGTTACGACCCGGAATCCAGCAGCT
>JAODNO010000088.1 GCA_025465235.1 Pseudonocardia sp.
TCCAGTTCGTGCAGGATGTTGTGCCGGTCGAGCGGGTATACCAGGCCGCGCGCACGGGGTAGCAGGTCGACCACCGCGAGCGCGCCCGCTACGGGGGCGAGGTCGTCCTCCGCGCCGTGCAGCAACAGCACCGGGACGTGGTCGAGCGCCCCGTCGACGACCACGGCGCGGGTGCGGGCAGCGGCCGCGGTGAGCGCGGCGAGGGTCTGCGGCCGGAGCCCGCCGTCCCACACCAGCGGGTCGTCCCGCACCAGCTTCGCCTGCCGCGGGTCGCGCACCAGCTCTGACGGGTCCTTGCGCAGCTTCATCGGGTCCACTCCGGACGCCACGAGAGCGGCGAGCCCCTGCCCGCCGTCGAGCAGTGCGGAACCGGCAAGGACGAGGCCGGCCGTGCCTGCGGCCGGATCGGCGGCGGGCTCGGCGCCCGTATCGGTCGCGGCGCGGCGGATCTCGCCGACCAGCAGCACGGCGACCGTCGCGCCGAGCGAGTGTCCGGCCACCACCACCGGGACGCGGGGCCGTGCGGCTCTGGCGCGGGCGAGCAGCGTCTCGGCGTCGGCCACCAGGTCGTCGATGCTCTCGACCAGCACGCGCTCGCCCTCGCTGTGCCCGTGCCCGGCGTGGTCGGGCGCCCACGTCTCGACGCCCGCCTCGGCCGCCGCCTCGGCCAGCGGCGCGTACTGGCCACTGTGCTCACCGAGGCCGTGCAGCAGTACCAGCAGTGCCACCGGCCGCCCGACCGGCTCCCAGCGCCGGTAGTGGATCCGGCCCCGCCGCCCCGCGAACCAATCCCTGATCATGCCGATCTCTCCCGTGCTGATGCGAGATCGGCGCGCAGGTCGTCGATCCATTCGATGCCCACCGACAGCCGAACCAGACCGGGCGTCATCCCGGAGGCCCGCTGCTGGTCGGGATCAAGCTGGCCGCCACGGTCATGATCCGCCGACCTCGTGCGGGCAGGCGCAGATCAGCCTGGAACTCCTCGCGGCCGGCAGCGGGGTCGCAGGACCGGGAGAGATCGATGGTCGGCAGGGTTCGGGTCGGCATTCGGATCATTGTCATGTGCAACCTCGGCAGGAGTGGTCACGGACGATGCGGGGCTCAGCGCGTCCGCCGCCGGCCGCACCATGCGGCAGGCGGCGAGGATCAGCGACAGGACTCGTCGAACTGATCGCCGCGGCGCCCGACCCAGAACGGGTCGAGGAGCGCGCTACGCATCCGGGCCGCCGAGGTCATGAGGGGATGAAACCACGACGGCGCGTTCGCGACCACGGCCGCGGCCCGCGGTGTGACTGACGCCGCTCCGTCAGGGGATGCGGATGTTCGCACCTTCGAGCTGGTAGGGGTTGTCGAACGTCAGGCCGTCGATCATCAGGCGCGGATGGGTACGCATCAGCTCGATCAGCTGGCCGCCGTCACAGTCGCGCATGTCGTACATGCACAGGATCGCGACGGGGTTGTCGGCAACGAAGCTGTTGACCGCTGACTCGTACTCGGCGAGAACCGCGGCGTCTCCGTCCAGTTGCGGTCCCCACCACGCCGCCTCGGCACCGAGCCGGGCAAGGTCATACCCCTCCGCCACCGAGTCCGTGACCGCTTCGGCCCAGACGGAGAGCATGCCGTCGACGGAGTTCGCCTCCGCGGTGAACCGCATGTCGAGCCCCCCGAGCTTCTCCAGCTGGTGGGACGCCCTGCCCCGGTCGACCTCGCCGGGTGACCCGATCCCCCGCACGAGCTGCCATGGATCCCGGTCGTTCAGCCCGAACAGACACTTGTGCCCCGCGCTGAGCCCGTCGCCGAGGAACGTGACGAGCACGGCGTCACGCTCGGCTCTCCCGGTCGAGACGGCGCACACATGTGCACCGGCGGCAATGTCCATCCGCCTGCGCTGCTCCTCGCCGTGACCACCCATTGCGGGCCCCCTCTCCTCTACGACCCGCGGGGGCCACCAGGCCGGGCGTGCGACTGCGCCAAATCCCCGAAGCAATGACCGTCCTCGGCTCGTGCGTCGAGCGCAACAAGACCCGGCGGTCTTGGGCCGGTCGCTGGTCGCGCGGCTAGCCCGACCGGCTCCTTCCGCTGCGCCGCTCCCCGGCTACACCTCGACGCCAGCGGCGACCCCGGCCTCCTCGGCCCGCTCGATCGGGCCCTCGTCGATCATGGCGAAGATCTGGAACGACGGCTGTCGACCAGGGTCCGGTACTCCTCGGGCAGTTGCACCGTCACGTCGACGAACTCCTCGCCCACGTCGTCGCGCAGCACGCGGAACACGGCAGGGATCCCCCGGACCGCACGCGTCAGGTCGAGGCCGGCACGCTCGGCCACCCGGATCACGAAGTCCGCCACCCCCATCCGGTGCCGGGGCGCGGCCGCGCCCCGGCGCAGAGGTTCCTGCAGGGCCAGCGGTAGGCGGGCAGCGAGGTCGGCCGCTTCACCGGGCGCGATCCGCTGGGCGAGCGTCTCCAGCACCGCAGACGTGAGACGGTCTGCCTCCTCGACGGTCATGCCGGCGCGGTCGGCGACCCGGGCCACGAACGCCTCGGCGGGGTCCACGACGGAGCGGCCCGAAAGCAGCGGGCCGTACTCGCGAGGCAGCTGCGCGGTGAGGTCGGCGAACTCGTCCTCACCGATGGCCTGACCGAGCACGGTCAACACCGCGGCCGCGTGCCGTTCCGCCGTCGCGAGGTCCACCCCCTCCCGGGCGGCCACTCGACGCACGAACTCCGCCACGCCGAACCGCTGGGCCGGCCCCGGCGTGTGCAGGTGGGGCTGCAGCTCCGCCGGGAGCCGCTCCAGAACGTCGGCGGCCTCCCCGCGCGTGAGGTGCTCGGCCAGGGTGTTCAGCACGGCCGCTGCGGCGCGTTCGGCGCCGTCGCGGTCAGTGCCCGCCAGCCCGGCGACGAGCGAGGTGAACCGTTCGGTGTCCCACTCGGCCATCTGTCTCTCCCGGTCAGCGGTTAGTGAGCCAGTCCCACACGTGGCGCAGCCGGGCTTCGAGCGGGCTCTCCACAGAGGACCCGTCGGGGTGCACCCGCGTGCGCTCCGGCTCCCTCGGTTCGTGGAGCGCATCCCGCCCGACCGCGAGCACGACCCCGCGCTCGTAGAGCCCGGCGATCTGGTCGGCGTCAGCGAAGAGGTGCCGGCCGGGCAGCGGGACGGTGTGCACCACGATCCCGTGGAAGATGTCGTGGTGCTCGTCGGCGAGCAGGTGATCCACGACCCCGATCCGTTCCCCGTCGGGCTCGTAGACCGGGGTCCCGTCGGCCAGGACGAGGTAGGCGACGGGTCGGCCGAGGTCCAGGCCCCCGGACTCCGCTGTCATACGTCCTGCACCGGGCCCTCCCGCGGTCGGTGGTCGGTCCACCGTCGTGGAGGCCGGACGCCCGGGACACCGGCCTGGCTCGGCCAACTCGGCGGGGACGTTTCGGCACCGGGGGCCAGCCCACCGCGGCCGGGCGGCCGACCTGTCCTCCCGGGCCGACTCCCGGCAGCGGTATTCGTGCCACCGGCACCGTGCGTGGGAGCAGTACGACGGCCGACCATCGTCGTGCTACGGGATCGAAGTCGATCGGTCTGCGAGGAGATGCTCATGACCTGGACCGCCCCCGCTCGCCCGGAAACGGACTCGGACTCCGATGACGTCACCGCCGCTGTCGAGCGGGAACGACTGCTCCTGGTGCGATGCGTCGAGACGGCCTACGAGTCGCTGCGCCTGATGCCGGGGATGGACACCTCGGGACGCACCCTGGTGTGGTTCGCGGGGCACCTGCTGCAGGCCCATCGCCGGGCGGCCGGCACGGCTGAGTCCGCTCCCCGGGAGTAACCCCGGGCACAGGAGGTGGTGCCGCGGCTGTCGCGCTGCATAGCCTGAGATCGCCCTGCGCACCGGGCACCGGGTGCCCCCGCTCCCGCCCCGACCGGTCCGCGTGGATGATCGAGGAGTGCGCGTGACCGCCCGTTACCCCCTGGTGCCTGTGCCGTGCAAGCACTGCCGCGCGACCCGGCGCCCCGGGGCCGTCCACCACCAGCCCGGCTGCCCGGTCGACGGCGAGAACCTCGCCTTCTTCGGCCACCCCGACCTGATGGAGCTCGACATCCACCTGGCCGACTTCTACCCCGAGGCATAGCCGGACGGCCACCGGGGTGGTCCGGCAGCTCCTAGCGCTGCAGCGGGCGGGGGCTCGGGCCCGACGCGATCGTCACGGTCGACGTCGACGAGGATTGCGGGTCTCCCTGATCACGCAGTGCGTCGTCCAGCCAGCTGCGCAGGGCCGGTGTCTGCAGTGCACCGTACTGCCGGGCAACCACCTCACCCCCGCGCAGCACCATGAGCGTCGGGAGGCCGCACACCTCGAAACGCTGTGACATCCGGGGCGCGCGCACGACCTCCACCTCCACCACCTTGATCTCCCCGGCACGTTCGGCGGCCAGCCGTTCCACGACCGGTCGCACCATCCAGCTCAGCCCGCACCAGGTCGCCCACAGGTCCACGAGCACCGGCATCGACACCCGCTCCGCCACTTCGGCGAACTCCTCGTCGCCGACACCTGCGATCCAGGGGAGGGCTTCGTGACAGTTCCCGCACCTCGGGACATCCGTCGCGACCGCGGGCACCCGGTTGCGCTTCCCGCAGCGCCGGCAGGTGACGATGCGCCTGCCGTCCGTGACTCCCGGGTCGTCGAGGTGGAGCGCCGTGGCCAGCCACCGGAAGGCCCGTTCCAGACGCACCAGGCCGGGGTCGCGCGACACCTCGAGGACCTCGTGGTTGTCGCGAGCCATCGGCTGGTCCTTTCCGCAGGTCTCTGCAGCGACGGTCGCAGCAGAGACGCACGCCGTGCACCGTCCCCAGGATGCAACCTCGCCCGTCATATTCGGCCCGCCAGGTCCGTCCCGGAATGACGCCCACCGCTCCGGTGGGCCGACAGAACCGGCCGTGCTTGGGCCCGCCAGGTCTTCGCACTCGACGACGACAGCCGGGCATGGTGACCGGACGCAGACCACGTCGGAGGCCCTCCATGATCCTTGTGACGGAGGCGACCGCACCGGTCGGTCAGCGCCTGGTCGAGGAGCTGAGCGACGCGCACGCCGCCACGACGGCCATGGTCCCCGTGCAGGCGGCGGCCCAGGACCTGCCGCCCGCTGTCGGGTACATCGAGGCCACGCTCGACGACCCGCCCTCCGCGGAGGTGCTACGGGAGTTCGACCGGGTCTTCCTGACGAGTCCGGCGCGGGAGGAGCAGGTGGAGCTCGAGGTGTACTTCGTCGACGCCCTCGTCGCTGCGGGGCACCGGCCGCACGTCGTGAAGCTCGCCGCGGATGGGTTCCAGGATCCGGACTGCCGGGTGCGCTTCATGCGCAACCATCGCCAGGTTGCCGTGCACCTCGAGGGGACCGGGCTCCCCGTCACCTATCTGGCGCCGGGCATCTACATGGAGTACCTGCTCGCGGCGACGGACGCCATTCGGGAACAGGGCCTGATCCCTGCTCCCGCAGGCGACGGGCGAGTCGCGTTCGTGGCGGCGAGCGATGTGGCCGCGGTCGGGGCGAGGGCACTCGCCTCAGGCGATCCCGGGGACATCCACGTCATCACGGGCCCGGAGGCGCTGGGCTATGCCGATGTCGCCGCCCGGGTCTCCGCCGTGTTCGCCCGGCAGGTCGACTATGCCGACATCCCCGTTGACCAGGCCAGGCGGGACATGCGCGAGGCCGGCGTACCGGAATGGCACGCCGGGGGCATGATTGAGCTGTACGACTGGATCTCCGGCGGAGCCTGCGATGAGGTCACCGACACGGTCCGCGCCGTGGTCGGGGAAGATCCCCGCCCGCTGGAGCACTGGCTGAACGAGCACCGTGGAGCCTTCATGTTCCACGCGTCCGGAGCCTCGACCCAGCGCTTCTGATCGGGCAACTCCCCCGCTGGCCCCACCGGGTGGGTGGTGGGCCGGTTTCTCGTCCCGCCAGGCCGACGAGCCACGTGCTCGGGTCCGGGGAAGGTCGCAGGGCCGCCACACGACCAGTACTGCCACTAGACGAAACGGGAGCGACTGATGGGCTCGGAACTTCAGGGCAAGACGATCGCCATCCTGGCCACCGACGGGGTCGAGCGCGTGGAGCTCGAACAGCCGCTGGGAGCCTTCTACGGCGCAGGCGCGCGCAGTGACCTGCTCTCGATCCATCCCGGCGAGATCCAGGCCCGCCAGTTCGACATGGTGTCCGCCGGGACGTTCCCGGTGGACCGGCAGGTCTCCGACGCGAACGTCGACGACTACGACGCCCTGCTGCTCCCCGGCGGGACCGTGAACCCCGATCAGCTGCGCATGAACCGCGGCGCCGTGGATTTCGTCAAGGCCTTCGTCGCCACCGGCAAGCCGGTCGCCGCGATCTGCCACGGCCCCTGGACGCTGGTGGAGGCCGACGTCGTCCGGGGGCGCCGGTTCACCTCGTGGCCGAGCGTGCGGACCGACCTGCGCAATGCGGGGGCCGAGGTCGTGGACGAGGAGGTTGTGATCGACGGGCAGTTCACCACCAGCCGCTCACCCGCCGACCTTCCGGCGTTCTGCCGGGCGATCGTCGAGCAGTTCGCCGGCGCGCCGGTGGCGCGCTAGCACCGCCGGACGCCCCCGAGCCCCCTCCCCCCGGTCAGTCGGTCGGGAGGGGCGGCAGCGGGAAGCGAAGCGTCGCGGCGGTCAGGTGCTCGCGCAGCGGCGTCTCCGCCACCACGTGCTCGACGCTCCCACCTTCGTCGATCACGGACTGAACGAGCTCGTCGATGACATCAGGGGTCGTGCGAAGGGGGTTGCCACATACTGGGCACTGGTCGCCTGCGGCCGCCATCCAGCCGTCGACGTCGCAGACCACGCCTGGCCGAAGCACCTCGTCCTGCACCAGCAGCAGTCCGACCGCGGAGGTGGCGCCGCCCCACAGGCAGTCGGCCAGACCGACGGCGGCGAGCCCGCCCGCCGCGTGCCTCTCCAGGGTCTCCGCCACCTGCCGCTCCTCCTCCTCCCGCTCGTACCGGTCGACGACCTCCTCTGCGCGCCCGCGGATCGTCCCCAGGTCCTCCTCGCGGGGATGCACCTGGAATGTCCCGACGACGCGGTCACGCAGGTTCCGCGGCAACTGGTCCAGGAGCTCCGGGATTTCGTGCTCCTGGCCACCGACGGCGATGATGTCGAACTCGCGCCGGCCGGCGTCCTCGGCCAGCCGCTGCGCGACGGCGCGGTAGTGTCGCTTCGCCAACAGCTCGTCCTTGTTCCTCGTGGCGTACTCGCGCATCCCGTACGCGTAGTCGGACTTGCGCAGGTCGGGGTCCCGGAGCTTGCCGCGCTCGACCATCTCGTCCTGGTAGAGGTCCCAGAACCGCGCCCGCCGGCGGTCGACCACGAGGACGCGGCAGCGGTGGTACTCGTCGAGCACCGCCACGAGCGGACGGACCCAGGGGGTCGCGTCGACCACGTGCCGGTCGCGAACCGCACGCGGCAGCTCCACGTTCTCGAACAGCCCCCGCCCGGAGCACGAGAAGAAGGCGACCGTTCGCGGGTGGAGGTGCTCCTCCGTCACGGCCTCCACGATGCGCCCCACGTCCCCGCGCAAGGACAACCGGGCGTTCCGGTCCAGGTCGGGGTCCTTGGTCAGCAGGCGCACCTCGTGCAGCAACTCGTCCACCCGGCTCGGGAAGGCGCGGCGGTCGTCGGGGTCGATGCGGGCGTACAGCGACAGCACTGGCAGACCGTCGCCGTCCATCCGCAGGATGCGGTCGATCGTCTCGACCTCGAGCATCGCCGTCCTCCTCAGGTGACCGGTAGCTCGCCGAGCGTGACAGTGATCGTGAGCGGTTGCGCCGCAGGCGGCCGCGTCACCGTGAGCCGGATGGCCTCCCCCGGACGGCGCTCGGCGAGCCGCGTCTGCAGGTCCTGGGCGGTCCGTATCTCGTCGCCCTCGATCCGGGTGATGATGTCGCCCACGCGCACGCCTGCCGCCGCGGCCGGCCCGTTCGGGTCGAGGGCGGCGACACCGGCGCCGACCGGCTGCCCCGTGTCGTCGGTGACGGTGACCGCCGTGATCCCGACGGCGGCGCGCCCCGAGTTCACCACCCGCCCGTTGTCGACGATCTGCCGCGCGATGTCGTTCGCGATCTCGCCGGGGATCGCGAAGCCCACGCCGGGCGCCGCCCCGCCGATGTTCTGGTTCACGGCCGCCAGCGTGGGGATGCCGATGACCTCGCGGTTGATGTTGACGAGTGCGCCACCGCTGTTGCCGGGGTTGATCGGGGCACTCGTCTGGATCGTCTGCCGGAGCACGGTCCCGGCGAAGCCGATCTCCGGCTCCGCCGGCTCCGGGATGGTCCGGCCCAGCGCCGAGACGACGCCATGCGTCACGCTGCTCTCCAACCCGAGCGGGCTGCCCATCGCCATGACGAGGTCGCCCACCCGCATGTCGCGCGCGGCGCCGAAACGCGCGGGCACCAGCGAGCCTCCGTCCTGCACCTTGATGACGGCGAGGTCCTCGGGCGGGTAGGAGTACACGAGCGTCGCCTGCCGCACCGTGCTGCTGTTGGCGAACCTGACCTCGAACGCCTTCCCCGTACCGACGACGTGTGCGTTGGTCACGATGTGCCCGGCGCGGTCGAAGACGACGCCGGAGCCGACCGATCCCGGCTGGCTGATCTCCACGACCGACGGCAGGACGTTCTGGACGACCGCGGCGAACTCATCCGACAGCTCCGCCGCGAACCGCGGTGGAGGCACCGGTTGGCCGGCGGCGGAGCACCCGGCGAGCGCGGCGGTGGCCACCAGCAACAGCGCGAGCATGCGAGCCGATGCCCGGTTCACACCGGCGGCCGCCCGGTGAACAGAGCGCATCGGTCCACCTCCTCGGTCCCGGCACGAATGCCGGCACCCGCTCGCCGGCAGCCCCGACCGTGCCAGTACCGCGGGGCGCAAGTGCTCGGCCCGGCAGGCCGAACTACGGACGTCTGGCCGTCCCAGCAGGGCAGCACCGGGAGGGCGGGCGGTCGCGTGGTTCCGGGTCGGGCTGGAAGCGCACCGCGAGGACCGCGGTCGACGCCGGGGGCGGGGCACCGGGCAACCGGTTCGGTTCGGGGAGAATCGGACCGTGGGCACCCCAACGCCTCGAGACTCGGAGAACGGCACCCCAGACGGACCGGATCGGGCCGTCCGGGACCCGTCGCCGTCATCGGTGCGCCGCTGGCGACGGCGGTTGGCCGACGAGCGCGAGGAAGCGAAGGTCTACCGCGACCTCGCCACCCGCCGGACAGGGGAGGAGCGGCAGATCCTGCTGAGCCTGGCCGAGGCCGAGGAGCGCCACGCCGCACACTGGGCGCGACTGCTCGGCGACGACGCCGGTCGGGTTCGGCGAGGTGCCGCCAGGATGCGCCTGCTGGCGTTCCTGGCGAGGCGATTCGGCTCGGTGTTCGTCCTGGCGCTCGCCCAGCGCGCGGAGACGCGGTCGCCCTACCGGTCCGACGCGGACGCCACGGCGGCGATGGCGGCCGACGAGCGGGTCCACGAGGAGGTCGTCCGCGGGCTCGCGGCTCGCGGCCGGGCACGGGTGTCGGGAACGTTCCGCGCTGCCGTCTTCGGCGCCAACGACGGGCTGGTCAGCAACCTCGCCCTCGTGCTCGGCGTCATCGGCGGCGGCGCGTCGTCGAGCACCGTGCTGCTGACCGGGTTGGCCGGGCTGCTGTCGGGGGCATTGTCGATGGGCACCGGGGAGTACGTGTCCGTGCGCTCGCAGCGCGAGCTACTCGCAGCGTCCGCCCCGGACGTCCGCGACGCGCAGACCGTGCTCCGCGAGCTCGACGTCGATGCCAACGAGCTCGCCCTCGTGTACCGGGCCCGCGGTGTGCCACCCGAGGAGGCCCACCGCCGGGCCGCAGCGGTGCTGCGCAGCGACGATCCCACCTTCTCCGCCCTGGTGAACGTGCCGGGTGAGGACGACGGATACGACGTGGTCGGCACGGGCGTGGGCGCCGCGCTCTCCAGCTTCACCTTCTTCGCCTCGGGCGCCGCGGTTCCGGTGCTGCCGTTCCTGTTCGGGCTCAACGGCGTGCCCGCTCTCGTCGCCGCCGGGTTCCTGGTCGGGCTCGCACTGCTGCTCACCGGTGCCACCGTGGGCGTGCTGTCCGGTGGTCCCCCGCTGCGCAGGGCGCTGCGCCAGCTCGCGATCGGGGCCGGCGCGGCCGCGACCACCTACGGGCTCGGCCTGCTCGTGGGTGCTGCGGTCGGCTGACCCACGCCGTGCAGAACCGAGGCGGGCTCTCCGCGGTGACGGGTGTCGACGGACGAACCAGCCCCTGAACGGAGCAGACATGTTCCCTGCCGGATCCGGTGCGCACCCGGCAGGATGTGGTGGTGGACCCACCACTGCCCGAGATCAGGATCGGCGACCGCGAGCGGCGGGAGGTGGACGCCCGGCTCCAGGAGGCACTGGCCGACGGGATGCTCACCCTCATGGAGTACGACGAGCGAGCCGCGCAATGCTGGGCGGCACGCACGCGCAGCGAACTCGACGCGCTGACCCGCGACCTGCCACAAGCGCAACCGCCCGAGCCGCCGGTGGCCGCCGAAACCGCCCCGCCCACCGGATGGCGTGCCCCCGCCACGGGAGTGGCAGGCCGGGCGATCGGCGGGCTCGTCACCGCGGCACTGGTCGGCGCCGGCATCTTCGTCGGCGTGCAGGTCCTCTCCGCCGACGACGGCTTCTCTCTCTTCGGCAGCCGCACCGTGCAGCTCGGCGGTGACCAGCAGCGGATCGAGGTCGGCATGATGTTCGGCAGCGTCCGCGTCGTCGTGCCCGATGATGTGCGCGTCCGCTCGTCGGGCACGGTCGTCTTCGGCAGCACGAACTGCGACGAAGCCTGCCGCACCGGCCCGAACCGGCGGGACGTGGCGGTGGAGGCCGACGGCGCGTTCGGCAGCATCAACATCATGCGGCAGAGCGAGTTCGACCGCGCAGTTGCCCGCGACCGGAACCGGTACGACGACTCCGAGGACGAGTAGCCCCGGGGCGATGGGCGGACCGGGTCACCATCCGGTCACCGGACCCGCCTCGGCCGGTAGCGTCACGCCGGTCACGGAGGACGCACAACGGGAGCGCGAGGACAGCAGGGACAGCAGGGACAGCGGCCCGATACCGCATCGTTCGGCATGCTGGATATGATCGCCGCCTCACCAGATCAGGGCGTCACCGAAGCTGCTCCCCCGGCGCGCCCCGGCCGATCCGTCCCGACCGGTGCGTCGTACGCCCCGACCCCTAGGGCGCCCGCCCGGACGCCGTTGCCGCTGCTCATCACCTGAAGGGCGAACCCTCCATGCCGCAGAAACCGTTCGACTTCGTGATCGTGGGCGGCGGAACGGCCGGATGCGTGCTGGCCAACCGCCTGACCGCCGATCCGGGTACTCGGGTGCTGGTCCTCGAGGCCGGTCGCCCCGACTACTGGTGGGACCTGCCGATCCAGCTGCCGATCGCCATGGGCATGCCGGTCGGAAGCAGCGAGCACGACTGGCTCTACGAGTCCGAGCCCGAACCGCACCTGCAGTCCCGGCGCCTGCACCATCCGCGGGGCAAGGGGATCGGTGGCTCCAGCACCATCAACGGGATGATCTACCAGCGGGGCCACCGGGCGGACTTCGACCGGTGGGGTGCGGAGTCCGGCACCCCCGAATGGGACTACGCCCACTGTCTCCCCTACTTCCGGCGGCTGGAGAACTGCCTCGGCGACGAGGAGGACGCCTTCCGCGGCCGTGGCGGCCCCCACACCCTCGCGCGGGGGCCGGCAGAGGGCCCCATCTTCGAGGCGTTCTTCGCGGCCGCGCAGCAGGCGGGTCACGCCGTGCTGCCCGACATCAACGGCGCGGAGCAGGAGGGCTTCGCTCCGCTGGACCAGGGCGTGCGCGGAGGCAGGCGGGAGTCGGCGGCGCGGGCGTACCTGCACCCGGCGCGGCGGCGGCACAACCTGGAGGTGCGCTCCGGGACGGCGGTCAGCAGGATTCACGTCGAGGGGGGCCGCGCGGTCGCGGTGCGGTTCAGGCAGGCCGGCGGGTCCGACGAGGTCGTCCAGGCTCGCGAGATCATCCTGTGCTCGGGGGCGATCGGCTCGCCACAGCTGCTGCAGGTCTCCGGCATCGGGAACGCCGGCGAGCTGGAAGCGCTGGGCGTACCGGTGGTGCACGACCTGCCCGGTGTCGGCGACTCCCTCCAGGACCACCTGGCTGTGCACCTGCAGCACATCTGCCGGGAGCCGGTGTCCATGGCGCCCGTCCGACGCAAGGCCAACTGGCCGCGGATCGTCGCGGAGGCACTCCTGTTCGGCAGTGGTCCGGGCAGCCGCAACCCGATGCAGGCGGGCGGCTTCGTCCGGAGCAGTCCCGCGCAGAGCCATCCCGACCTGATGTTCCTGCTCGCGCCCCTGGCGATGCACAGCGCCGAGCGCTCGATCCCGGTCGACGAGCACGGGTACCAGGTCCACGTGGGAGTGATGCGCTCCGACGCCAGGGGATCGGTGAAGATCACCTCGCCGGATCCGTCCCTGCATCCGGCGATCCAGCTGAACTTCCTGTCCGCTCCCGACGACCGGCAGCGCTGGATCGACGCCGTGCGCATCGGGCGGGAGCTGCTGGCGCAGCCGGCGATGGACCGGCTCAACGGCGGCGAGAGCCTCCCCGGGCCCGGCGTGCGCTCGGACGACGAGGTCTTCGAGTGGGTCACCCGCACCGCCCGGGCCGGGTTGCACCTCGCATGCAGCGCCCGCATGGGCATCGACGAGCGGGCCGTGGTGGACCCGGCGACGCTCCGGGTGCGCGGCCTCGACGGCCTGCGCGTCGTCGATGCAGCGATCATGCCCTCCCTCACCAACGCCAACACCTACGGCCCGGTGCTGATGCTCGCGGAGAAGGCGGCCGACGTGATCCTCGGCAACACCCCCCTCGCTCCCGAGTACCCGGCGGCACCGGCTCGGGACACGGCCGCGCCCCCGGTCGCCCATCCCGCAGGGGCGAATGCCGCGGAGAGCTGAGGTGGGCGCGAGGCCAGAGCCGCCCGCGGGCCGATCACATCGGTCCGGATCGGCTGGCCTAGGGTCCGGGCACATGAGGAGTGCGCTGGCGAGTTGGCGGTCCCCACAGCACCGTGACGGACTGGCGCTCGTACTCAGCTCGGCGCTGTCCTCGGGCATCGGGCTGTTGTACTGGGTCGTGGCCGCCCGGTTGTTCGCCCCGGACGTCCTCGGCGTGAACTCGACGCTGGTCTCGACGATGACGCTGCTCGGCAGCGCGGCGCAGCTCAACCTGGGTAGCGCGCTTCTCCGCTTCGTCCCGGTGGCCGGTCGGTCGGCGCGGTCATTGGTGCTGTCCTGCTACGCGGTGGGAGCCGGGACGGCGTGCGCGACCGGTGCGGTGTTCGCCCTCGGTGCTGCCTGGTGGGCACCGGACTTGCTCGAGTCGGTGGGCCGTGGCCCGCTGATCGCCTTCTTCGCGCTCTCGACGCCCGTGTGGGCCCTGTTCGTGATGCAGGACTACGTGCTCACGGCGATCAAGCGGGCGACGCTCGTGCCCGTGGAGAACCTCGTCTTCGCGCTGCTGAAGATCGCGTTGCTGATGGCAGGCGGCGTGGTCGCGTTCTACGGAGCGGTCGCCGTGTCGTGGGCGGCGGCCACCGCCGTCCTGGTGCTCGTGGTCACCGTGTGGCTGGTGCGCGTCCTTCCGGCCCACGGGATCGCCACGGCGGCCTCGGCAGTGTCGTTCAGGGCGCAGACGATCGTCGGATTCGTGTCCGCGGACTGGGCCGGGTCGCTCTTCTCGCTGGCCGTCAACTTCGGGCTGCCGCTGCTCGTGCTGGCGCGGCTCGACGCCGACTCCGCCGCCACCTTCGGGATCGCGTGGGCAGTCGCGTTCGGGCTCTACCTGGTCTCCAACGGGATGGGCCAGTCGCTGGTGGCGCACGTGTCGGCCGACCCGGATGCCCTCGACGCGGCCTGCCGCAGCATGGTCACCAAGGCGATGACACTGTTGGTGCCGGCCGTGGTGGTGATCGTTCCCGGTGCGGGACTGATCCTCTCGGTCTTCGGCGAGCACTACGCCGCCACCGGCACCGGACTGCTCGCCCTGGGCGCGCTGTCCGCCCTGCCGAACGTCGTGCTGCTCGCGACGGTCAACGCCGCCAGGGTTCTGCAGCGCAAGAGCATCCAGTTCGGCGTTCCGGCGGCCCTCGCGTTCATCGTGATCCCGCTCGCCTGGGTGTTGATGCCGTTCCTGGGCCTGACCGGCGTCGGGCTCGCTCTGCTCGTCGGGCAGACAATGGTGGCCGTCGTCATCCTGCTGGTCCGCTGGACGGGTCCGCGCTTCGACAGCCGTGGACTCCCGCCCACCGTCACTGCTCGTCACTCGACGGCGGCGAGAAGCGGCTCCTGAACGACCGGGCGGTCCGCCGCCACCCGCGCGTGGGCCGGCGGGAAAAACGTCGGTGATGAAGGCGTATAACCACCCCAGTCCGTGATCAGCTGTTAGCAAAGCGGCCGACTCCGGATCACCAGCCGCTCATGTCCGGTTGCGAAGGTCTCCCCAGCCGCGGGCCGCCGCGGTGTCGTCGACCGGTAGGGGCTGCGGGAGTGCGGGAATGTCATCGGTAACGTCCGCTCCGGTGTCCACGCCGCCACCCACCACCGTCCGGCCGGTGCGAACACCACCTTCCCGCCGCCGTTTCGGCGCCCGGGAACGCCACGACTTTCTCGTGTTCCTCGCCCTCGCCGCGCCGAACATCCTGGTGATCGTCGCCTTCAGCTACCGCCCGCTGCTCAGCAACGTCTACTACTCGACGCTCAACTGGACACTGGGCGCCGCCACGGCGGTGCCGGTCGGGTTCGACAACTACGTCCGGTTCTTCACCTCCCCGGACACCGCCGAGATCGCCCGGGTGACGGCCGTCTTCACCGTCGCCACCGTCGGGGGGTCGATGCTGCTGGGCCTGCTGATCGCGCTGGTGCTGAACCGCAAGGTCCGCGGCGTCGGCTTTGCCCGGGCCGCGGTGTTCTCGCCGTTCGTGCTGTCGGGCGTCGGCGTGGGGCTGATCTGGGTGTTCATGTTCGACCCGACCGTGGGCGTGATCGCGGCGGTGCTGCGCACGGTGGACCTGCCCAGTCCGCAGTGGTTCAACGATCCGTCGCTCAGTCTCGTGATGGTGATCATCGTCTACGTCTGGAAGAACATGGGGTACGCGGCGGTGATCTACCTGGCCGGGCTGCAGGCCGTCCCGCGGGACCTGCTCGAGGCCGCCGCCATCGACGGGGCAGGCCGGCTGCGGACATTTCGGTCGATCATCCTGCCGATGCTCTCCCCGACCACGTTCTTCCTGCTGATCACGAGCGTCCTCAACTCCCTGCAGGCCTTCGACATCATCCGGATCATGACCCCGCTCGGCCGGGGTACGACCACCCTCATCTACGACGCCTACCTGCAGGCGTTCGGCGGCTACAACCGCGCCGGATACTCCGCCACCGTGTCGACGGTCCTGTTCGGCCTGCTGGTGCTGTTCACCGCGATCCAGATGCTGGTCCTCGAGCGACGGGTGCACTACCGATGACCATGTCGGCGCCGGGCCACGACCAGGCCACCCGCACCCATCCCCTCGCCCCGCGGAGCCTCGCCGCCGCGGCCGTCGGCTCCTACCTCCCGCTCGTGCTCGCCGTCGCGGTCGTCGCACTGCCGCTCGTGTGGATGCTGCTCTCGTCGTTCAAGACGCCGGGCGAGCTGGTGACCCAGGACCTCGCGGTCCTGCCCCACAGCTTGGCTCCGGACAACTACCTGCAGGCCGCCCGCGAGGTTCCGTTCGTCCGGCTCTTCGTGAACTCGGTGATCGTCACCGTCATCGGAGCGGGCATCAAGGTGCTACTGGCGATCTTCACGGCCTACGCGCTCGTCTTCGTGCGGTTCCCCGCCAAGAAGCTGATCTTCGCCGCGATCCTGGTGACGCTCATGGTGCCGCCGCAGGTGTCGCTGCTCCCGAACTACATCCTCGTCACCGGCCTCGGGGGCGCCGACACCTACTGGGGGATCATCCTTCCCGGCCTGGGCACGGGCTTCGGGACGTTCCTCCTGCGGCAGCACTTCATGACGCTGCCGATCTCGATCCTCGAAGCGGCCGAGATCGACGGGGCGGGCCACTGGCGCCGGCTCACCCGCATCGTCATCCCGATCTCCGCACCGAGCATCGTGACCGTCGCGTTGGTCAGCATCGTGTTCGAGTGGAACGACTACCTGTGGCCACTGGTCATCGTCACCGACCCGTCGATGATGACCCTGCCGGTGGGACTCACCCTGCTCTCGAACACCGAAAGCGACGCACTCGCGTACGGGGTGCTGATGGCCGGATCCGTCGCCGTCATCGTGCCGGTCCTCATCGTGTTCGCCTCGCTCCAGCGCTACGTCATCGCCGGGCTCACCCAGGGCGCCGTGAAGGACTGAGCGAGCACCCCCGCCCAACCCCTCCGTCTCCCCGCATCCTCTCCACACCACATCAGAAGGACCTTTCATGACCGCTCGGTTCCCCGACACCTCCCCGCACGCCCGGCTCGTCGCACCGAACCTGGACCGTCGCGGCTTCCTCCGGCTCGCCTCGGCAGCGGGCCTGACGGCGGCCGTTGCCGCGTGCGGCGGGCCCTCGACATCGGGCTCCGGAGCGTCACCGGCGTCGTCGGCGGCCATCGACTACACCGGCGTGAAGCCGGCAGCACAGGTCACCATGTGGTCGAACAACCCCGGCTCGTCCCAGGCGGTGACCCAGCAGATCATCGACGCGTTCCACGCCTCACAGTCGGACATCAAGGTGAACCTGGTGACGGCGGGCAAGGACTACGAGGAGATCGCGCAGAAGTTCCAGACCGCCCAGACCGGCGGAACGCTGCCCGACCTCGTCGTGCTGTCGGACGTGTGGTGGTTCCGCTACTACATGCTGGGATCCATCGTCCCGCTCGACTCGGCGATCAAGGCCGTCGGCATCGAGACCGGCGACTACCAGGACCAGCTGCTGGCCGACTACCAGTACGCAGGCGGGCAGTGGGCGCTCCCGTGGGCGCGCTCGACGCCGCTCTTCTACTACAACAAGGCGCACTGGGCGGCGGCCGGCCTGCCCGACCGGGCCCCGACGACGTGGGCCGAGTTCGACGAGTGGGCGCCGAAGCTGCAGGCCGCGGGCACCGGCGTCCAGCACGCTTTCCAGCTGCCTGCGCTCGCGGGCTACGCCGGATGGACCTTCCAGAACAACCTCTGGGGCTGGGGTGGCGCCTGGAGCAAGGACTGGGACGTCACCTCTGACTCCGCCGAGTCGGTCGCCGCGATGCAGTTCCTCCAGGACGCGGTGTACAAGGGCCGGTGGGCCGGGGTGTCGAGCAACGACTCCGCCAACGACCTGTCTGCCGGAGCCGTCAGCGCGACCATGAGCTCGACGGGCAGCCTGGTGGG
>JAODNO010000117.1 GCA_025465235.1 Pseudonocardia sp.
AAGTGGTAGAGCAGCCCGCCCTTGGAGACCGAGGCGGCCGCGGCCACGGCGTCGAGCGTGACCGCGCCGGCGCCGTGGTCGATCAACAGCGTCTCGTACGCGTCCAGCACGCGGTCCCGGGCGCTCGCCATCGACCGAGTGTAGGAGGCCGGGTGTGCTCCACCACGTCGCCGCGCGGACCGGGAACAACGAGGGGAACTATACCGTCTAGACGGTATATTAACGCCCAGCCCCCCGATCATCACCCGTCTCTGACGGGCGTTCCCGAGGACTACATGACCGTTATTGCCCCTGCCGGCCGCACCCTGTCGCTCGCCCCACCCCGCGCCGGCCACCGCGAGTGGGTCGGGCTGGCCGTCCTGTCCCTGCCGACGCTGCTGGTCGCCATCGACAACACCGTGCTCGGCTTCGCCCTGCCCGCGATCAGCGCCGCGCTCGCCCCGTCGGCGACGCAACTGCTGTGGCTGGTCGACATCTACCCGCTGGTGCTCGCCGCCCTGCTCGTCACAATGGGCACCCTCGGCGACCGCATCGGCCACCGCCGGACGCTCATGATCGGCGTCGCTGGGTTCGGTACCGTCTCTGCTGCGGCAGCATTGGCGACCAACGCCCTGCACCTGGTGGGTGCCCGGGCCCTGCTCGGGTTCTTCGGCGCCATGTTGATGCCGTCCGCGCTCGCGCTGCTGCGCACGCTGTTCGCCAACCGGGCGCAACGGAGGCTCGCCGTCGCGATCTGGGCCACCGGCTTCGCCGCAGGCGCCGCGCTGGGCCCGATTCTCGGGGGAGTGCTGCTCCAGCACTTCTGGTGGGGCGCGGTGTTCCTCGTCAACGTGCCGGCGATGGTGGCGCTGCTCGTGCTCGCCACCGTGGTGCTGCCCGAGTCCAGGCGGCCGGCGCCGGGACGGCTCGACCTACCGGGTGTGCTGCTGTCGCTCCTGGCGATGGGGCCGCCGGTGCTGGCGATCACGCTCGTGGCCGACAGCGGTATCACCGCGACGGCGGCGCTCGCCCTGCTGGTCGGGGTGGGGGCCGGGGTCCTGTTCGTGCGTCGCGCGCGCCGCCGCCTGGCGGCGGGCGACGAGCCGTTGCTCGACGTGACGCTGTTCGCGTCTGCGGTGCTGCGACTGTCCGCCCTCGCCAACGCGACCACGATGTTCGCCCTGACGGGGCTGCTCTTCTTCTCCGCCCAGTACCTGATGCTCGTGCTCGGGCTCTCGCCGATCGACGCCGGGCTCGTGCTCCTGCCGGGGTTCCTCGTGACGATGCTGGCGGGGCTGGCCGCCGCGCGGCTGGGGCGCATGTTCCCGCTGCGGGCACTGGTTCCGGCGGGTCTCGGGCTCGCCGCGGTCGGGTTCCTGCTGTGCACCGCCCTGCGCGGGGACTCCTCGGTCGCTGTCCTGGCCGGCGCGTTCATCCTTGTCGGAGCGGGGATCGGCCTGTCCGAGACGATCACCAACGACGCGATCCTCTCCGCTGCGCCTCCGGACCGCGCCGGCTCAGCGTCTGCGGTGTCCGAGACGTCCTACGAGATCGGCGCCGTGCTCGGCACCGCCGTGCTCGGCAGCGTGCTGACGGCCGTGTACCGGGCGACCGTCAAGGTGCCCACGAGCATCGGATCCGGCGACGCCCACACTGCCAGGGAGACACTCGGAGGTGCTGTCGGCACGGCAGCGCGGCTCCCCGGGCAGGAGGGGCAGGCACTGCTCGCCTCCGCGCGCGACGCGTTCGTGACAGGGATCGACGTCACGGCTGTGGTCGGCGCCCTCACGCTGGCCACGGTCGCGCTGGTCGTCCTGCTCGGGCTCCGGAGCCGGGCTAGCTGACCGAGGGCCCGTGACGAAGCCGGCGGGCCGGGGGCCCGGGCGTCACTGTCCGGGCGTGACCGTGGGCGGGGTCGGGCCCGGCTGCCCGGTGCCCTGCGGCCCGGACCCGAAACCGCGGTCGGCCAGCCGCTCCTGGACGTGCTCGGAGATCTGGTCGGCCCGGCGGCGCTCCCGGACGCGGATGAGTACCAGCATCGAGACGCCGTACGCGACGCCGAGGACGAGCAGCACCACGCCGAGCCTCGCGACGAGCGTCTGGAACGGGTCCTCGTTGCCGACCAGGTCCAGGACCGAGATGATCGCCAGCACGCCGAGCGTGATCAGGTGGAACAGCACCGAGAGCAGCAGGTTGACCGACCGGGTGACCGAGCGGTCCTCGAAGACCTCCTGCAGGAACGGTTCACCGGCGGTGACCAGGAGACGTCCGACGAGGAACGTCAGCGCGACCGACACTGCGAGCAGCGTGACGTACATGGCGGTGTCGCTCATCGGGTCCTCCGGCATCGAACGTGATCAGGGCACTACGGGGCGTACGGGACCGAAACCACAGCGTAGACGTCCGGAGCGTGATCCGCTGGGGCGTCGGGGAGCCGCTCGCACCGGTTCGGACCGCCGGGGTGTGCAGGATGTGGTAGCCGTCTCTCTCATCCGGACGCCCGCCGTGCTGGTGGACCACGCCCGGCGAACAACGCACTGGTCACCGGGTGTGCTCGGGGTGCGGGGGCAACCCCGTGGAATTCCCGTCGGAAAGCGTTTACGGCGCTTCTGAATCGATTACATGATCGGTCCTGTGAGTCAATCGACAGCGCCAGCGGTGGGGGAATCCGGACACCGGCGGTACCGTCAGTTTCCATCTTTCACCTGTACACCCGGCCGAGCACGGACGGGTGCGCGCAGCATTCCCAGGGCCGGGGCGCCGGCAAGGAGCGAGGAAACATGACAGCGATGACCGTGTCAGGGATCGACGAAGCGCCGACCGAGAACGCGCGCCTGCTGTCCTGGGTGCGCGAGGTCGCGGAACTCACCACACCCGAGCGCGTCGTGTGGTGCGACGGGTCCGCCGACGAGTGGGACCGCATGACGACGCAGCTCGTCGAGGCGGGCACGTTCGTCAAGCTGAACGAGGAGAAGAAACCGAACTCCTTCTGGGCGGCGTCCGATCCGGACGACGTGGCACGTGTCGAGGAGCGCACCTTCATCTGCTCGGTCCTCGAGGCCGACGCCGGTCCCACCAACAACTGGATGGACCCGGCCGAGATGAAGGCCACCATGACCGAGCTCTACCGCGGTTGCATGCGCGGTCGAACGATGTACGTGATTCCGTTCTGCATGGGGCCGCTCGACGCCGACGAGCCGTTCCTCGGTGTGGAGATCACCGACTCCGAGTACGTCGTCGTGTCGATGCACATCATGACGCGCATGGGTAGCGCGGTGCTCCCGCTTTTCGACGGCCCGGCAGGCGACAAGTTCGTGCCGGCGCTGCACTCCGTGGGCGCGCCGCTCGAGCCCGGCCAGCAGGACGTCCCGTGGCCGTGCAACGAGACGAAGTACATCACCCATTTCCCGGAGACCCGCGAGATCTGGAGCTTCGGCTCCGGGTACGGCGGCAACGCGCTGCTGGGTAAGAAGTGCTACGCACTGCGGATCGCCTCGGTCATGGCCCGCGACGAGGGCTGGATGGCCGAGCACATGCTGATCCTCAAGCTGATCAGCCCCGAGGAGAAGGCGTACTACGTGGCGGCGGCCTTCCCGTCGGCATGCGGAAAGACGAACCTGGCGATGCTGCAGCCGACCGTGCCCGGCTGGCGCGCCGAGACGGTCGGCGACGACATCGCCTGGATGCGTTTCGGCGAGGACGGCCGCCTCTACGCGGTCAACCCGGAGGCCGGGTTCTTCGGGGTCGCGCCCGGCACCAACTGGAAGACCAACCCCAACGCGATGCGCACGATCGAGAAGGGGAACTCCCTTTTCACCAACGTCGCCCGCACCGACGACGGCGACGTCT
>JAODNO010000125.1 GCA_025465235.1 Pseudonocardia sp.
GCGGACCCTGCTCGAGCACCGCGACGCGGCCCGGCTCGGCGACGTCGCCGACCTGGTGGCCGCCGAGTTCACCCCGATCCTCGCTGCCGCAGGCGATGTGGAGGTGGGTGTGCGTGCGGTCGACTTCCTCGCCGACGACTCCCGCGAGCTCCTTCAGCAGACCGCTCTGACCACGCAGTACCCGCGGCTCGCGGTCCCGCTCGGGCTTCCTGCGTTGATCGAGGCGCAGCTCGAGGGCCTGGCCCGGGCTGTCCGGGACTCCGGTGGGACGGCGCGGGTGCACCTGGCAGTGCGGCATGTGTCGGACCCGGCCGAGGCATCGGCGCTGCACGAGCTGCGGGACGGCACCGGGCCGGCGATCGGGACGTATCTGACCAGCCCCCGGGCCGTGTTCAACGTGGCGGGCATCGCCGCGGCGAGCGACGTGCTGTGGTTGGAGGTCCGCGCGCTGCAGGCGGCCGTGTTCGGCATCGCTGCCCGCCAGCTGCTCACCGCCGAGCCCCTCGACGGCTACCTGCAGCGTGGCCTGCTGAGCACCGACCCGCGGTCGGCGGTCGACCCGTCGGTCGAGCCGCTCCTGGAGCGGGTCGCGGCCGTCTCCGCCGAAGTGCCGGGGTGCCAGGTCGGGATGCGGCTCTCCGGCGACGTGTCCGATGCGGTGGCCGCGCTTCTCTACGGCCTGGGCCTGCGCCGCTTCGCCGTCGACGCGCACGAGACCCGGCCGCTGATCCTGGCGCTGGGCAAGGCGGCGCTCGCGGCGGACCGGTGAGGATCGCCGCGCAGGGCGATCATGCGAGTCCTTCTCAGGAGGGAACCGGCTCCAGCAGGGCCGCGGCCAGGCGGGCGATCATCGCGTCCGGTACGCCGTGGGACCGCGCCCAGCCGAGCGCACCGCCGTAGACCTCGTCGAGGCCGCGGAGGAATCCGCGGATCGTGAACTCCTGCGCCTGGTAGACCTCGGCCGGCACGACCGCCATGTGGTCGCGGTAGCGGGGCCAGCCCGCGAAGCGCTCAACGATGCGGGGCATGTTGTGGGCGGTGGCCAAGTAGTCGGCCACGATGTGCTCGTCCGCGACGCCGAGCAGGCGCAGGATCAGCGCGGTGACCAGGCCCGTCCGGTCCTTGCCCGCGGCGCAGTGCAGCACCGTCGGGCGTCCGGCCGCGGCGGCCACGAGCGCCACCACCATCGGGAGCGTCGGGCTGGGCGAGGCGAGGTGCTCCAGGTAGAAGTGCAGGGTCTGCTCGCGGGGGTCCAGGTCCGATACCGGCAGGTCGCGCAGTGGCGCGTTCAGATAGCAGACGGTGGCGGCCGCCAGCGGACCGCGTCCCTCCGCGACGGCCTCCGGACCGATGCGCAGGTCGACGACCAACTCGATTCCGAGCTTGTCGACGAGCCGGGCGACGTCCGCGGGGGTGAGAGCCTGCAGCGTGTCGCTGCGGAACAGCACGCCGGTGCGGACGCGGCGGTCCGGGCCGGCGGCCAGACCGCCGAGGTCCCGGAAGTTGAACGCCCCGGTCAGTGGGGACACATGCCGGCCGGACGTTGTGGCATCAGCCATCGCCGCACACCCGCCGGATGGCGTTGAGCAACTCGGCGGCCGAAACGGCGGACGGTACGCGGCGCGCGGATGGCTCCGGCCGTGACGGCACCGCCCCGCTCGCCGTGCCGGCCGCCGCGGACCTGCGGCCCCGGCGGACGGCGCCGACTCGGCGGACGAGCTCGGCGGTCGAGGTCCTGGTGTCGCTGCCCTCGCCTTCGCATCCGCAGCCGCATCCCCCCGCAGCCGCCGAGACCGCACAGGCACCGATCGGCGGGGATCCCGCGGCGTCTCCGAGCAGATGAGCCGAGATCTCCTGCGGCCACAGCGCGACGAACTCCGCTCCGGCCTCGGTCAGCTCGTCGACGGAGTGCATGCCCCACGCCACCCCGACCACCCGGATGCCGGCCTCCAGCGCGTCGCGGACGTCGCCCGCGGTGTCGGTGACCAGCACAGTGCTCGCCGGGCCGGGCTCGGCGTGCCGGCCGCCCTCGTCGTAGTCGGCGGCGCAGCGTCGCCCGAACCCGCTGCCGGAGTCCGCGAGGAAGGCCCGGATGGCCGCCCGCTTGTCCGGTGCGACGTCGCCGCCGAACACGTGGGCGAAGCAGAAAGCGAGGTCGTTGGTCACGAGTATCCGGCGCAGCACGGCCATCGCGTTGGACGACATCACGGCGAGCGTGCAGTCGGCGGCCAGCCGGTGAACGACGTCGGCCATTCCGGGGATCATTGGCGGCGTGTACTCGCTGCGCAGCAGCGCGAGGAACGCCGCCTTGACCTCGGCGGCGTGGGCGTCGTCGTGGCACAGCGTCCGGATCGAGGTGAAGACGTTGCCGCGGAACAGCTCGAAGTACTGCTCCGGCCCGTCGACGCCGAGGCCGAACCGGTCGTTGACCTGCGCGAAGATCTCCCAGGACGCGACGCGGGTCTGCACCAGAGTGCCGTCGAGGTCGAATATGACGGCCCGGACCGGGTCCGGTGGCCGGGTCACGGCCTGTTGTAGACGGCGCCGAGCTCGCCGAGACCGATGAAATCCATGCATTCGCCGTAGCCGGTCTGGCCGTTGGACGTCCAGCGGTGCAGGGCGTTGTGGCCGACGGTGCCCGGCCAGGCCTGCCACGGGAAGGTGGTCAGGGCCGTGCCCTCCAGCTCCCAGGTGCGATCCGCCGAGTCGGTGACGGCCAGCTGGATCGCCTCCGGATAGAGACCCGTGCGCCAGGTGGTGCCGGTGGCGGCCTTCAGGCCGTGGACCTTGCCGTGGTCGAGCACGTACCCGTGCGTCATCGTCAGCGGGCTGGGGGCGTCCGGGCCGCCCTCGGTGCTGAAGTCGAACAGCGCGTGCACCGCGTAGTCCTTCGAGAAATGCGCGTGCATCCAGCTCAGCCGTGACGTCTGGCGCTCGGCCCGGATACCCCAACTGTGGTCCATCGTGGACACGCAGTCGATCGGCACCGTGGTGCCGCGCACGGAGATCTCGCCCTCGAAGTGCCCGGTCAGGTCGAAATGGCCGGCGTAGGCGTGCCCCCAGGTCTTGGACATGTCCTTGTCCGCGGCCATCGGGTCCTGCTCCGGGTCGTTGATGTCGTAGGGCTCCATCAGCGCGGTGCACCGGAAGCGCAGCTCCAGCCCGGCAGCCGCATCCGAGTAGGAGACGTCCCAGACCCTGTTCGGGTCCGAGCACACCACCTTCAGGCCGTTGGCCAGCTCGTAGTCGAGCAGGTTCGATGGCTGGGGCACCACCAGGTGCTCCCACGAGTCCCAGTACTCGGCCGCCCACGGCACCGTCACGCGCTTGCCGTTCACCGAGACGGTCGCGCCGACCACGCCCAGCGGCTCCCGGAACAGGCCGTAGACCCCGATGTTGAGCGGTGCGGCGGTGTCCTGGCCAGCGTAGAGACCGAAGTAGTTGGTCTCGGCCCACAGCGGGTCGTCGCTGGTCGGCGGATGGAACTGGG
>JAODNO010000141.1 GCA_025465235.1 Pseudonocardia sp.
GGTTAGCACCGTTCGACTACTGCTCGGGCTCAGGCTGCTCCAGGGTCGACTGCTCCGGCGTCGACCGCTCCGGCGTCGACCGCTCCGGCATCGACCGCTCCGGCATCGACCGCTCCGGCATCGACGACTCAGGGGTCGACTCCTCAGGCGTCGACCGCTCCGGCTGTCGCTGCTCCGGCGTCGACCGCTTCGGCTCCGACCACTCAGGGGTCGACTCCTCAGGCGTCGACCGCTCCGGCTGTCGCTGCTCCGGCGTCGGCCGCCCAGGCGTCACTGCTGCGCCACCGAGCAGGTCCGATCGGTGAGGCACGTCGAGTTGTTCAGGCTCGTCAGGCGGCTGCATCGGGCGGTTCGGCTGGTCGGGAGGATCGACGCGGGCGGGCTGGTCCGACTGGTCGGCGAGACAATCCCAGCCCTTGGCTCCGTTGAGAACGGTGGCGCTCAGGTGCTGGCCGGATGGGCATTTGGGCGGCGCCGGATCTTCGTGCGGGAGCGGTTGAGGATGTCTCCACTGATCGACGGTTCGCACGGTACAGTCGAGTACCTCATAAGCCAGCCTGTCGTTCTTTGCTGCGTATACCTGAAGCTCCGCGATCAATGATCTCGTGACGCGGTCACTGTTTCGATGCAGTGCCTCTACCCAGACTTCGAAATTTGGGGCATGAGCATACTTCGTAACCAAGTCCGTGAAGCAGGAAGTTGCCGCCATCATCAGGCGAGGATCTTCGAGATCACCTGGAGCGACGACCGGGACAGGTTGACCGGATATCTTCACATCTGCCGCTACCGGAGGCGGCTCAGATTCTGACGCAGCCATCGACAAGCCCGTCACAGTTCCCAGAACAATGGCGGTCACAACCGCGACGCCGAGGATTTGCCGAGCTGCCGCCCGGCGTCCTACGTCCATCACGCCCCCAGCGGCTGGCAGCAATTCAAGCACCAGGGTCCACCCAAGTTCCCTGCGTGACAATCCTGCGCGCCCCCGCACGTGATATCAGCGCACGGTATTGGCCTGTCCGGCCTAGCCAATTGCGCTATTTACTCAGTCCCCTGACCGCGTATGGACGCCAGTTGCTACCCGGTATCCGATCAGCATGGCCGGACCCCCGCTCGGCTCCCATGTGCGTGGGCAGGGCAGGCGTAGTAACGCTGCTTGAGGGCGACGACTCCGGCGTGCCGACCGAGGCCTCTACGAAACCCACGTCACCATGACCAGTGAGACGTCCTTTGTCGAGGAGGGCGAAATCGCGTTCGACGGCGGGGCCTGCGGCTGGGCACTGCCGGCACAGGAGTCATCGAGCCCTCCGCGGAGGAGGGCACCCTGCGAGGCGCAGTGATCTGGCAGGTCGAGGGCTGGGGCCGACTCAGCGGTGCGACCGGCCTGTGTCGTCGAACTTCCTGTTCCAACCCGATCGTGGCAGCGCAGTGGAGTATCAGGTCGTCGGCTCTTCCTGCCCTGACACCTGGTCCATGGCCGACGCGCGGGCGCAGACCCTGCAACGCGGGCAAGGGCGTGCGACGCCCGGCACCGAAGGACGGTCATGACAGGCTGCCAGCCGCCGCCCGCAGAATCGCCGCCGCGACCTGTTGCGGCTCATCCACCTGCACGTAGTGTCGCGCCCCGCGGACCAGTTCCAGCTCCGCGTGTGGGAACAGTTCGGCGAAGCGGCGCGCGACGTGGACGTTGAGGTACGGGTCCTGCGCCCCGAATACGATCCGCACCGGGCGCCGGAACTCGCGGAGCTGCGCCGCCCGGCGCCGCCTCGTCAGGAGCGTACGCAGGAGATCAGCGTTGAGCCGCCAGAACGCTGGGCGACTCCCCCGGAACGCGGCGTAGAGCTGCGGCAGCAACTCCGCGCGCACGTCCGCATCCCGGATGAACCTGCCGACCTGCCAGAAGTAGAGCCGCCGGTCGAGCCCCTCGAAGCGGCGCATCACGGCCCGCGCGAGATTCCGCACCCCCGGAAGCGAGTAGAGCGTGATGGCCTCCGGCGCGCGCATCCGAGGCATCCAGCCGTAGTAGGTGTTGAGCAGCACCAGCCCGGCCACCCGCTCGGGGTGCGCGAGCGCCCAGTCGATCGCCGGAGGACCCGAGGCGTCGTGGGCCACGAGCACGACGGGGTCCGCCCCGACGTGCGCGAGCACGGCGTCCAGGTCGCCTGTCTGGTTGTGCGCGGTGTACGGGTAGCCCGCCGGCTTGTCCGACCCGCCCCACCCGAGGAAGTCGAACGTCACGACGCGGCGGGTCCCGACCAGGTACGGCAGCATCCGGTCGTACAAATGCAAGTCGTCCGGGAAGCCGTGCATGAGCACAACAGCCGGCCCCGGGCCGCTGTGCTCGCGGACCCGGATGCGGTGCCCCGCCCGGTCGGCCCACGACTCGACGAATGACTCGACGAATGACTCCGCCATCACGACCTCCGTGCGTTGCATGAAGCAAGTAGCTCGCAGACGGACGCTACTGTCGTGCGTTGCTTCATGCAAGTGACTGCGGCTAGACTCGGCCGCGATGCTGCAGCGCACCTACCCCGACCAGAACTGCTCGATCGCCCGCACGCTCGAGGTGATCGGCGAGCGCTGGACGCTCCTCGTCATCCGCGACGCGCTTTTCGGGCTGACCCGCTTCGACGAGTTCCGCACGAGCCTCGGGATCGCCACCAACGTTTTGACCGCCCGCCTGGACCGACTGGTGAGCGAGGGACTACTGGAGCGGCGGGCGTACCAGATACGTCCGGAGCGCCACGAGTACGTCCTCACCGACAAGGGCCGCGAGCTCGCGCCGGCGCTCCTGATGCTCATGCGGTGGGGCGACCGGCACTACGCCGCCCCGAGCGGCCCGCCCCGCCTCGCCGTCCACACGGGGTGCGGCGGGGAGATGGGTGAGGACTTCCGCTGCCGCCGGTGCGCAGAGTATGTCGACCTACCGGACATCGAGTTCGGACAAGGCCCAGGCGCAGCCCCCTGAACGCCACGGAGGGCAGGAAGTTCGTGCTGCCGGCGCCGTCGCCATCACGACCGCCGGTGCCCCGTCGCCCGGTCGACGGCGGCGACGACGGACATCGCGACGGCGGCCACCTCGTGCGGGACCTCGAGGTAGCCGCGGCCGACCGACTGGACGAGGGCGGCCAGACTGCTGGAGACATCGCCGCGGCGGGCATCCACATGGCCGTC
>JAODNO010000202.1 GCA_025465235.1 Pseudonocardia sp.
CGGTGTCGAACTTGGGCTCAGCAAGTCTGTAGCGAGCAGCGGTGCACGGGTCGGCTCGACGTCCGCGAAGCGCGGTTCCACCTCCTTGGTTATCCCGCAGAGCGATCCCGGGACGAGGAAGTTACCGAGCTCGACGACCTGCCGCCTTCTCGCCTCGCGGCACCTGACGCTCGAGCACCATGAGGTGGTGCACCAGCTGCTCCATGCTCGTACGCGCCGCCGTCGTGAGCTGCTGGGTCGTGGGGTCATCCACCGCCGCGGCGTTGGTCCAGCACGTTCTATCGCGGGCCCGGCTAGTCGGCGTCGGCGGCGCCCTGTCGACCCGCCTACGCTTGTCGGGTGGATCTTGATTCCCGTGCCGTCAGGTGGGTGGAAAGGTCCGTCGGAGGCCGGGTGTCCATGGTCCTGCCGTTGGCCGGTGGGATCACCGCCGGGATGTACCGGATCCAGGTCTCGCGCAGGCGGAATCGGCCGCACGCCGTGGTACTGCGGCAATGGGATGGACGTGTTGCGGTCGACGCAGCGGCTCTCGTGCGTCGCGAAGCGCACGCCCTGCAGACCCTTGTGGAGACCGGGATCCCGGCGCCGCGCTTGGAGGCCGCCGATCCTACTGGCGTCGAGGCCGGCGTGCCGTCGCTGCTCATGTCCCTGGCTCCGGGCGAGGTGGACCTGACGCCCACCGACCTCGACGCCTGGCTCCACGAGCTCGCGGCCACTCTGGTGGCGATCCACGCGACCGGTATCGAGGCGGACCAATACGAGTCGTGGATCCCTTCGGCGCTCCCCGCCTGGGCGGAACGTGACGAATTGTGGAGCCGTGCCTTCGCGACCGCATGGGTGCTTCCGTCCACGGTGCAGCGCGTGTTCCTCCACCGTGACTTCCAGCACTTCAATGTGCTGTGGCGCGATGGCCTGGTCTCCGGTGTCGTCGACTGGCCAAACGCCGGAACCGGTCCACGGGGTATCGACGTCGGCCACTGCCGACTGAACCTGGCGACTCTGTACTCGGCCGAGGCCGCCGAGCGATTCCTCGAGATCTACCAGGCGCAGGCGGGACAACTGGTGGATCCCCGGGCCGACGTCGCCGCCCTCTGTTCCTTCGGGCCGGACTGGCCGCAGTTCCTGCCTCGGCAGGTCGCGGGCCGGACCCTGGTCGACACGACCGGCATGCGTCGCCGCGTCGAGGACGTGCTGCGGCGAGCCCTTCGAAGGCTCTGACAGCGCGGATCCCTCACATTGCCCACCCGAAAGTGCGCACTAACTTGAGCCAAGGCGGGTCACTTCCAGGTGTGGCGCGGGTGCGGGCGAGTCGGTAGGAGTCGGTGCCGGTCTCGATGATGTTGCCGGCGAAGGTGAGGCGGTCCAGAGGGTGTGGATCACGGCGGGGTCGACCTGTGGGTTTGCGTCGAACTCCAAGCTGCGTCAACGACTTCTCCCGGGGGAACGCGGCGGCCTTGATCTGGCGGTTCAGAGCGGCGGCAGGCCCGATCGTCGAACTCGGCCATGAGCAGTTCGGAGAGGAACCCGCGGTAGGACATCTAATCTCGGGCAGCCGCTTCGGCTTAAACCCAACCGCGCCCCGCATTGGTGGGGTGACCAGGTATCACACAGACGCGTCGATACCTCGTCTCGACGACACACGCGTAGCGATTGCGGTTCGGGCGAGGGAGCGCAGAGATGGCGTCAGAATCCGATGTGCGCTCACGCCCGAACAGGCCTCTCGAGCGGTCTGCCGATGAGCCGGCCGACCTGCGCCCGCTCGAGCCGGGCGAGTTCCACGAACTACGCGTGCACGGCGTCCCTGGGAGCTCAGCGGAGTGATCACCGCCGGCAGGAGCCACCACGCCGCCCTGCGCGCCCTGGGGAACCGCTGGCTGGAGATCCTCTGGCACTGCCTCACCAAGGGCGTGCTCTACGACGAGAAAATAAACGTCGCCAACCGCAACCGAGCCCTCGGACGCGTCGCCTGAGCCGGAGGTTGACAAAGGGTGTCTCATCGGTGGTACTCGTGGCCGCAGCGGCGGCACATGTACCAGTTCGAGTCGCGCTCGCGGTTCGAGCCGAGTTCGGCGACGTAGCCGTTCCCGCACCGCGGGCAGGGACCCGGGACGAGGTGCTGACGATAGGTCGGCTCCTCGAGCGTCTGCCAGCGGGTGCGGCGATCAGGGAAGTGGTGCGCCGGATCGGTCACGCGCATGGACGCGACCAGGTCCCCGCAGGTTGGGCAGAGCCCCAGCACGGCCTCGACTTCCAGTCCGGCGAGCAGGTCGTACCGCTGTATGTCTGGGCCGTGGAGGCCCAGCGGGACCGGGATGCCTTGGACTGCGGTGGGCAGCGTGATGCCGTGCGTGTTGGCGTCGGCGTGGTCGCAGGTGGTCGGCTCGCTCATCAGGCACCCTGCAGTGCGTTGTCGCGGCGGTACCACTCCTCGCGCGGCTCGGTGCTCATCCGGTCACCGTCCCACGGGGGACCGACGGTCGGCGGCGGATCCGGATGACGTCGCACGGCTCGTCCCGCGTCGAGGTCTCCCACCGCTGCGCCGCCTGATCGTCGTGCGCTGCGAGCGGGGCGAGCATGCCGAGGAAGCTGGCCGTCTCGGGGTGCTCGGCGGCGATCTGCTCCAGCTCGGCCATCATCGGCTGCTCGGTGTTCATCCGGTCACCGTCCCACGGGGCCGACGGGCGGCAGCCCGCCAAGGTGCGCGGGATCAGATCGGTCCGGCCGTGGCGGTTGGCGTTGCACCACTGGCACGACCAGGCGAGGTTGTCCGGGTCGTTTCATGCCGCCGTCGATGAGCGCGATGGTGTGCTCGAGCGATCCGACGCGGCGATCTGCGGCCTCGCCGCGGGGGAGTCCCGGGCGGGGGAGTTTCGACACGGCCAGGGAGCCGCAGCAGCAACATCGCCCGCGCGCGGCCATGAGGACGTCGAGCACCTGCACGGCTGTGACCTTCGCGACGATCGGCGTCTTCAGCCGGGGTCGACTCGCTTGGTCCGCCTTACCCCTGCACCATTCGAGTCGGTAGGAGTGTGTCGTGCCGGCCAGGAAGGCTTCCCAGGTGAGGTACTGGGTGCTCATCTGGTCACCGTGCCAGGCGACGCCCGGAGCGTCTGCCAGCCGGTGACATGCGCCGGGAGCACGTCCGCCGGATCGATCACGATCACGGATGCGACAAGGGTCGGGCAGAGCCCCAGCATGGTCAGGGCTTGGAGCCCGTTGAGCAGGTCGGTCCGCGTGCCCGAGAGTCCCAGTCCGGCGAGCAGGTCGGTGCCCGAGGGGTTGACTTCGAAGACGCCCGTGATCTCGGAGGTTGTGCTGCCGGCCATCTTGGCGCCGGCGTGGTCGCAGGTGCTCGGCCCGCTCATCCGGTCACCGTGCCAGACAGGTCCGGCGGCGGCGTGAACCCCCACGCCCGGTCGCCCCGCTCCGGCTCGCCGGTCCCCCGGGATCCGCTGCAGTCGGGGTTGGGGTCGTCGGTGATGCACCGGCGGCGGAACCGGTCGTAACGGTCGTGCCAGATCAGCGCGGGCGGGCAGTGCAGCCCGAGCGCCCACACGCGGCGCTCGATGTCGGGGTCGCTGATCGGCGCGAACATCACGACGCCACCGTGTCAGATACGTCCGACACGTCCCGCGGGCAGAAGCTTGGCAAGATCCGGAACAGAAGCGTCAAGGGCTGCCCGCGGGCGGCCGCAGTTCGACGGGATGGCACTGGCAAGCAGGGGAGCGGCAGCGCCATGGATCGACGGACAAGGAAGGGGCGGGATGGACAAGGAACTGCGGAATCTGCTGATCGGATCCGGGGCGTCCGCGGCGGTGATCGTTTCGCTGATCACCATCGGCGCCGCCAATACATCGACCTCGCCGGATCGCGTCATCACATGCAAGATCCTGACGGAGTCCGTCGCCACCGACGGGGACACCTGGACCACGTGAGGCACCGACCGCTGCGGGGTCCTCTACGCCCCGAATAACCGCCCCATCTTCGACGGCGCCTACGCACGCGCGATACGGGACCTGGACGTCGGGCACATCTACCGGATCCGCGTGCACGACGTCCACAAGCTCTTGAGCGACCGGACGCACGTGGTCGAGGTGGAAGGGGAAGCCCGCTGACGACGTAGCGGGGCGCCCATGCAGCCTCCCGCGCCCTGATGCGGTGGGGCCCGGCGACTTCAGCTGAGTCGCCGCACCGGGCCGGCCGCAACGAGGTCGCCCGCGCCCAGGCCCTGCGCGGAGCACGTCGGCTCTGCCCGGACGGGGGCGAAGGTGCAGTCGGCGATGCTCGAGGTGATGGCGGAGCGGCACCTGTCGATCGGCGGTTTCGCGCCGGCGTCCTGCCTCGGTGCATCGCCGGTGCCGCTGCACGACCTCGCCTGGTTCCGCTGGTGCGCGCGGCAGGCTCGAGTTCGCGAAGCGCGGTTCCACCTTCCTTGGTTATTTGGAACACGGTGAGGCGTCCGTACAGCCCCCGGTCGCCGGGACGGAGCACCGAACCGGTCCTACGGGACGCCGCTGCCGAGACGCCCTCTCGACCTGCGACGTTCCCGCAAGTGGTTCGCCTTGTGGGGAGCGTGATCCGGTGAAGCATGGTTCTGTCAGCTCAGCCCTGCGGGGTGAGCAGGACGATCGGGATCTCGCGGGCGGTCTTCTCCGCGTAGTCGTCGTAGAGGGGGAAGATCTGCGCCATCTGGGCCCAGAGGGGCTCGCGCTCGACCGAGGACGCAACACGGGCGCGGGCGGTGAACCGGTGGGTGCCGACCTGCACCCCGGCGCTCGGGTTCGCCAGGAGATTCTTGAACCATGCCGGGTCCTCATCGGCGCCACCTTTGGAAGCGACGACGACGAACTCGTCACCCGAGCGGCCGTAGATCAGGCAGGTGCGGCGCGCCTGGCCGGTCTTGCGTCCGGTC
>JAODNO010000206.1 GCA_025465235.1 Pseudonocardia sp.
AGCACGAACGGCAGGCCGAAGAAGACGTCGGCCACGCGGGACAAGACGCCGTCGACCCAGCCGCCGTAGAACCCGGCGAGCAGGCCCATGGAACCGCCGACCAGCACGGTGAACGTCGTGGCCAGCACTCCGACGATGATCGAGACGCGGGTGCCGTGGATCGTGCGCGCGAACACGTCGCGCCCCAGCAGGTCGTAGCCGAACCAGGCCTGGGCCGACGGCGCCTGCCGGCTGCGGGCGAGGTCACCCGCGCTCGGGTCGACCGAGGTGAACAGCTGCGGCACCGCAGTCAGCACCAGCAGGACGGCGATCAGTGCCACCGAGACCAGGAACAGGGGGCTGCGGCGCAGGTCGTGCCAGGCGTCGGCGGCGAGGCTGCGGGGCCGTCCCGGGTGGTCGGCGGCGCCGACAGGGCCGGCGACCAGGTGGTGGCTCGCCTCGGCGAGCGGGCCCGCCGTTCCGAGCGAGGCGGGGTCAGTCATAGCGGATCCTCGGGTCGAGAACGGCGTAGAGCACGTCCACCAGCAGGTTCATCAGCAGGTAGACGATCACGAGCAGGACGACGACACCGGTGACGGTGGCGCCCTCCTTCGTCTGGATGGACCGGAAGATCAGGCCGCCGACGCCGCGGATGTTGAAGATGCCCTCGGTGACGATGGCGCCGCCCATGAGCGACCCCAGGTCCACGCCGAGGAACGTGACGACCGGGATGGCGGAGTTGCGCAACAGGTGCACACCGACCACGCGCCGCGGGGTGAGGCCCTTCGCGATGGCGGTGCGGACGTAGTCGGTGCGGCGGTTCTCGGCGATCGACGTGCGGGTGAGCCGAGCGACGTAGGCCATGGAGAGGCTACCGAGCACGAAGCCGGGCACGAGCAGCTCGCCGAACCCGGCCGCCGACGACACGGTGGGGGAGATGATCCCGAGGCGAAGGCCGAGCACGGTCTGGAGCACGTAACCCGTGACGAACACCGGGATCGCGATGAGGAACAGCGTGGACACCAGAACGAGGTTGTCCAGGTAGCCGCCGGAGCGCAGCCCGGTGAGCACGCCGGCCGCCAGCCCGATCAGGGCCTCGATGAGCAGCGCCACCAGCGCCAGCCGCACGGTGACCGGATAGGCAGTGGCGATCAGCTCGCTCACCGACGTGCCGGAGAACGTCTCGCCGAAGTCACCCTGCACCAGGTTGATCAGATAGCGGGCGTACTGCACGACGACGTTGTCGTCGAGGTGGAACTCCTCCCGCATACGGGTGACGTAGGCGTCCGGGCAAGGGCGGTCGCCGCACTTGCAGGCGAACTGGTCGCCGGGGATGGCCCAGACGAGCAGGTAGATCAGGAACGTCGTGCCGAGGAACACGGGCACGAGCTGGAGCAGCCGACGCAGGACGTAGCGTCCCACGGTTCACCTCCATGAGCTGGGCCTCGCCTCGTGGGTCATACGTGACCAGCGACGACGGCGGCTGGGAGGGGTGCTCCCGGCGGCCGTCGCCAGTGGTGGTGCTACGAGGAGACGGTGACGCCGAACACGTCGAGCTCGCGGAACTGCGTGACCGTGACGTTCGACATCCTGGCCGACCAGCCGGCCTGCACCGACTGGAAGTACAGCGGGATGGCCGGCATGTCCTGGATGATCAGCCGCTCCGCCTCCTGGTAGAGGGCGTTGCCCTCCTCGGTCGACGGGGCGGCGTCGGCCCGTGCCAGCAGCGCGTCCACGGCGGGGTTGGAGTACTCGCCGTCGTTGGTGGACCCGCCGGTGCGGTACATCGGATTGAGGAAGTTCTCGATCGACGGGTAGTCCGCCACCCACCCGGTGCGGTAGATCCGGCTCATCTCGCGCGCGTTGATCGCCGTGCGGAACTCGCCGAACGTGGGGACGGGCACGAAGTTGCACTCCCGGCCCAGCGCCTGCGTGATCGTGACGCAGGTGGCCTGCATCCACTCCGCGTTGCCGGCGTCGGCGTTGGAGGTCAGCTCGATCGGTCCCTGGAAGCCGGTGGCGTCGAAGATCTGCTTCGCCTTCGCGGGCTGGTACGTGCAGAGCTCACCGCACTGGCCCTCGGCGCGGCCAGGGACGTTGGGCGCCACGAGACCGTCGGCCGGGGGCTTGAGGCCGTTGAAGATCTGCTGGTTGACCGCCTCCCGATCGATCGCCATGGAGAGCGCCTGACGGAGCTGCGGGTTCTGGAACCGCGCGTCGTAGATCGGGAAGCCGATGCGCTGCAGACCGAGGTAGGTCTGCGACACGCTGCGGTTCGGCAGGTCGGTCTCGAACAGGTTTCCGGCGATCGCTGACGGCGGGATGATCTCGATGAAGTCGAGGTTGTTGGACACCACGTCGGCGTAGGCGGCCTCGGCGCTCTCGTAGAAGCGGTACTCGACGCCCTTGACGCCGGGCTTGCGCTCCCCGCCGTACTGCTCATAGCGCTCCAGCACGATGTTCGCGCCCGGCTGGCGCGACACGAAGCGGAACGGCCCGTTGCCGATCGGGGTGGCCTCGAACGCCGCCTGGTTGGTGAAGAACGCCCGGGGCAGCGGCATGAACGCCTGGTAGCCGAGCTGCGTGGGGAAGACGGAGAACGGCTCGGCGAGGGTGACCTCGAGCGTCTGGTCATCCACCGCGCGCAGCCCCGACATCGTCTGTGCGGCGGGCTGCGGGGCCGCGAGCGGGCCGTTCGCGCCGTCCGGGTCCTGCGTGTTGACCTGGTCGAAGCCGGCGATCTGGGCGAAGAAGCTGGCGTTCTGCTGGCCGTTGGGCGAGTAGGCCGTGTAGTTCCAGGCGTCGACGAAGTTCTGCGCGGTGACGGGGGTGCCGTCGTGGAACGTCCAGCCCGGCTTGAGCTTGATCGTGTAGAGCTTCGAGTCGGTGGTCTCGATGGACTGCGCGACGGCGTTGCGCGGCTCGGCGGTCTTGGGGTCGTACTCGACGAGCCCGGTGAACAGGGCGTCGACCACCTTGCCGCCGCCGGTCTCGTTCGTGTTGCCGGGAATCAGCGGGTTCTCGGGCTCGGTGGAGTTGACGCTGATCGTGGCGTCGGTCTGCCGGCCACCGGACCCACCGCTGCCGGGGCCGCCGCCAGACCCACCGCACGCGCTCGTGAGCAGCGCGACGGAGATCGGGATGGCGAGACAGGCGGCAAATCGAGGTGTTCGCATGGGCTCCCAAGTCCTTACAGCGACACGAAGGGGTGGCCTGTGTCGCACAACGGGTGAGGTTTGTGTGCGGAGGATCGGATGGATCGGGCGATCCGGGCGGAGGAGTGCTCATCGGGCGCGTCTGCGGCGGACGTAGAG
>JAODNO010000209.1 GCA_025465235.1 Pseudonocardia sp.
GGTGCTGGTGGACGAGTTCCAGGACACCGACCCGGTCCAGTGGGACATCCTGCGGCGCGCCTTCCACGGGCACACCACGCTGGTCCTGATCGGCGACCCGAAGCAGGCGATCTACGCCTTCCGCGGAGCCGACGTCGTCAGCTACCTCGACGCCACCGAGACCGCACGTCAGCACGCCACGCTCGCCCGCAACTGGCGCAGCGACGCGCCGCTGCTCACCGCGCTTGACATCGTGTTCGCGGGGGCGGCGCTCGGCGACCGGCGGATCACGGTTCATCCGGTCGACTCCGCACATCCGGGACAGCGGCTCGCCGGCGCTCCGGTCGACACGCCGTTCCGGCTCCGGGTGGTCCCTCGCGCCGACCTGCCCCGGGCACCCAGGCGCGAACTCGCCGTGGTCGGCCCAGCCCGCGAGCTCGTCGCCCGTGACGCGGCGGCCGACATCGCGGCGCTGCTGGCGAGCCCGGCGCACGTCGCGGGCACCCCGGTGGTGCCGGGCGACGTGGCCGTGCTGGTGCGCACCAACGACCAGGGGGCACGGGTCCGCGACGCGCTGGCGGCAGCAGGCGTGCCGGCCGTGCTCTCGGGCACCGCGAGCGTGTTCGGCACGCCCATCGCCGGCGAGTGGCTCACCCTCCTCGAGGCGCTGGAGCAGCCGAGAGCGTTCCGTGCCCGGGCGGCGGCGCTCACGTGCTTCTTGGGGCACACGGTCGAGCAGCTCTGCGGCCCCGCCGCCGACGAACTGCTCGACGACCTCGCCGGCATGCTGCGCGCCTGGGCGACGGTGCTCCACGAGCGCGGCGTCGCGGCCCTGCTGGAGGCGGTCACCACCGCCACGGGGCTGCCCCGGCGGCTGCTGGGCACGGCCGACGGGGAGCGGCGCCTGACCGACCTGCGCCATGTCGCGCAGGCGCTGCACGCGGCGGCCGTGGCCGAGCACCTCGGCCCGGCGGCGCTGACCGACTGGCTGCGGCACCGGATCGCCGAGGCCGCCGAAGATGTCGGGGCAGAACGCAGCAGGCGGCTGGAGTCCGACGCCGATGCGGTGCAGATCATCACCATCCACCGCAGCAAGGGCCTCGAGTTCCCGATCGTCTACGTGCCCTTCGCCTGGGATCGCAACGTGCGTGACCCCGACGTGCCCCTGCTGCACGACGACTCGGGCGCCCGCGTGCTCGATGTCGGCGGGGAGACCGGCGACGGCTGGAAGGAGCGGTGTGCGCGACACCGCGCCGAGGAGGCGGGCGAGGACCTGCGACTGCTCTATGTCGCGCTCACCCGGGCCGGCTCCCAGGTGGTCACATGGTGGGTACCGGCCACCACCACCTCGGCCTCGCCGCTGCACCGGTTGCTGATCGGGCGTCCCGCCGCCGGCACCGAACCCGCGGAGACGTACCGGGTGCCGCCGGACGCTGCTGCGCTGGCCGCGTTGCGCGGGCTGGCCTGCGCCGAGATCGCCGTCGAGGAGGTGGGACAGCGACCCGCTTCCGGCTTCACCGCCGCCGCCCCGGCGCCGGCCGGGCTCCGGGCGGCCGAGTTCGGGCGCCGCCTCGACACCGCGTGGCGGCGCACCTCCTACAGTGCGCTCACCGCGACAGCGGGCCACGGTCCCGGGGTGGGCAGCGAGCCGGAGGAGCCGGGCACCGACGACGAGGGGGGCGTCGATGTCGGCGACGGGGCGGTCGACGAGGCCGGACCGGAGGTCGGGGTGGCGGTCCCGTCCCCGATGGGCGAGCTGCCCGTCGGCGCCGGCTTCGGCACGCTCGTCCACGCGATCTTCGAGGCGGCCGACCTCACCTCCGCCGACCTGCCGTCCGAGCTGGCAAGGCACGCCCACGATCAGCTCGCCCGGCATCCGACGGCGGGCGTCGACGCCGATGTGCTCGCCGCGGCGTTGCTGCCCGCAGCACGGACTCCGTTGGGACCGCTCGCCGGCGGGCTGCGGCTCGCCGACATCGCCCCGTCCGACCGGCTCGCGGAACTCGACTTCGAGCTGCCGCTCGCCGGCGGCGAGAACCCTGGGGTGGCCGTGCCGCTCGGCGCGCTGGTGCCGCTGCTGCGCCGCCACCTCACCGCCGACGACCCCCTCGTGCGCTACCCCGACGTCCTCGCCGGGCTTCCCGAGCAGCAACTGCGCGGCTATCTGACCGGCAGCATCGACGCCGTGCTGCGGCTCCCGGGCGGCAGGTTCGCGGTGGTCGACTACAAGACCAACTGGCTAGGGCCGATCGGGCCCGACGGTCAGGCGCCGCTCACCTCGGCCCACTACGTGCCGGCGCGCCTCGCCGACGCGATGATCGCCGCCCAGTACCCGTTGCAGGCGTTGCTGTACGCGGTCGCCCTGCACCGATACCTGCACTGGCGCCTACCGGGCTACGACCCGGGGCGTCATCTCGGCGGTGTGCTGTACCTGTTCGTGCGCGGCATGTGCGGCGCCGACACGCCCGTCGTCCACGGGGTCCCCTGCGGGGTGTTCAGCTGGCAGCCGCCCGCTGCGCTGGTCGTGGAGCTCTCCGCGCTGCTGGACGGGCAGGTGCCGCCATGACAACGGAAGGCCGGCCCGTGAGCGAGCTGGCGAGGGCCGCAGCCGCGACCGCGGTGGTCGATCCGGATGAGGTCCGGTTCGCCCGCTCGGCCACGGGCCTGCTCGCCACGTTCAACGCCGCCGGGGTGCTCGACCCGGCCGACGTCCACGTCGCCACCCGCGTCGGCAGGCTCGGCGGCGAATCTCGGGAGGAGGTGCTGCTCGCGGTCGCGCTGGCTGTGCGGGCAGTGCGGCTGGGATCGGTGTGCGTGGATCTCGCGGGGGTGAGCCGCACGGTGCTGGGTGAGGGCGACGAGCTCGTCGACGTCTCCGCACTGCCCTGGCCCGAACCGGAAGGCTGGCTCGGGGCGTGCACGGCGGGCCCGCTCGTGGCCGACGGGGCCGACGCGCCGACGGGTCGCCCGCTGCGCGTCGTGGACGGCCTGCTCTACCTCGACCGCTACTGGCGGGAGGAGGAGCAGGTGCGGTGCTCGCTGGGCGAGCGAGCGGCGGCCGCCCCGCCGGAGGTCGACCTGCAACGGCTGGGAAGTGGGCTCGACCGGCTCTTTTCCGCCCCCGGCTCGGAGCGGCAGCGGCTCGCTGCGGCAGTGAGTGCACTGCGCCGGGTCACGGTGCTGGCCGGCGGCCCGGGCACCGGCAAGACCACCACGGTCGCCCGGCTGCTGGCGCTGCTGCACGACCAGCCCGGCCAGCCGCCCCGCATCGCGCTGGCCGCGCCCACCGGCAAGGCGGCGGCGCGCCTGCAGGAGGCGGTGGCTGCGGAGCTTCCGGCGGAGCTGCGGGCCCGCGTACCAGAGGCGGCCACGTTGCACCGGCTGCTCGGGTGGCGCCCGGGCACCCGCCGCTTCCGCTACGACCGCACCCAGCGCCTCCCGTTCGACGTGGTGGTCGTGGACGAGACGTCGATGGTGTCGCTGACGATGATGGCGCGGCTGCTGGAGGCGGTGCGACCGCAGACCCGGCTGATCCTGGTCGGTGACCCGGATCAGCTGAAGTCGGTAGAGGCGGGGGCGGTGCTGGCCGATCTGGTTGATGGTCTCAGCGCGCGCAACGCCGGGTGCGTCGCGGCGCTGCGGACGTCA
>JAODNO010000213.1 GCA_025465235.1 Pseudonocardia sp.
CGACCTCGAACTCGACGCGCTGGCCCTCGTCGAGCGAGCGGAAGCCGCCCGCGGCGATCTCGGAGTAGTGGACGAAGACGTCAGCGCCGCCCCCGTCGACCGAGATGAAGCCGAAGCCCTTCTCGCCGTTGAACCACTTCACAGTTCCCTGTGCCATGCGATGTGCTCCTAGCAGACGGTGGGACCCGCACCGTGCGCGTCCCGGCCGACCTGATGGCTTGATCAACGTCGTGTTGACGCTGACTCCCCCACCAACCTGTTCCCGCGGGCGTGCATCACACGAACACCGAAACTGTACGACCTGATGACATCCAACCACGTCGCGGAGCGCAGTGCTCCTCGCCCCCCGGCGGCGCGCCGCGCACATGACCCGCGGGCCTCGACGGATTCAGACGCTTCACCCGATCGAGACAGCGCTTAACACTATCGATACACGATCCCATCACGATCCGTGCATGAGCTCCCCCGATCCAGCTACAGCACGTGCACTCATCATCGACGGCATCGGCAGGCGCGGGTTCCTGCGCGCCGCCGCCGCTGTCACGGCCGCGACGGCCGGGGCGACAGTGCTCGGGGCCACACCCGCAATGGCAGCGACACGGTCGTCCGTCCCCGACTCGCCCCTGCAGCCGGACTCCGGCCCGATCGACGGCGACCACTACCTGCCCTCGACGCCCGACGCCGTCCGCTGGGGCTACGTCCCGGCGATCGGCGCCACGCCCTCGCTGCGCATCGCGTCAGGCCAGACGGTCACCATCGACACCGTCTCGCACGAGGGCATCCTGGAGGACCAGGGCCGCGACCCGCTGGCGTACTTCGGACGCCACGACGTGGCCGAGGACGGCGTGCTCACCGACGCCGTCGCGATCGCCCGCGACTACGCCCGGACGCCGCGCAACTTCGACGTCGACGGCCCGCACGTCATCACCGGGCCGGTCTTCGTCGAGGGCGCCGAGCCTGGCGACGTGCTCAAGGTCGAGACGCTGTCGGCCGTCCCCCGCGTGCCCTACGGGGTCGTCTCGAGCCGGCACGGCAAGGGCGCGCTCGCCCGCACCGCCGACGGCGCCCCAGCCGGGATCACGATCAACGAGGTGATGCCGCCCGTCGCCACGGACGGCCGGGCGACGAAGGACCCGCTGCGCTACGGCAACGTCTCGGTCTTCACGAGCGTGCGGGAGGGGAAGGACGGCACAGCCGTCGGCGTGATGCCGTTCGGATCGGGCGGGGAGGTGGCGTTCCCGCTGCAGCCGTTCATGGGGACGATGGGCGTCGCGCACACGACGGCGGCAAGCGAGACCGCACCTGAGCTGAACTCGATCCCGCCCACCCTCGGCGGCGGCAACATCGACATCCGGTTGCTCGGTCCGGACTCCGCGTTCTACCTGCCGGTGCACGGAGAGGGCGCGCTGTTCTACGTCGGCGACCCCCACCTCTCGATGGGCGACGGCGAGGTGGCGCTCACCGCGCTCGAGGGCTCGCTGCGCGCCACCTTCCGACTCACGGTGTGCAAGCCCGGCTCGGGGGACGCGCCGACGGTCGCCTACCACTACCCCTTCGCCGAGACACCCGACGCATGGGTGCCGATCGGCCTCTCCGACCCCGACGGCTCCGCGAACGGACAGGTCAACGACCTGAACGTCGCGATGCGGCGCGCCGTGGTCAACGCCCTCAACTTCCTCGAGCACGACCAGGGCATGGACCGCCCCACCGCCTACGCCTACCTTTCCGCGGCGGCGAACTTCACGGTCTCGCAGGTGGTGGACCGGACGGTCGGCGTGCACGGGGTGATCAGCAAGTCGCACTTCCGGTGAGCAGTGCCAGCTGCCGGTGCACGGCATCGGTGGTGCGCTCGACGTCGTCGGTGGCCAGCAGGTCGAGCATGGCCCCGCGCAACACGGCGAGCACGGCCGTGTGGTCCTTGCGGTCCACGCGGTCCGGACCCAGCACCTCGCCGAGGACGTCGAGCCAGTCCTCGACGCTGCGCGCGGCGAACCCGCCCCACGGTCCGTCCGGCTCCACCAGCGAGCGCGCGTAACCCTCGGTCCAGAGCCGGAGCAGGTCGCGGCGGGAGGAGTCGGCGAGCCAGTCCCACAGCCGGCCGACGGCCACGGCCGGCCCCCCGTCCGGCCGGGCCGCTGCCAGCAGGTCGAGCTCCTCGGTCCGCGACCGGGCGAGCAGCGCCTGCACCAGGCCGTCCTTCGAGCCGAACAGGTAGAGCAGCACCCGCGGGCTGGATCCGACGGCCTCCGCCAGCGGCCGTAGCGACATCCCCGCCAGACCGTGGCGCAGCACGTAGCGGTAGGCGAGCTCGAGGAGTTCCTCACGGCGTGCGGACGGGGCTTGCGAATCCGCGGTCACGGGTACAGTTTGCACTGAAACGGTCGTTTCAGCGAAGGGAACCTCATGGGTCTCGTGCAGATCCGTCAGCTCGGTGAGCCCGGCGACCTGGGTTGGGTGGTGGAGGCGCACGGCGAGCTGTACGCCCGGGAGTTCGGCTGGGACACCTCGTTCGAGGCCCTGGTGGCGCGGATCGTCGCCGACTTCGCCGCCGGCCACGACGACGCGCGCGAGCGGGCCTGGATCGCCGAGCTCGACGGGAGGCGCGTCGGCTGCGTGTTCTGCGTGGCGGGCGACCGACCCGGCATGGCGAAGCTGCGGGTACTTCTCGTGCACCCCGACGCTCGCAGCCACGGCCTGGGCACCCGGCTCGTAGACACCTGCGTGGCGTTCGCCCGGGAAGTGGGGTACGAGCGGATCCAGCTCTGGACGAACGACTCGCTCACCACCGCTCGGCGCGTCTACCTGGCGGCAGGCTTCCGGCTGGTGGCGCAGACGCCAAACCACAGTTTCGGCGTGGACGTGGTGGAGCAGGACTACGAGCTCGGCCTCCGCCCGGCCTGATCGCCGGGCCGGGCGACCCGCCTCAGGCCGCGGTGTCCCACCGCCACTGCTCGGTCATCGCCGCACCGCAGTCGGGACAGGGCACCAGACAACCGGAGGTCGACCTGTCCGGCAGCTCCATCTCGACGCCGCAGCCCGGGCAGTCCCACCAGCTGGTAGTGATCGTCAGGTCCATGGCAGCCGATGCTAAATCACACCCCTGTCATTTTCCGGGCCTGCCCTGTCCCAGCGGGCGACGACCTGGGCTGCCGGCCGAGGACGTGGCTCAGATCTCGTCGATGAGATCAGCGATCGAGGGCACGACCCGGTTCGGCCGGTAGGGGAAACGGTCGATCTCCTCGGCCTGCATGATTCCGGTGAGCACCAGGATCGTGCGCATTCCGGCCTCGAGCCCCGCCACGATGTCGGTGTCCATGCGGTCCCCGACCATCGCCGTGGTCTCGGAATGGGCCTGCAGCCGGTTCAGCGCGGCCCGCATCATCAGGGGGTTCGGTTTGCCGACGAAGTACGGGGAGACGCCGGTGGCCCTGCTCATCAGGGCCGCGACCGCACCGGTCGCCGGCAACACGCCGTCGCTGGACGGACCGACCGCGTCCGGATTCGTGGCCACGAACCGGGCACCGTCACGGATGAGCCGGATCGCCGTCGTCACCGCCTCGAAGCTGTACGTTCGGGTCTCGCCGAGCACCACGTAGTCGGGTGCGTTGTCGGTGAGCACGTAGCCGATCTCGTGCAGCGCCGTGGTCAGGCCGGCCTCGCCGACCACGTAAGCGCTGCCCTGTGGTCGCTGGTCGTCGAGGAAGGTGGCAGTGGCTAGAGCCGACGTCCAGATCGACTCCACCGGCAGGTCGATCCCGCTCGAGCGCAGCCGGAACTGCAGGTCCCGTGGCGTGAAGATCGAATTGTTGGTGAGCACCAGGAACGGGCGCCCGCAATCTCGTAACCGCGAGATGAACGCGTCGGCTCCGGGAATCAACCTGCCCTCATGGACGAGCACACCGTCCATGTCGGTCATCCAGCATTCGATCGGCTTGGTTTCGGCCACGACAGGGAGCCTAGGGGAACGATGGGCCCCGCATCAGCGTTGTCCGTGATGACTGATCTGGGGAGTGATTCAACGTGACGGGCACGATTCTCACCGTGGTCGTCCTCGTGCTGATCGTGGCGGGCGTCGTCTGGCTGCTGCGGCAGCGGGCGGCGACCCAGGAGCGTGAGCTCGAGGACGCGAGATCCGAGGCTCGACGGTGGGTGGAGCGGCTGGGCGGCCAGGTGCTCAACCTCGTCGGCACCAACGAGGCGTCGAAACAGGCGATCGCCGACGCCGCCGAGCGCTACAACGCCGCGGGTTCCCAGATGGAGCAGGCCCGCAGCGTCGCCCAGACCCGGCAGGTCACCGATACCGCCTACGAGGGCCTCTACTACGTGCGCGCGGCCCGCAGCGCCATGAATCTCGACCCCGGCCCCGAGCTGCCCCCGCTGCCCGGGCAGCAGCGCGCGGGTGCCGTCACCGAGGAGCGCGACGTGGAGGTGGAGGGCCACTCCTACAGCGCTTCCCCCGCCCCGTCGGACGAGAACCGGCATTATTACCCCGGCGGCAACGTCGCCGGGCGACCGGTCCCGCGGGGCTGGTACTCCGAGCCGTGGTGGCGCCCGGCCTTGATCGGCGGGGCATGGGGTCTGGGCTCGGCCCTGCTGTTCAGCTCGCTCTTCTCCGGCATGTCCGGCGTCGGCTACGCCGATGGGTTCGCCGACGGCGCCGCCTACGACAACGCCCAGGGTGACGTCGGCGCCGACGGGGGCTTCGACGGTGGCGGCGACTTCGGTGGTAGCGACTTCGGAGGCGGCGACTTCGGAGGCGGCGACTTCGGGGGCGGCGACTTCTGACGGCCCCGCCGGGCGACGAGGACGATGGGATCATGACGACCTTCGTTCTGGTCCACGGCGGGTGGCATGGCGGCTGGTCCTGGCGGCGCGTGGCCCCACTCCTGCAGGCGGACAACGAGGTGCACGCCCCGACGCTGACCGGCCTCGGTGACCGCTCCTACCTCGCCCGCCCGGACACGGGGCTCGCCGTCCACGTCGAGGACGTCATCGCGGTGCTGGAGCTCGACGACCTGCGCGACAAGGCCGGGGGGATCATGCCGGATCCCGAGACCGCGATGGACGGGTGGGCCGTCACGGACCCGGCCGACCGTGCGTGGGTACGGCCCCGGCTGCGCGCCCAGCCCTTCCACACGATGTCCGACCCGCTGCCCCCGCACCGGCTTCCCGACCTGTCGCGCACCTACATCCACTGCACCATCAAGCCGGGTCCGGACAGGTTCACCGGCTTCGCCGCCACCGCACGGGAGGACCCGTCCTGGCGGTTCGACGAGCTCGCGGCGGGTCACGACGCCATGGTCACCGCGCCCGCCGAGCTCGCGGCGCTGCTCCGCCGCTGACGCGCGTCAGGCACTCACCGCGGGCTGGCAGGTGGGGCACCAGAACAGGTTGCGCGCAGCGTGCTCGACCTGCGCGATCGACGTACCGCACACGAAGCAGGGCAGGCCCGCGCGGCGATAGGCGTAGACCTCGCCGCCGTGGCGGTCACGGCGCGGGGCCCGGCCCGTGCGCCGCGGGTCGTGCTCGGGGGCCACGGTGTCGATCCGGCCGCGACGCACCCCGTCGCGCATCAGTGTGACCAGATCCGCCCACAACGCGTCCCACTGCTCCTTCGCCAGGGCCCGTCCGGGCAGCTGGGGGTCGAGACGGTGCCGAAACAGCGCCTCCGCGCGGTAGACGTTGCCCACGCCGGCGATCACCGACTGGTCCATGAGCAGGGTGGCCAGCGGGGCACGCGAGCGGGAGATCCGGGTCCAGGCGCGCTCGGGGTCGGCGTCGCGGCGCAGTGGGTCTGCCCCGAGCCGCGCCCGGATCGCCTTCGCCTCTGCGCCGATGATCAGCTCGCAGGCCGTCGGACCCCGCAGGTCGGCGTAGTGCGTCTCACCGATCATCCGCATCCGGACGAGCCCACGCGGCGCGGCCGCGGGTACGGGTTCGTCACTGAACTGCCCGTACAGCCCGAGGTGGACGTGCACCACGAGATCAGGACCGTAGTAGTGGAACAGGTGCTTGCCGTGCGCCTCGGCACGCACCAGCACCCGGCCGTCGACGGCCGCGGCGCTGCCGGCGAACCGACCCTGCGGGCTCGACACGGCCACGGGGGCGCCGGCGAACCGGCGGCGGTGCAGCCGGGCGAGCCGGTGGAGGGTGTGGCCTTCCGGCATCGCTAGGAGGCGGCCGGGACCTGGCCGGGCGGCAACGGGGGCGGGGTCCTGGTGCGCTCGTACTCCGCGAGCAGGTCGATGCGCCGCTGGTGGCGGGGTTCCCCGGAGAACGGGGTGGCGACGAACGTGGCGACGAACTCTGCGGCCTCGTCGAGACTGTGCATCCGCGCGCCCACGGCCACGACCTGCGCGTCGTTGTGCTGGCGGCTGAGCGTCGCGGTCTCGATGCTCCAGGCGAGCGCCGCCCGGACGCCGGGCACCTTGTTCGCGGCGATCTGTTCGCCGTTGCCCGAGCCGCCGATGACGACCCCGAGGCTGCCGGGGTCGGCGATGGTCCGCCGGGCCGCCTCGATGCAGAAGGGCGGGTAGTCGTCCTCCGGGTCATAGCTCACGGGGCCGACGTCGATCGCCTCGTGGCCCAGACCGGTCAGGTGCGCGACCAGGTGGGCCTTGAGCTCGAAGCCGGCGTGGTCGGAACCGAGGTAGACACGCACGAAACGAAATACTGCCGCATGCCATCCGCAGGCTGCGTCGACGGGGTTCGCGCGGATGGGTGGCGGTGTCAGCGCCGCCCCGTGCCCTTGTCCTCGGTCCTGCCCTCGGTGCTCTCCTCTGTCTGATCCGCCGAGGCCCCGTCCTCGTCCTCGGGGGCGACGTCCTCGGTGTGGGTGGCGGGTCCGGCGGGTTCGGGGGCATCCGGGTCGGGCGCGGAGCCGTCCGGCGAGAGCGCACCCGGCATGGCGAGGACGGTCTGCACGGTCTCCAGCGGCGGATCCACCCGCGGCGGCGGCACTTCCCCGCTCGCCCGCGCGTCGACCCGTTCGCTCAGGTACCGCAGCACCACCGCTCCGGTGGCCGCCACCGGCACGGACAGGAACGCCCCCGCGATGCCGAACAGCGTGCTGCCCGCTGTGACGGCGAGGAGCACGACCGCGGCATGCAACCCGAGACTGCGCCCCTGCAGGACCGGCTGCAGCACGTTCCCCTCCAGCTGCTGCACAGCCACGATGATGGCCAGCACGATGAGCGCCG
>JAODNO010000218.1 GCA_025465235.1 Pseudonocardia sp.
GCCGGCGTGGCCGCCGGCGCGGCGCGCTCACACGATCCTCCGCACTGCCGGAGCCGCCGTGCTCGACAGCCCGGCCGCGCGGTGTGGTCGGTGCCTCATGTCAGCAGCTCTCCCGGCTCGATACGCACTCCGCGTGCCCAGTCGGGCGCCGGCATCGCTCGCTTGCCCACGGGTTGCACCTCGCCCAGCTCCAGCGGGGCGGCGGCGGTGCCCACCAGCACCCGGCGCTTCTCCACGTGCAGTTCGCCCGGCTTCAACACCGGTAGCCCCGCGTCCGCCCCGGCGGTGTCCGTCCTCGCGCCGACCCGGCCGATCCCGAGCCGGTCGCCACGGAAGGTGGTCCAGGCGCCGGGTTCGGGGGTGACCGACCGGATCAGCCGGTCCACCGCCAGGGGCGGCGCGGCCCAGTCGACCCTGGCGTCGGCCGTGGTCACCTTGGGGGCGTGCGAGACCCCGTCGGACGGCTGCGCCCGCGGCCGCAGCGTGCCGTCGGCGATGCCGTCCATCGTGGCCAGCAGCAACCCCGCACCGGACACAGCGAGCCGGTCGAGCAGGTCGCCCGCGGTGTCCTGCGGGCCGACGGCCTCGGTGACGACGCCGAACGTCGGTCCGGTGTCGAGGCCCTCCTCGAGGAGGAAGCTGGTGGCGCCCGTTACCTCGTCGCCGTGGCGCACCGCAGCCTGCACGGGCGCCGCGCCGCGCCATGCCGGCAGCAGCGAGAAGTGCAGGTTCACCCAGCCATGGCGCGGGAGGTCCAGCGCGGCGCGCGGCACGAGCGCGCCGTAGGCGACCACGGGGCAGCAGTCCGGCGCGAGCTCGGCGAGCTGTGCCAGGAATGCCGGGTCCGACGGCCGGGTCGGGGTCAGCACCGGGATAGCGGCCTCGTCCGCGAGCGTGCCCACGGGCGACCGGACGATCTTGCGACCCCGGCCGGCCGGCGCGTCGGGCCGGGTCACCACGGCGGCCACCTCGTGGCGAGGCGAACCGAGCAGCGCCCGCAGGGACGGCACCGCGGGCTCCGGTGTGCCGGCGAACACCAGCTTCACGGGCCGCTACCTGGCCTTTCCGAAGAGCGGGTGCGGGCTGACCTGCACCCGCGGCTCGGATCCGCCGAACCACTCGGCGGCGCGGATCTCCGCCATGGCCTGCTTGCGGGTCTCCGGGTCGAGGCGGTCGACGAACAGCACACCGTCGAGATGGTCGATCTCGTGCTGGATGCAGCGGGCCAGCTTCTCGCTGCCCTCGACCGTGACGGGCTCGCCGTGCTGGTTCCAGCCGTGGGCGACCACATGCAGGTGTCGCCGGCAGTCCCAGCTCAGCCCCGGGATCGACAGGCAGCCCTCCGGCCCCAGCTGCTCCTCGTCGCCCACCACCTCGAAGGTCGGATTGACCAGATGCCCGGCGAACCCTTCGCAGTCGTAGGTGAAAACGCGCAGCCCCACACCGAGCTGGGGCGCAGCGAGGCCGGCTCCGCCCTCGTCGTGCATGGTTTCCGTGAGATCGGAGACCAGCTTGCGCAGCTCCGCGTCGAAGGTGGTCACCTCGACGGCGGGCGTGCGCAGCACAGGGTCACCGAAGAATCTGATGGGCTGGACGGACACAGATCTCCTCGCAGCAGCAAATGGCGGGCGGAAGCGGGCGGCGGTGGGCGTGTGCACCGGTATGCTCGACAACCTTCAATTCTGCCACGCGGGTACCCGCGTGCCGGACCGCGCACCACTCCTCCCGTCCAGGTCAACCGATCTCGACGGGGTCGAGTCGCACCCGGACCGGATCGGGCTCCTTGCGTGCGGTGCGCACCGCCTGCGCGGCATGCAGGGCCGCGACCATGGTCCGCCCGTCGGCGCGGGGCACCCGGAGCAGCGCGCGTTCGCGGATCTCCGGCGGCTCGTCCGCCGTGTTGGCGAACGAGCCGGACCCCGTCCCGACCGGGTCGAGTTCGACGGGCCCGAGCACCTCGACGACCTCCGGCAGCTCCGCCAGCACGTCGGCGACGGCGGCCGCCGTGCCCTCGACAGCAGCCATCCGCACCGCGGGCGGGAAACCGACCTCGGCGCGTGACGCGAACTCCGCTGCGGCGTGTCCGGCCGGATCCCAACGCACCAGGGACTGCACCACGGGGATCGCGGCGTCGGCCATCACGACGACGCGGCCACCGTCGGTGTGCGGGACGACGAGGGCTGCCGCGCCGAGCCAGCGCCGCAGCGTCTCCTCGGCCACGCGCAGGTCGGGCCGGGACAGCAGCGCCCATCCGTCGAGCAGCAGTGCGGCGCCATAGCCACCCGCCGCGCGCGGCTCGGCGCCGGGCGTGGCGACGACCAGCTCCGGCCGGGCCGCCACCTCGGCGAGCACCGGCGCGCCCCCGCCGGAGGACCGGACTGTGGTGCCGGGGAACGCCCGCCCGAGCTCCTCCGCCGTGCGCCCGGAGCCGACCACCCCGGCCCGCAGGCGACGCGACCCGCAAGCCGGGCACCGGAACGCGCTGTCGGCGCGGCCGCACCAGCGGCAGTGCGGCAGCCCGGCCGACACAGCGTCGGGGGCAGCCACGGAGGTGAGTGCCCCCGCGGGGCCCGGCACCGCGCCACCCGGACGGCCGCGCGGGCCGTGGCCGGTCAGGCCGAGCGGACCAGCGCAGTGCCGGCAGCGAACGGTCTCGCGGCACGTGCCGCAGGCCAGCCACGGCAGGTATCCCGATCGCGGGACCTGCACCAGCACCGGCCGCCTGGCGGTCAGCGCGGAGCGGGCCGCCTCGAAGGCGAGGTGCGGGAGTCGGGCAGCGCGGGAGTCGGGGTCGCGGGCGAGCTGGCCGTCGGTCTCGCCGAGCGCCGTGACCCGCGGCATGACCGCGCGCACCGTGGCGCGTTCGGCGACGACCTCCCTCGCCCACCCGGACTCGACGAGCAGGTGCGCCTCTGCCGTGCGGGCGAAGCCGCCCACGAGCAGCGCCGCGCCGGCAGCGTGGGCCCGCAGCACGAGGACGTCGCGGACCTGGGGGTACGGCGCCCGGGGTTCGGCGTGCAGGTCGTCGCCGTCGTCCCAGACGGCGAGCAGGCCGAGGCGCTCGACGGGCGCGAACGCCGCCGACCGGGTGCCCACGACGACCTGGACGTGCCCCCGGCGCACGGCAAGCCATCGGCGGTACCGCTCCGCCGGCCCCAGCTCGGCGGTGAGCGCCACGACCGCGTCGGCGCCGAGCCGCCCGACGCACGCAGCGTGGAGGGCGGCGACGTCGCGCTGGTCGGGCACCACCAGCAGCGCACCGCGCCCGGCGGCCACGGTGGCCGCGGCGGCCTCCGCGAGCC
>JAODNO010000262.1 GCA_025465235.1 Pseudonocardia sp.
GGGGGCGGCACGGGCGTCGCGAGCGGTGGCGGGTCGGCGGTCGCGCCGCCCGCCCGCCGGGTCGGGTCAGCCATTCTGCGCCTGCCGCAGCGCCGCCTCCGGGGTCGCACCGCCGGTGATCGCCGCCTGAACGGCCGTGTAGATCTTGGTGGCGGCGGCCGGCCACTGCGCTCCGAGCTTGCCGGTGCGCGCCCTGGCCGTCTTCACCTGCTCGGTGAACGCCGACATCTTCGGCACGTCGGCGACGAACTGGTCGAGCAGCGCAGTCTTGGTCGGCACCGTGCTGCGCTTCGTGGCCAGTGCGATCTGGTTGGCGTCCGAGTTCAGGCACGCAACGATCTCCGCGGCCTTGGCCTGGCGACCGCGGTCACCGGTCTGGGGGATCGACCACGTCTCGCCACCCAGCGGTGCGACCTCGGTGGCGCCGGGCTGCGGCACCGGGATCGGCACGACGCCGTATTTGAGCTCCGGCGCCTTGTCGAGGACCGGGAACTGCCACGGACCGTTGATCATCATAGCCGCGTTGCCCGCCATGAACTGGTCCTTGACGTCGGCCTGGGTCCAGTTGACCACCGATCGCGACGCCGATCCCGAGTTCACCAGGTCGACCCACAGCTGCAGGGCCTGGGCCACCTCCGGGCTCGCGATGTTCGTCTCGTCGCCGCCGTTGCTCCACATGAACGGCAGGAACTGCCACGTGCCCTCGTACGTCGCGGCGGCGGAGAAGGCGAGGCCGTACCGGTTACCGGACGTGAGCTTGGCGCCAGCCGCCTTGAGCTCCTCCCACGTCGTGGGCGGGGTGACACCCGCCTGGGCCAGCAGATCCTCGTTGTAGAACAGGCCGATCGTGTTGGTCACCGGCTGCAGTCCGTAGACCTTGCCGTCGTATGTCGACGCGCTGACGATGCCCTCGGCGTAGCCGTCCGTCGTCAGCCCGAAGTCGCTGATCGGGGCCAGCGCTCCGCTTGCGGCGATCTGCTGCAGGTCCGGGTTGTCGATCATCAGGACGTCCGGCAGGGTCCGCGACGACGCCTGCTGGAGCACCTTGGCGATCAGCGAGGCGCCGGGGACTGCCTCGCGCTCGATCGTCACGCCTGCCTGCTGTCCGCACGCGTCCAGCGTCTGCGCGTACACCGTGCGGTCCGGCTCGTTGTTGTAGTAGTCGAGGACGCGAATGGTGCTGACCTGGCCCGACGAGCCCGCACCCCCGCCACCGCCGCAGGCGGCAAGGCCCATCGCCGCCGTCACCACCAGCGCCGTCGCCAGCGCGGTCCTGTCCAGAATTGCTCCTCGTCGAGCCATGCCTGGGTCCTCTCGTCGGTGCCGTCCTCATCGACGGCCCTGCCGTTCGTGTGGATCTTTGTCGATACGTATCGACTGTTGGGGTGCGGCGTGCCGCCGGAGCGGCGCGCCACGGGTCAGGTGGCGGGCAGGGTGGTCTGTCGGCGGGTCAGGCGGGGGACGACCAGGTCGACCAGCTCGGCGGGCGGCTCCCGCCTGCGGTCGAGGAGCCGGAACAGGGTCTGCATCGCGCGGCGCGACACGTCGCGCGGCTCGAGCGAGACGTTCGTGACGGCGGGCGTCGACGCTTCGGCCACGGTGTCGGTGCACAGCCCGATCAACGAGAGGTCGCGGCCGGGTGTCCGGCCGCGGTCGAGCAGCGCCTGCAGCACAGGCTGCACCGCCTGCGAGTTGGGGACGACGATGCCGGGCCGTTCCCCACCGTGCCGCAGCGCCTCCTCGACGGCGGCCTCGGCCCCGGCACGGCCCGGCGCCACGGGGGCCACGACGTGGTGGGGGAGGCCGTGCGCCGCAGCCGCGGCGGCCGCCCCGCGCTGGAAGCGGCGGACGAAGTTGATGTCGCGCTCCACGACCTCGGCCGGGTGGCCGATGAGGACGACCTGGTCGTGCCCGAGCGCGGCCAGTTCGGCCACCGCCATCCGGCCGGCGAGGGGGAAGTCCAGGTCCACACAGCACAGCCCGGCGCTGTCGTCCGGCACCCCGATCAGGATGACCGGGATCTGCAGGGCCGCGGCCACGGGGATCCGCGGGTCGTCGGCCTCGATGTCCATCATCACGATGGCGTCGCACAGCGACCGTCCGGCCAGCCTGCTGAGCCCGGCCGAGCCCTCGTTCGCCGTGACGAGGAGGACATCGTGGTCCTCGTCGCGGACGCAGCCGGCGATCGTCTCGATGAACGGCAACAGGCCCGTGGTGTCGGCGCCCGGGCCGAACGGCACGACGAGCCCGATCACCTGCGTGCGCTGGCTCGCCAGCGCACGCGCGCCTGCATTGGGCTGGTACGTGAGCTGCTCGATGGCCGCCTCGACCCGCTGCCGGGTCTTCGCCGAGATCGAGCGCCGCCCGCTCATGACGTACGAGACGGTGCTTTGCGAGACACCCGCAACCCTGGCGACATCCCTGCTCGTCACCACAGGCGCACCTCCCGTTGTCGATACGCATCGACAACGGGACCGTAGCCACCACCACCCGGGGGCGCAAGCCTGCCGCCGCACGCGCATGCCCGAGCGCCGCCGTCACGGCGAGATGGGGCTTGCCCTGCAGATGTTAATGTCTTTAACTTCGACGCATGAAGCGGAGCCCGTTGCGGAAGTTCGTGCGGTACGGCCACGTCGCCCTCGCCGTTGCCATCGGGGCGTACGTCTACGTCCCGCCATCGTGGCCGACCGGCCTCAGAGAGTTCCTGATGTTCGCGGGGATTCCGCTGGCATCCCTCAGCGGCGCCTACCTCTGGCAGCAGGGCCGCATCCACCGCTGGATCGGTGGGAACCGCTCATCCCGTTCCGCCGGCGCAACTCCATGAGCGGCACGCGCCCGAGCACGCCGGTCCTGCTGGCCCTCCTCGCCGCCGCCGTCACCGTCGCGGTACTCGGGCAGGTGTGGCTGCAGGCCACGTTTGCGACGGTGCGGCACCCGGTTCCCCTCGGGGTGGCCAATACGACGGCGGACCCCGCGTCCGTCCGCGGTTGGTACCGAGTGCTGACCGAGCAGGGGACGCTCGACCGGATGGTGGCCGCCGAGCTCGTCGACCTCGTGTGGATCGTCGGAGTGTCGGGGAGCGTCGTCCTCCTCACGTTGGTCGCAGCTCGCCTGCTGGGACATCGGAACCCGCCGGCTGCCCGCCTGCTGCGCCGCCTCGCACCGTGGACGGCGGTGGCGCCCGGCCTCGACGTGATCGAGAACGCGTTCTCGTTCGCCATGCTCGCCCGCCCGCTGGACGTCCCCGCAGCCCTCGCCATCGGGCACGCGGTGGTGTCGTGGCTCAAGCTGGCGGGCATGGTGAGCGTCGGCGTCGGGGTACCCGGCTACTCGCTATGGTCGGCGTGCAGTGGCGGAGGAGGTGGGCGTGCCAGGCGAGACCGCCTACCACCACGGATCGCTCCCGCAGGTCCTGATCGAGGTGTCGCTCGATCTGATCGCTGAGAGCGGTCTCGCAAGCTTCAGCTTGGCCAGGGCGGCCAAGGCGGCCGGGGTGAGCGTCGCGGCCCCGTACCGGCACTTCGCGAACAAGGCCGCGCTCCTCGAGGCAATCGCGCGGTCCGGCTTCCAGGAGCTCGGTGCGACGCTGAGAACCGCCGCGGACCAGCACCCGGACGACCCCGTCGAATCACTCCTCGAGCAGGGCTCCGCGTACATCGGGTTCGTCATCTCCCGGCCCGCGCTCGCATCCGTGATGTTCTCCGGCCGAGGTCGGGATCCGCAGAGCAACAGCGGTCTCGCCGCGCTCGCGGTGCTCGGCGACACGCTGGCCTGCCTCGAGCGGGACGGCCGCTTGGCCGTCCCCCTCGACACGGCCCTGCGGGCGACGTGGGCTCTCGTTCACGGTCTCGCGATGCTGCACATCGGCGGAATGCGGACGATCAGCGAGGAGGACGCCCCGGCGCTGCGCATGCAGGTGCTGCGCCCCCTGCTCGACGGCGGCCTTCTCACCGCGCCGTAGCCCCGCTCGGCGGGTCGGTCACCGGTGATCGGGAGCGACCCCGATCGTCTCCGGCTCGGCAGGGACCTCGATCCCGTTGCGCCCCGACGTCCTCCCGTGCAGCCGATAGAGCTGGGCGTACCCAGGGCTGCTGACGAGGAGCTCGGTGTGCGTGCCGGCGGCGGTGATCCGGCCGTGGTCGAGGAATAGGATGCGGTCGGCGTCGGTCACGGTGAGCAGGTTGTGGGAGATGATGATCGTGGTGCGGTCGGCCATGAGCCGGCGCAGCGGCAGGAGAACGCGTTGGGTCGACTCGGCGTCTAGGCCGGTGGTGGGCTCGTCCAGCAGCAGTACGGGGGCGTCGCGGATCATCGCCCTGGCGATGGCGATCCGCTGGAGCTGGCCCCCCGAGAGCAGCTGGCCACGTTGCCCGACGCGCGTGTCGTAGCCGTCGGTCAGCTGGGTGATGAAGGTATGCGCGTCGGCCGCGATCGCCGCCTGGACGACGTCGTCCTCGGTCGCGTCGGGGCGGCCCCAGAGGATGTTGTCGCGGATGGTGCCGTCGAAGACGAGCGTCTCCTGCAGCACGGGGGTGATGTTGCGTCGGAGGTCGGCCAGGGCCAGGTCCCGCAGGTCGTGACCGTCGAGAGTGATCGATCCCGAGTCGGGGTCGAAGAAGCGCAGGAGCAGCTTCGCCAGCGTCGACTTGCCTGCCCCGCTCGCCCCGACCACCGCGAGTTTCTGTCCCGGTTCGACGTCGAACTCGATCCCCGTCAGCGCGGGCTGGTCGGCCTCCGGGTAGCTGAAGGCGAGGTCGCGCACCTGGACGGTGCCGAAGGCCCGAGCCAGCGGCGACGGGTCCACGGGCTCGTCGACGTCCGGGGTGAGGTCGAGGAGCTCGATGACCCGCTCGGCGCTGGCGCTGGCTGAGAAGAGTGAGTTGGTCAGCTGTCCCAGGCCCTGGATCGGTCCGTAGAGCTGGGTCAGATAGGCCACGAAGGCGAGCAGGCCGCCGATGGTGATCCGGTTGTTGGCGAGCTCCCACACCGCCAGGCCCATGACCAGCAGGACGCCGACGACCTCGAGGAGGTCGGTGAGCGGGGTGAACAGTGCCTGCAGCCGGGTGGCGACCATCTGTGCGCCGAAGCTGGCGAGGTTCTCCGTGTCGAACCGGCTCTGCTCGGCGGCGTGGCGGTCGTAGGCGCGCACCAGCGCGGCGTTGCTGAAGCTCTCCTCGGCGACGGTCGTGATGGAGCCCACCCGGCGCCGTTTCTCCCGTGACGCAACCTTGATCCGGCGGGAGAAGAACCGGGCAACGAGCAGGAACCCCGGCGCGGCGATCAGCGATGCCAGCGCGAGGCGCCAGTCGAGGAGGAACAGCGCGCCGGTGAAGAACGCGAGCTCGAAAGCGAAGGTCAGTGCCTGGGCGACGCCGGAGAGGATCAGCTCCTCGATCGCCGTGATGTCGCCGGTGAGTCGGGACAGGATGTCGCCGAGCTCGTTCCGCTCGAAGAAGTTGGACGACTGCCGGTGTAGGTGGCCGAAGAGCCTGCTCCGCAGAATCAGGATGAATCGTTCACCGACCCACGCCGCGAGGTACTCGTCAAAAAAAGCCACGACCCCACCGAGCAGCGTCAATGCTATATACGCACCGGCGATCTCGGGGAAGAGGCGGAAGTCGTGCGGTACGAGCACGTCGTCGATCAGGAGTTTGAAGAGCCAGATCGTCACGGCGCTCACCGCCGGGCCTGCTGCGACGAGGAGCAGGCTGGTCCACACCCTGCCCCGATATGAGCGTGTCTCCGGCCAGAACCGGCGGAAGATGGTGCGCAAACCGACCGGTGGCGCCTCTTCCAGGAGGTCCGACGCCACCAGTAGTCGCGTGACGGACAGGCGGGACGCCGGCGAGTCGCTCGTCTGCTGAGCGTGGCGTGCGTTCATAATCGGTGTCGAGACCACCGCGTGGCCCCGCCCTCACGGGGCGGGGCCAGCGCCGGATCTCTGCTTACCGGTGGTACCGGCCGCGGCGGTAGCTGTCGTTCCGGTCGTACCGATTGCGGTCGTACCGGTCGTTCCAACGCCGGTTCCCCCAAGAGATGTTGAACGCCATGATCGTTCCTTTCCGTTCAACTGCCGAACACGGTATCGCGTTCTAACTCTAGAACAGACCTGCAGCCTCTGCTCATTCCGATCCACCGCGGGCCCACTCGAATGGAGCAACACTTCTTCCGCGCTTTGCGGGTGAACACGATACGCTTCGTCGGCGCTGTGTTGTGAGCTGGTCCGTGTGAAGTAGAACATTAAAGAGTCGGTCGAGGTTTGATTTTCTGCACGTTAACTGGGGATATGCAGAGTGCCGCCGACCTGGCCTTCAGGCGGTGCAGGGCGACCGCGGGCCGTGGCTTGCCCGGGGTGGCCGGGGCAGCCGCCATCCCGATTCGCAGGATGAATCGCCCGGACCGGGAGGATCAGGCCGGCACGTCCAGGTCGGCGGCGCTCAGCAGGATCTGAGGTTTGCCCAGACCGGTGGCACGGGCCGCTCATACGCGCTGGTTGGCATCGGTGTGGGTCCGGCCATCGCCGTGGGCGGAAGGGGGCCTGGGGTCGGCGCGGTGAAACGCGGAGCGAATCAACTCCTCGATCGCCGTGATGTCGCCACGAGCCGGGAGAGGATATCGCCGAGTTCGTTCCGCTCGAGCAAATTGGTCGCCTGCCAATGCAGGTGACCAAACAGCCTACTCCGCAGATCCTGGGCGAATTATACGCACCGGCGGGCCGCCGACTGGCGGTTCGCCTGCAGGGCGTGGTGAGCGTTCATCGTCTGTGTCGCGAGCCACCGAGTGCCCCGCCCCCACTGGGGCGGGGCACTCCGATGACTGGTTAGCGGTGGTACCGGCTACCGCGGTACCCGTTGTAGTCGTTGTGGTTGTTGTGGTCGTACCGGCTGCGGTCGTACCGGTCGTTCCCACGGCGGTAGTTGGCGAAGGAGAACTTGCCTGCAGCCATGATGCGTTCCTTTTCGTGCGAGCTCCGAACGCTGTGTTGCGTTCTAACTCTAGAACGGCCCTGCAGCCTCTGGAGATTCCGATCCCCGGTGGGACTACCTGAATGGAGCAACACTTTTCACCGCCTTTTTAGGCGGGCACCCTACGCTTCGTCTGCGCTTCCCCGCGACCTGATGCACTGTGAAGTAGAACATTAAAGAGTCGGTCGAGGCTTCATTTCCTACACGCTAAATCAGGATATGCGTCGTGCCCCCGACCTGGCCTTTATGCGGTAGCGGGACGAACCGTCAGGACCGGGCAGATCAGGTGGGCAGGCCCAGGTCGGCGGCGGTTCGCAGGATCTGGGCCCAGGTGTCGACCGGCAACGGGACGCCCTCGGCCAGCCGGGCTTCGCGTGTACGTGCCTCCGGGTCGCCGGGGGCGAGCACTGGCTGCCCGTCCTCGACCGGGCGGGCGGACAGGACCCAGTCGAGGTAGTCCCGGCCGATCCGCTCGAACTCGGACTGCGTGCCGAAGTGCGCGGGGGAGAGGTAGACCGACAGCATCCCGTTCGCGATGCCGCGGCGGTCGCCGTCGAGCGGCCCGGCGCAACCGCCTCCGGTCAGGGCGCCCGCCAGGAGCTCGCACATCAGGGCGAGCCCCGATCCCTTGTGCTCGCCGAAGGCGCGGATGGCGCCCGTGCCTCCGGCGGACGTGCGCAGGTCGGTGCTCCCGTACTCGCCGTACAGCACGTGGGGATCGCCGGACAACCGGGCGTCCTGGTCGATGAGCGCATCAGGAGGCAGAGGCTTCCCGCCGTAGGACGCGACCTGGATCTTGCCCTCGGCCACCAGCGAGGTGGCGAAGTCCAGGACGACAGGGCGCTCGGGGAGCGGCAGGCCGATCGCGAACGGTGCCGTGGAGAAGCGCCGCTCCACCGCCCCGAACGGGGCCACCAGGGGCGAGCCGGCGACGTTGACGAAGTGGATCGAGATGAGCCCGGCGGCGAGCGCGGTCTCCGCGTAGGCGCCGACGCGTCCGATGTGCCCGGCGTTGCGCAGCGCCACGATGCAGGTCCCCTGATCCTGTGCCCGCCCGATCCCGAGAGCCACGGCCTGCGCCGCGACCGTCTGCCCGAACCCGTGTTGCCCGTCGAGCACCGCGAACCCACCGCCGTCGGTCACCACCTGTGCGCTCTGTCCCGGATGGACGTATCCCCTGCGCATCCAGTCGATGTAGAGCGGCACGCGCACGACGCCGTGGCTGTCGTGTCCCGTCAGGTTCGCGCCGACGAGCTCTCGGGCGATCCGTCCGCCCTCCTCCGCGTCGCAGCCTGCCGCCACGAAGATGTCGCGCACGGTCCTCTCCAGCGCGTCTGCCGCCACCAGCTCCACCGGAGCGGTTCCTCTCCTGTCTGCCTCATTCACTGCCACGGCCACAGGATGGCGGATTCCCGCACGGATCATCAGTCCTGCGGTTCGTCCGACCGCACACCGCGGCAGAGCCGCGAGATCTCGTCCCAGCGCCGGCCGTGCACCAGGTCGGATGGGGTGAGCCAGCTGCCCCCGACGCAGGCGACGTTCGGCAGGGCCAGGTAGTCGCCCGCGTTGGTCGCGTCCACGCCACCCGTGGGGCAGAAGGTGATCTCGGGCAGCGGCCCGGCGAGCGCCTTCAGGTAGCCCGGCCCACCGGCCGGGGCGGCCGGGAAGAACTTCATCTCGGTGACGCCGTGGCGGAGCAGGGCCAGCGCCTCGGTCGCCGTGGACACCCCGGGCAGCACCGGAACGTCCGCAGCGAGCATCGCGGCCACCAGCGGCTCGGGCGAGCCGGGGGAGACCAGGAATCCGGCGCCCGCCGCCACGGCACCGGCGGCCTGCTCGGGCCGGGTGATCGTGCCCGCTCCGACCAGCATGTCAGGCACCTGCTCGGCTACCCGGGCGATCGACTCCAGCGCCGCCGGCGTGCGCAGCGTGAGCTCCATGATCGGGACGCCACCCGCGAGCAGTGCCCGCGCAAGCGGGACGGCGGCGTCGGCGTCGTCGAGGACCACGACGGGGATCACGCGACTGCGGGCCATCAGCTCAGCGGCCGATGTCGACATCCGGTACCTCCTCGGGGGCAATGCGCACGGGCGGACGGTTCAGGCCGCTCCGGCGTGGGCACGGACCTGCTCCAGGCAGGCGATGAACCCCGTGCCACCCTGCCCGCCGACGGCGAGCGACGCGGCTGCAGCGCCCAGCTGTACCGCATCCTGCAGGTCGTCGCCGAGGGCGAGGCGGGCGGTGACGGTGCCGGCGAAGACGTCGCCCGCCCCGGTCTGGTCCACCACGGAGGGCGCAGGGACAGCTGGGTGCCAGCGCTCGGGCCCGCCCGCGCTGGGCGAGACGTGGACGCCCCGGTCGCCACACGTCACGGCGACGGCCCCGGCACCGAGCCCGCGCAACATCGTGGCAGCGGTGGCCGGGTCGCCGGTGCCGAGCAGCGCGCCGGTCTCGGCGGGTGCCGACGGGGTGAGGAGTGCCGCGAGCGGGGCGACCTCGGCCAGCACGGCCGCCGCGGCGGCGGAGCTGGTGAGGCGCGGGCGGAAGTTCGGGTCGTAGACGAACCTGCGGCCCAGCTTCGCTGCCGCCAGCACGGCGTCGTGGGCCGTCCCCGAGAGCGCGGCGGTGATCCCGCTCGCGAGCACCGCTCCCGCCGCGGCGAGTGTGTCGGCGTCGAGGTCGGCGGGGGAGAGAGTTGCCCCGACCGAACCTGCGCGGGCGTAGCTGAACTGCCGCTGTCCGGAGGGGTCACTGTGCAGCAGGTAGACGCCCTGCTGCCCGCGGGCCCGGCGCAGCAGGGCGTCGTCGACGCCGAGTGCGCGGATTCGGGCCACGACGGCGTCACCGAGCTCACCGGTGGCGACGCGCGCGACGATCGCCACCCTGGCTCCGGCTGCTGCGGCTGCTGCGGCCGAGTTGACCACGTCGCCGGAGACGCCGAGGGTGGCCGGGACACCGTGCCCGAACGGATCGGTGGTGGCGACCTCGACGAGCGGCTCGCCCAGCACGATCACGTCGTAGGCGGTCACCAGTCGTGCACCGATCCGTCGAGACGCCGGTTCACGGGCAGCTGCCTGGGGTCATAGGAGAAGCGCACGGCTGCATCCTCGTCCACGCCGGCGCCGAGGCCCGGCGCATCCCCGGGATGCAGACGGCCGTCGGCGAAGGTGTAGGTGGTGGGGAAGACCTCGCCGGCGGGTTCGCGGTGGCCCGTGTACTCCTGGATCCCGAAGTTCGGTACCGACAGGTCGAGTGCGGCGCCGCAGCCATCGCCACCGGGGACAGGCCGCTCGGCCCGTGCGAGCCGGTGTGCACACCGTAGAGGTCGGCGAGGGAGAAGATCCGCCGGAGATGGGTGATGCCGCCCGCGTGCGTCACTGACGTGCGGATGTAGTCGATCAGCCGCTCCGTGATCAGCTGCTGGCAGTCCGCGCCGAGCATGTCCGAGACGAACCGCAGGTAGGGCCCCGTGTCCACGACTGGAAGGCCACCTCGTGACCGAGATCATCGAGGCCCGGGTACTCGTCACGGCAGGTGCTGCTCTTCCGCCCGACGACCTACTGCCATACAAGCGCTACCATACTTGTTGGCGGTATGCTGTCGCTGTGGGACGGAGTGCACCCGGTCATCGGTCGGCCCGCGTGGTCGTGCACGAACAGCTGCGCCGTCGCATCATCAGCGGCGAGCTCGCGCCAGGTGCGCCCCTGTCGGAGAACGACCTCGCCGCGGAGCTGTCGGTGTCGCGCACCCCGGTGCGAGAGAGCCTCATCCTGCTCGCCGACGAGGACCTCGTGCAGGTCTTCCCGCAGCTCGGCTCGTTCGTCTCCCGGGTCGACATGCGGCAGGTGGCCGACGCGCAGTTCGTCCGGGAGTCCATCGAGCTCGCCTCACTGCGCGATGCGGCTGTCCGCCTCGACGAGCCTGCGCTCGCCGCCCTCCGCGACGTGCTGTCGCGTCAGCGCGCGGTCGGGGACGACACGGAGGAGTTCTTCCGGCTCGACGAGGAGTTCCACCAGATGCTGCTGGCCGTCGGCGGGCACGCAGGGGCCTGGCGCTCGGTCGAGTCGGCGAAGGCGCACCTCGATCGTGCACGCCGGCTCGGGCTACGGATGCTGAGCCCCGTCGCCACCCTGGTCGCGCAGCACGCCGCCGTGGTCGACGGGCTCGCGGCAGGCGATCCAGCCGCTGCCGAGACCGCGCTGCGGGAGCATCTGCGCGCGGTGTTCGGCGACATCGAGCGGATCCGGGAGCGGTCCCCTGAGCTGTTCGTGAGCGGCGATCCCGCCGTACGCCCCGCGCGCCGCAGCGTCACTGTCTGGCGCTGACAGGCCGGGCGGGCTGGATCAGCGGGCGCCAGAGGTTCGTCTGCCACGGCGCTGCCAGGAGCCACGGGCGGGGCGGCGCGCCAGGAGCACTTCTCCCCAACGGGAAGGTGCGCTCGGGTGTTCAGGGGCGGGCTGCGGCGTACAGGATGTCGCGCAAGCCGGGCAGCAGTTCCTGGTCGTCTCGCCAGACGAGCCGCAGGCTGAGATCCGGGAGCGGGAGGTCGAGTTGGACCAGAGTGCCGGCGCGGAGGCTGTCGGCCACCGCGAACCGGGGGAGCAGTGAGATTCCGAGCCCGTGTTCGGCCCATGCCCGCATCACCGTGACACCTCCGACTTTGATCCGTTCGGGCCCGGAGCCGAGGATCTTGTTCCCGGCCATCCAGAACGAGCATTCAGGGACGTTGACCAGGAGCCGCTCGTGCTTGAGGTCACCGCGGGTAAGAGCGGCTCGGGCGGCGAGAGGGTGGGTCGGTGCGGATACCAGCGCGAGGGGGACCGGGTCGAGGTCGATGAAGGCGAGCGGTTCGGCGGGGGCCGGGAAGCCGAGTCCGCCGACGTCATCGCCGGAGTCCAGCAGCAGTGCGGCTTCGAGCCGTCCCGCGACCAGGTCGGAAAGGAGTCCGTCACGGGCTCGTTCGGAGTGGATCTCGACGTCGATGTCGGGTCGGCGTTCGGCGAGCCGCGAGAGGACATGGGGCACGTGCGAGCCGGCGAGGGTTTCCAGCGCGCCGAGCCGCAGCAACTGCCGTTCGCCTCTGACGTCGCGGATGGCCTGCTCGGCCTGAGCGAGCAGCGATCGTGCCCATCCCTGCAGCCGTTTTCCGGCGGGGTCAGCTCCATTCCTTTGGGGCTGCGCACGAACAGGTCCACTCCGAGTGCTCCTTCGAGGGTCCGGATCTGTTGGGAGACGGACGAGGGGGCGAGGTCGAGCGCGACGGCGGCGTCGGTCACGGTCCGGTGCCGGACGACCGCTTCGAACGTCCTGAGTTGGCGTAGCTCCACCCGCAGAGGGACAGCGGCGAGTGTTCGGAAATTCCGAACGGGACGTGCAGCTGAGGCAGTGGAGGCGCTGGCCTGCCGAAACGACAGTGGGTCGCATCATCCGCACCTTTGTCTTCGGGAGCTGTCTCAGGCATGACCGTTGGGAACTCACCCGCCCAGGTATCGGCGAATCCCGGGCGTGCCCGCGCGCTGGCGGGGATTTCGCTGGGCTACTTCATGGTGCTGCTGGACATGACGGTCGGTCGCCGAGCCTGATCTGGCGTCGTCTCTCGACGCCTCGATGGCCGGGCTGCAGTGGGCGACCACCGGCTACACCGTGGCGTTCGCCGCGCTGTTGCTGTCGGCGGGGGCGGCGGCAGACCGCTTCGGTGCCGAGCGGCTCTTCCGGGCCGGCATCGCGGTCTTCACGCTCGCGTCCTTGCTCAGCGCGTTCGCTCCGGGGCTGTCGGTCCTGGTCCTCCTGCGTGCACTCTCCGGGGTTGCCGCGGCGGCGTGCCTGCCGGCCTCGATGGCGATCATCGCCCAGCTCTACCCGGAGCCCGCTGCGCGGGCACGCGCGGTCTCGGCGTGGGCCGCGATCAGCGGTGCGGCCGTTGCGGCCGGCCCGATCGCGGGCGGTGCCCTGGTGGGCGGGGCCGGATGGCGGTCGGTCTTCCTGGTCAACGTGCCCATCGGCCTGGTGGTGCTGGCGCTGACGCTGGGCCGGGCGGTGGCCTGTCCGCGCGGTGACCGCTGGATCGACTGGCCCGCCCAGTTGGCAGCCGCGGCTGTGCTGGCCCTGTTCACGGACGCGCTGATCGCGGCCGGTTCGCAGGCATGGGCCCACGCGGTGTGGTCGTTGGTGGGGCTCGGGGCGTCGGTGCTGGCGTTCTGGGGCCTGGAGCGCCGCAGCCAGGCGCCGGTCCTGAACCGGGCTCTGCTGCGGTCCGGCCGGGTGCGGGCCGGGCTGCTGGCCGCCGCGGTGGTGAACTTCGCGCTGACCGGGGGGCTGTTCGTGCTGCCGCTGCTGTTGCAGCAGGAGCAGCACCTGGACCCGCTGGAGACCGGACTGGCGTTCCTGCCGCTGACCGTTCCCTTCGCCGCCAACCCGCCGTTCACGGGCAAGATCGTGGCGCGGATGGGGCCTCGCCCTCCGATCCTGGCCGGTCTGGCGCTGCTGGCCGCTGGAGGCGCCGTGCTGGCCGGCGCGGTCTTCGCCCACGGGAGCTATGTGTGGCTCGCGGTGGGCCTCGTGATGACCGGCTTCGGCGTCTCCTACGCCCTGCCGGCCCTGGTCGCGGCCGTGGTCAACGTCGCCCCGAGGGGGACGGCCGGTGCGGTGGGTGGTCTGCTCAACGCCGTGCGCCAGGTCGGTGCCACCCTCGGCGTCGCCGTCATGGGTGCCGCCATCGCCGCATGCACCGGATGGGCTCTGCTGCTGTCGGCAGCGGTCTGCACCCTCGCCTGGTTCGTGTTCGCTCTCGGGCGCCGTGAGAAGACGGCCAGATGATGCCGAACCAGGGCGAAGGAAGCCGGCGGTACCTGCTGACCCTGCTGTGCCCGGCCCGTTCATGATCGACGGGTCCGGCCTACTGTGCTCGCCTCCGGCGCAGGGCGCCGTCCGCGAGGTAGGTGCTTAAGCTGCCGGCGTGATGGGTGCTCCCCGCCTCGAGCGGTCATTGCTCGCCTGCGGGGTGATCGGGCCCGCGCTCTTCGTCGCCGCGTTCCTGGCCCAGGGTGCGGTGCGGCCGTACTACGACCCCCTGCGGCACCCGGTGAGCTCGCTCGCGATCGGCGACATGGGCTGGGTGCAGTGTGCCAACTTCGTGGTCGCCGGTGCGCTGCTGCTCGCGTTCGCGGTGGGCCTCCGCCTCGCTCCGCTGCCCGGTGGCGGCTGGTGGGCGCCACTGCTGATCGGGCTGGTCGCGATCGGCCTGATCGGCGCGGGCCTCTTCGTCGCCGACCCGATCGGCGGCTACCCACCGGGCACCCCGACGGCGCCCGTGCGCACCGCCCGCGGGATCCTCCACGACCTCTTCTCGACCCCGGTCTTCACGGCCTTCCCGGCTGCCTGCTTCGTGCTCGCGCACCGCTTCGCCGCTGCCGGCCGCAGGGGCTGGGCCGGGTACGCCATCGCGTCCGGCGCCGCGATGCTTGTTGCCTTCGTGCTGTCGAGCATGGGCTTCGCCCAGAACGCGGTGCTCATGCCGGTCGGCGGGCTGCTGCAACGACTGACGCTCGTCGCCGGGCTGGCACTGCTCGCGGCGGTGGCGGTGCACCTGCTGTCGCGGGGCCGGTCCGGCGTGATGCCCCGCGAGGAGCGCGAAAGCGCTGATCCTTGAACCGCCGGTGTCACCAGGGAGGGGCAAGGTGGTGCGCTCCGGCCTCAGGACGGGACTGCGACGGTGCCCGCCTCGAGGCCGTCCAGCAGTACTGCGAGCCCGATCGCGAGGGCCTCGCGCGCCTCGTGTTCCAGGTAGGGCGTCGAGCCGTCCCCGGTGTGCGCCGCACCCGCGCCCGCGAGCCACGTCGTCTGGGGGAACCGCTCGGCGAAGTCGGGCACGACCTCGGCCAGCTGCGCCGCCCGGCCGGCCCACCATTCCTGCTCCGAGGTGCTGCCCGCAGTCGGCGCGATTCGCGCCTCCGCGATCGTCCTGGCCGTCCCGCGCACGAGATGGAACAGCACGCTCACGACGCGGCGTAGCACCTCGGCGCCCGCACCCGTCTCGCGCAGGATCCGCACGAGAGCCTCGAGGACGGCCTGCTCGTGCGGGCCGAGCACCGGCCGCGCGAACGACACCTGCAGTGCCCAGGGATGTCTCACGTAGAGCGCGACGAGGTCTTCGGCCCACGCCGTGACCCCCGCGCGCCACCCCGAGGCCGGCGGGTCGTCGGTGGGCAGTTCGGCGTGGACGCCGTCGTAGATCAGGTCGATGAGCTCGTTCTTGCCCGGCACATAGGTGTAGAGCGCCATCGCCGTCACGCCCAGCCGCTCGGCCACTGCACGCATGGACAGTCCGGCCACGTTTGCGTCGTCGGCCACCCCGATCGCCGCCGACACGACCGCGTCGACGGTCAGTCCGGGTTTGGGGCCCGGGCCGTGTCTGTGCCCGGCTGCGCCCTTCTCCCGCCACAGCAGGGGCATCGACCGGGCGGCATCGCCCTGACCGGCGAAAACAGCCACAACGGCAACTCCTCACGTCGTGCGCTAGGGTAGCGCGGACATTTCTATACGTTATAAAGAGTTCGCGGGAGGAATATCGATGTTCCACGCACGGCTGCATGACGGGACGAGCATCGACGTGGAGGTTCGGGGCGACGGTCCTACGGTGCTGCTCCCCGTGAATCCTCGACCGGTCGAGGGGCCGCAGGCCGACGCGATGCGCCGGTGGGGAGCCGATCCGGCACTCGGCCGAGCGCTCGTCGACGGGCTGGCGGACGCGTTCAGGGTGGTCGCCTTCGACTATGAGGGCCACGTCCTCGCCGCTCCCAAGCCGGACACGCTGACGCCGGCCAACGTCGCAGGCGACATCCTCGCCGTGGCCGACGCCGCGGGCGCTGAGCGGTTCGCCTACTACGGGTACTCGTGGCTCGCGCTCTGCGGTCTCCAGCTCGCGATCCGCACCGACCGGCTCTGGGCGCTCGCCATGGGCGGCTACCCACCGATCGACGGGCCGTACGCCGAGATGCTGCAGGTGACGGCGGCGGCGCACCGGATGTCCGAGGAAGCGGACGCCGTGCCGACGGACTCGCGAACGGACTCCCGCTCGGACGGGACCGACTGGTCATCGGTGGAGGTGACGACGAGCGAGCGGCAGACCCGCCAGTTCATGACGTTGTACACGGCCCTGCAGACCTTCGACGACCGCGCCGCCCAGCAGCACGTCACGTGTCCGCGTCTCTGCTTCGTGGGCTCGGCGGACGAGATCGAGTACGGGGAGCGCTGGGGCGGCGTGCAGGTGAGCATGGCCGGACCGCTCGTCAGGCGGCGCGCAGAGCTGGAGGCCCACGGCTGGGAGGTGCACGTCCTCGACGGGCTCGACCACACCGGAGCCATGCAGGCCAAGCCCGTCCTGCCGATCCTCCGGCCGTGGCTTGCGGGCGTCCGGCCCGCCGTGCCGGTTCGAGGTGAGTGAGTGCCGACGTCGAGCGGTGCGGACATCCGTGACGGAGTTGCCGCTGCACCAGAGGCGGTCAGGCAGCGCGCCGGTTCTGCGAGGAGCCGAATCGTCCGCATGCCCTGAGTAGCAGGACGGGGACGGAACGCGTTTGCTAGTGAGTGCGCGCTCATTTACGGTCGCCGCGTGGTTTCTCCGAGTGGTCGCGCCCCACGTATGGCGCCCGACGCGCGCCGGGCCGCGATCATCGCGGCCACGCTGCCGCTCGTGCTGCGCCATGGCGCCGTGGTGACCACCCGGCAGATCGCCCGGGCGGCCGGGATCGCCGAGGGCACCATCTTCCGAGTCTTCCCCGACAAGGAGTCGGTGGTCCAGGCGGTGGTGGCGGAGGCGTTCGACCCGGCTCCCACCCTGCGCGAGCTGGCGGCCGTCGACCGTGAGCTCCCGTTCCGCGAGCGCCTCACGGCGGCCGTCACGGTGTTGCAGCGCCGCGTGGCCGGGGTGTTCGGCCTGCTCAACGCCTTGGGCTGGACGGGACCCCCGGAGGGGAAGGGGCGGCCAGCGGCGGCGCGGCACCCGCCGGCGACCGCGAACCCGACCGAGATCAACGACGCCTTCCGGGCGGCGATCGTCGAGCTGGTCGGACCCGATGAGTGTCGACTGCGGGTGCCGGCCACCCAGCTCGCGCACGTCCTGCGGCTGCTCGTCTTCTCCGGCACCCATCCGATGATCGCCAATGGCCACCAGCTGGAGCCCGAGCAGATCGTCGCGATCCTGCTCGACGGTCTGGCCGCCCCGCTCCCCGCTCCCGACACAGAGGAACACCCTCCATGCTGATCCGCCTGCTGCGCGAGCGGTTGCGCCCCTACACCCGACCGTTGCTGCTGGTCGTCGGGCTGCAGCTGGTCGGCACGATGGCCTCCCTCTACCTGCCGAGCCTCAACGCCGAGATCATCGACCAGGGCATCGCCAAGGGCGACCCGGAATACATCGTGGGTGTCGGCGGGTGGATGCTGCTCGTCGCACTCGTGCAGATCGCGTGCTCGATCGCCGCGGTGTACGTCGGCGCGCGCACCGCCATGGGGTTCGGCCGCGACGTGCGGGCGGCGCTGTTCCACCGGGTGGGGGAGTTCTCCGCTCGTGAGGTCAACCGGTTCGGCGCCCCGTCGCTGATCACCCGCGGCACCAACGACGTCCAGCAGGTGCAGATGCTCGTGCTGCTGTCCTGCACGATGCTGGTGACAGCGCCGATCATGTGCTTCGGCGGCGTGGTCATGGCTCTGCAGGAGGACGCGCAGCTGTCCTGGCTGATGCTGGTCTGCGTCCCGGTGCTGGTGCTCGCCATCGGCGCGGTGATCGTGCGGATGGTGCCGGGCTTCCGCAGCATGCAGGTGCGGATCGACGAGGTGAACCGCATCCTGCGCGAGCAGATCACAGGCATCCGGGTGGTGCGGGCGTTCGTCCGGGAGCCGGAGGAGACGGCGCGGTTCGCGCGGGCCAACTCGGACCTGACGGCCGTCGCGACGCGGGTCGGGCGCCTGATGGCGATGATCTTCCCGATCGTCATGCTCGTGCTCAACGTCTCCAGCGTGGCCGTGCTCTGGTTCGGCGCGAGCCGGATCGACGCCGGACAGATGCAGATCGGTGCGCTCACCGCGTTCCTGACCTACCTGATCCAGATCCTCATGGCGGTCATGATGGCCACCTTCATGGTGATGATGATCCCCCGCGCGGCCGTCTGCGCCGAGCGGATCATCGAGGTGCTCGACACCGCGTCGTCGGTCTCGCTGCCGGAGCGGCCGGTCGTCCCGCGGGCGGCTACGGGCGTGCTGGAGATGCGCGGCGCCGGCTTCGCCTACCCGGGCGCGGCCGAGCCCGTGCTGCGCGACGTCACGCTCACGGCCCGGCCCGGGACGACCACCGGGATCGTCGGGAGCACCGGAGCGGGCAAGACCACCCTGCTCGGGCTCGTGCCCCGGCTGTTCGACGTCACGAGCGGCGCGGTTCTCGTCGATGACGTCGACGTGCGGGACCTCGAGCCCGAGCACCTCTGGAGCCGGGTGGGGATCGTGCCGCAGAAGCCCTACCTGTTCTCGGGCACCGTCGCGAGCAACCTGCGCTACGGCAACCCCGATGCCACGGACGAGCAGCTGTGGGGGGCGCTGGAGGTGGCCCAGGCGGCCGACTTCGTGCGGGCCATGCCCGAGGGCCTGGCGGCGCCGATCGCGCAGGGCGGCACGAACGTCTCGGGCGGCCAGCGCCAACGCCTCGCGATCGCGCGGCTGCTCGTGCGGGCGCCGCAGATCTACCTGTTCGACGACTCGTTCTCCGCGCTCGACCTGGCGACGGACGCCCGGCTCCGCGCGGCACTGCGCCCCGTCACCACAACGGCGACGGTGCTGGTGGTCGCCCAGCGGGTGGCCAGCATCCGCGACGCCGACCAGATCGTCGTGCTCGACGACGGTGCGGTCCTCGGCATCGGGACGCACGACGAACTGCTCGCCACCTGCCCCACCTACATCGAGATCGTCGCGTCCCAGTTCAGCGCGGAGGAAGTGGCATGACCAGGCCGAGCACGTCACCGACGCCCGTCTCCCCGGGCACGGGGAGCGACGACACCGGTCGCGCGGCGCGGGAGATGACCGCGGCGCGCCGGGGCGGCGGCCCGCCGTGGGCTGCGGCTGGGATGCCGGCGGAGAAGTCGATGGACTTCGGACCGTCGGCCCGCCGGCTGATGGGCAGGCTCGCGCCGGAGCGGGCTGGGACGGTCGCCGTTGTGGTCCTCGGCATCATCAGCGTGACGCTCTCCGTGATCGGTCCGAAGATCCTGGGCCATGCCACTGACGTCA
>JAODNO010000270.1 GCA_025465235.1 Pseudonocardia sp.
CTGTCCGGCGGGCAGCAGCAGCGGGTGGCGATCGCCCGGGCGCTCGCGCTGCGGCCGCGGCTGATGCTGTTCGACGAGCCGACGAGCGCGCTCGACCCGGAACTGGTCGGCGAGGTGCTCTCGGTGATCCGCGACCTGGCGGCCAGCGGGATGACGATGATCGTGGTCACCCACGAGATCGGCTTCGCGCGAGAGGCCGCCGACACCGTGGTCTTCCTCGACGACGGCCGGATCGTTGAGCAGGGACCGCCGGCGCAGGTGCTCGACGCGCCGCGCGAGGAACGCACCCGAGCCTTCCTGGGGAAGGTCCTGCACTAGCGGTCCGCAGTTCCACACGTCCGCACCACGGCCCCCGGCCGCGAATCCGCCGCCGGCTCACCACCGTGGCCGCATCGTCGTGCCACGCCCATCTGGAGGAACAATCGTGTCGAGGTCACTCAAATGCCTGCGGCTGGCCGCCGTACTGCTCGCGCTCCCGGTGCTGGCCGCCGCCGCGTGTGCCGGCCCCGACCCCGACCAGGCGGGCGGCTCGGCGGCGCCACCCGCCGGTGTCGCCGTGAACACCAGCCCTGAGCAGAACCGGGTGCGCGCGGAGAAGGTCGACGACATCGCAGCGAAGGTCCCACAGGCGATCCGCGACCGAGGCAGCCTCGTGGTCGGCACCACCGGGCAGGGCAGCCCACCGCTGTCATTCCGCGCCGACGACGACACCACCGTGATCGGCGTCGAACCCGACATCGCCCAACTGGTTGCCGACGTGCTGGGCCTGAAGGTCGACCTGCAGCCGACGTCCTGGGAGAACCTCTTCCTCGCTGTGGAGTCCGGGCAGTACGACGTCGGATTCTCGAACATCACGGTGACCGAGGAGCGCAAGGACAAGTACGACTTCGCCACCTACCGGGTCGACACCCTCGCGTTCGAGGTGCCGGTCACCGGGAAGGTGCAGAAGATCGCGCAGCCCGCCGACATCGCCGGCTTGAACATCGGCGTGAGCTCGGGCACCAACCAGGAGCAGATCCTGGTGCGCTGGGACGAGCAGAACAAGGCGGCAGGCCTGGCCCCGGCGAACATCCAGTTCTACCAGAGCCAGGGCGACTACTACCTCGCCCTGGACTCCGGTCGGCTTGACGCCTACTTCGGGCCCAACCCCACCGCCGCGTATCACGTTGCAGTCAACGCCAAAACCAAGATCGTCGGGACCGTCTCCGGTGGCGGAGAGATCAAGGCCGATATCGCGGCGATGACCAAGAAGGACAACGGGCTGGTCACCGCGGTGAACGAGGCACTGAACACGGTGATCGAGGACGGAAAGTACAAGGAGGTACTCGGCCGCTGGAACCTCGACAGCGAATCGGTCCCGGCCTCCGAGATCAACCCGCAGGGCCTCCCGAGAAAACCTGCCTCCTGAGATCCGTGGATGCCTGTCTTCTGCTCGCACCCGTCCCTACCTGGAGGTTCGATGACCGTCGTTGCGCCCGACGCCACAACAATGCGCGCGGTGCTGGGACACTTCGCCTCGGGAGTGGTGGTGGTGACCGCGTCGGGCCCGGCCGGCCCGCTGGGTTTCACCTGCCAGTCCTTCGCGTCGCTGTCGCTCGACCCGCCGCTGGTGACGTTGTCCCCGGCCAGGACGTCCTCGACATGGCCACGGATCCGTGACGTCGGGGTGTTCTGCGTCAACGTTCTCGCCGATGACCACGAGCGGTACAGCAACGGATTTGCACGCTCGGACACCAACAAGTTCGCCGGAGTCGCCTGGCGGCCGAGCCCGTCCGGCGCACCGGTGATCGACGGGGTCTGCGCGTGGGTGGAGTGCCGGTTGTGGCGTGAGTACGACGGTGGGGACCACACGATCGCGGTCGGGCATGTGCAGCACCTGGAGGCCGACGCGAGTCGGGCCCCGCTGCTGTTCCATCGCGGCCGCTACGGCGTCGAGGACATGAGGAGGACGGCATGAGCTCGCTACAGATCGTCGGTGTCGGTGGAGGGCTCGAGCCGGGAGGCCGGACCGGCACGGCGGTCGCCGGTGTGCTCTCGGGCGCGGCCAAGGCCGGGGCGACGACCTCTCTGCTCGAGTTGTCGGAGGTGCCGGTCGAGGAGGTCGTTGCTGCGTTCACCGTGGCCGACGCCGTGGTGCTCGGGAGTCCCGTGTACCGGGCCAGCTACAGCGCGCTGCTCAAGACCCTCCTGGAACGGACCGAGAGGGGACGGTGGGGGGAGACGACGGCGCCACTGCAGGGCAAGGTGGCTGCGATCGCGGTGACGGGCGCAACCGGGCACCATTTCCTTGCGGTGAACGACCTGCGTTCGGTACTGGCCGGGTTCTTCGCCGTCCAGGTCCTGTCCCCGGGTCTCTATCTCGACCACGGCGGTTATGCCGACCGTTCGACGTTGACCGAGGACGCCGCTGCGCTGGCATCCGCGCACGGCGCGGCATTGGCCGACCTGACCGCAGCAGTGCGCGGGTCGGAGGCATTGCGCGCGCTGGGTCCACAGGTGTGATCGCCTGAATGCTCGCGGTCTTCTACTTCGCCGGCATCCCGATGGGACCGGGTAGGACGACCATGATCGGAGCGGTGTCGTGAGTGGTGACGAGACAGCCACGGCGGTGGCGTGGCGGCGTGACCTGCACGCCCATCCGGAGGTGGGGTTCACCGAGTTCCGGAACGCGAGCCGGGTCGCCGGAACGTTGGCCGACCTGGCCCGGGAGGTCGTGACCGGCCCGGACGCGATGATGGCGGGCGAACGGCTGGGGGTGCCGCCCGCGGCCGAGCTGGAGGCGGCGTAAGAGCGGGCGGCCGCGGCCGCTGGCGACCCGCGGTTCCTGCCCGCAATGCGCGGCGGGCACACCGCGGTGGTAGCCACGCTGCGCCGCGTGCGCCCCGGGCCGGCTGTCGGGCTGTGCGCCGACATGGACGCGCTCCCGATCCTGGAGGCCACGGGGCCGGGACACCGACCGGCGCGGGAGGGCTTCGCGTCGATCTGGCCGGGCGCGATGCACGCGTGCGGGCACGACGGGCACGTGGGAATGGCGGTGGGGCTCGCGCAGCGGCTCGCGGCCGACCCGCCGGCTCGGTCACGATCTTCTTCCAGCCCGCCGAGGAGGGCGGCCGCGGTGGCCGCGCGATGGCGCCGACGGGGCTCGCCGACGGGATCGACCTGTTCGTGGCCCTGCACCTGGGGCTGTCGCTGCCCACCGGCACGCTCGCCGGGTCGATCGACGGGTTACTGGACAACTCCAAGCTGCGGGCGCTGTTCCGCGGCCGGTCGGCACACGCGTCGCTGGCACCACAGGACGGGCGCAACGCGCTGCTCGGCGCGGCGTCCGCGACGATCGCGCTGCAGGGCCTCACTCGGGTGGCCGGGCACGAGACGCGGGTGTCGGTCGGCCGGATCAGCGGGCGGGACCTCGAGCAACATCGTCCCCGACACGGCGGAGGTGCTGCTGGAGACCCGCGCCGACGACGGCGGCGTCGACGCCGACCTGGAGGCGCGGGCGCGGGCGATGCTGGAGGGCGCGGCGCTCATGCACGGCCTCACCGCCGAGGTCGAGCTGATCGGCTCGGTCACCACCGCGCGGGCGGACCCGTCCGCGACCCGCACGATGACCGGTGCCGTCGATCTGGTCGGCGTGATCGGAGCCCAGGTCCTGGGTCACCTCATGCCGCAGCCTCGCTCACGCAGCAACCCGCGGGTGGTCAAACGCGCCC
>JAODNO010000292.1 GCA_025465235.1 Pseudonocardia sp.
CACGCTGCGCAGCGTGGAGATGTTCACCGTGTACGAGCCCATCTCCTACGTGTCCTACATCAGCCCAACCCCGCTCCTGATGCTGCCGGCCCAGAATGACGTCCTGACCCCGACCGAGTTGGTGGTCGGCGCCTACGAGAAGGCGTGGGAGCCGAGGAAGCTGAAGTTGTTGCCCGGCGGGCACTTCGACGCATACGTCGACGGCTTCGACGCCTCCAGCGCTCCGGCCCGCGACTGGTTCGTGGAGCACCTCGCGCCCTGATCTCCCGGCCGCCGATCAGGGTAGGCATCGAACTCGGTCACGTGCACATCGCGGGCCGAGAGGCACCAGCCCCAGCGCGACGAGATCGGGTGCGTTATCGGTGACCACGGCTGAGCCGCCAGTTCGTGCAACGCATGGTCAACGACGCGGCCGCCCAGGAACTGGTGGAGATCGTTGCGAACTGCTGCGTCAGGTGGCCGGCGCGGACCTGGACACCTGTGTGCGGGTCCTCACCCAGATGCTTGCGGCGATCGACGATGTCGACGTGGACTGACACTCGAACCGAGATCCAGGGCCGAAGCAAAACGTGATATGCCCCATCCTGTCTCGACGGAGGCGTTCTCACCGCTCACATTGGTGATGGCGACCGCCGGGCGACCGGCGCGCGCACACGGACCCCCAGGCCGCGCCGCGCCCCCCGCGCCTCGGCGTGACCTGCCCCCGACCTGCTCGAGCCCCCACTCGAGCTGAAGGAGAACGACCTCGTGCTAGCTGACATCCTCATGCTCGTGCCCGCCTGCATCGCCGGGATAGGCGGGGCGCTACTCGGCGACAAGATCGGGCTGTGGGTCAAGGGTTCGTTCGGGAACCGCGGGAACCGCTGAAGTCCCAACTCGCCTGCGGTCAGCAACGGGCCGCGCTGCCTGCGCTGCAACGAAGGCCGATGTTCACCATCGGTGCGTTCAGGTCGTTCCCACAGCGACGCCGCTGATGTCGGTGATGTTGTCCTCCGACACGATGTTCTCCGGGTGATCCGTACCGCCATCATCCCGTCGCCGCCGTTCAGTCGGCCGTACTCGTCGGCCTTGTCCGGGCCGACGTAGCGCAGTGCGATCCGAGTCGCCGCGGTGAGCACCGCGTGCGGGTCCTCGACGACGGTGGCCCTCCTCTCGATCATCACGAACGCGAAAGGTGGGCGGTCGTCGTTGTCCGGCGCATCCTTGATGGTCATCGCGGTCGTCCGGCCCGACTCGGTGAGGTTGTGCGGGACGTTGGAGATCAGCTTCGCGCCCTGGGTCGGCTGCACGATAACGCGTTCGGGAAGCCGCGGACGTGGACGCCGTGCAACGTCCGCATGCCGTCGGCCCGGTGCCCGGACGGCGTGATGCCGTCGCGCCCGGTCAGGTCGTACCGGTACTCCGGGTGTACGGGGTGCCCACCTCGAAGCCGGAGGCGTAGATGATCTCGACCGGTAATCGGTGCCGGCCACCGCGACCCCGTTCTCGGTGATCCGCTCCACGCCCTCGCCGTCCGTGTCGACCAGGTGCGTGCCGGGCATGTTGTAGGCCTGCAGGTACTCGTCGTGAAAGCACGGCCGCTTGCACAGCTTGCGGTACCACGCCTTGAGGTTCCCGGCCGTGGCCGGGTCCTCGACGAGCCGTCCATCACCAGGTCCTCGTCGACCGCGCCGCAGTTCTGGTTGGCCGTGAAGTTCTCCAGCCAGCGCTGCTGGGAGCCGGGGGTCGTGACCGGGGCGAACCACTCGGGGTCGATCGGGTGGTTGCCGCGGACATCGAGCGACGACGGCGTGCGCTGGAATACGAACAGGTCCCGGCACGCCCGGGCCAGGTGGGGCACGCACTGCCCGCCGTCGCGCCGGTGCCGATGAAGGCCACCCGCGTGTCGGCCAGCTTCTCCATCGGGGCACCCGAGGGATCGCCGCCGGTGTAGTAGTCCCATCGGCTGGTGTGGAACGGGTGCCCCTGAGGCGTCGATACCGGGGATTCCCGACAGTTTCGGGACGTGCAGCGGTCCGGTTCCCATGCGACGAACCGAGCTGTGAAGTGGTCGCCCCGGTTGGTGCGGATGACCCAGCGCGACCGTTGCTCTCTCGGTATCCGTCCGAGTAGCCGGACTCGTACCCGCCGCGCCGGGCCGCGGGTAGACCTGCCGCCGCGAACGGGTAACCGGTGGGCTGGAGCAGAACCGGGGTCGAGGAGGAGACGATGGGCGGAGCCGGGAAGAGGTCGACGGCGCCGAAGGACGTTTCGTCGCGCAAGAACTCGCCTTCGCAGGCCCCCTCGACACGGTCGGAGCGCGACGGAATGGCCTCCACCGATGACGGGTTCAGCACCCGTCCTCCGGTGCCCGGCCTGGGCGACCTGAACGTGTTCGACCACATCGACGACATGCGGGTGGTCGACAGCGCCGACGACGACCCGATCCTCATCGGTCCCGACGGCGAGCCGATCGAGACCTGGCGGGAGGGCTATCCGTATGACGAGCGGATGTCCCGGGACGAGTACGACCGGCTCAAGCGTCCGCTGCAGATCGAGCTACTCAAGCTGCAGTACTGGGTGAAGGACACCGGACAGAAGATCGTCATTCTGTTCGAGGGCCGCGACGCCGCGGGGAAGGGCAGCACGATCAAGCGGTTCATGGAGCATCTGAACCCCCGCGGCGCGAGGGTCGTGGCGCTGGCCAAACCCTCCGAACGGGAGGCGACGCAGTGGTACTTCCAGCGCTACATCGTCCACCTGCCGGCCGCCGGGGAGATCGTCCTGTTCGACCGCAGCTGGTACACCCGCGCGGGCGTGGAACGGGTGATGGGCTTCACCGATGCCCGGGACTACATGGAGTTCCTGCGCGAGGTGCCGGAGCTGGAGCGCATGCTCGTCCGCAGCCACATCCACCTGATCAAACTGTGGTTCTCAGTGTCCCGCGGCGAACAGCGGACCCGCTTCATCATCCGCCAGATCGACCCCGTCCGGCAGTGGAAGCTGAGCCCGACCGATCTCGCCGCGCTCGACAGGTGGGACGAGTACACCGAGGCGAAGGAGGCGATGCTGTTCTACACCGACACCGCCGACGCGCCCTGGACGGTCATCAAGGGCAACGACAAGAAGCGCGCCCGACTCGAGGCCATGCGCCACGTGCTGAACCGCTTCGACTATCCCGACAAGGACTCGGAGATCGTCGGGACGCCGGACCCGCGCATCGTGGGCTCCGCGCTGGCCCTCTTCGAGCAGGACGAGCGGCCTGGCCGGTTCCCACCGCTCGCTCATCTCAACCCCCTGCGGAGCGGCCCGGTGTCATCCTGACCGCGTGAGGATGAGGCTGGAGTATTTCCACGATCCCTCGGCACCTCCGCCGAACGTCCTGGTGCCGGCGGCGTTCGCCGTCGTGCGGGACGACGCAGGCCGGATCCTGCTGTGCCGTCGCGCGGACACCGGTAACTGGGAGATTCCCGGTGGCTCGGTGGAGGTGGGCGAATCGGCGCCGGACGCGGTACGGCGCGAGGTCGAGGAGGAGACCGGGGTGCTGATCATCGTCACGGGGGTATCCGGGATCTACACCGATCCCGGATATGTGATCGCCTACTCCACCGGGGAGGTGCGCCAGCAGTTTGCGGTGTGCTTCCACGCGCGACCGCGGGCCGGTGGTGCCCGACCCGACTGTGAGGAGACAGCGCAGGTGGGCTGGATGTCCCCGGATCGGCTCGATCGGCTCCCGATCCACCCCGGCGTTCGCGTGCGGTTGGACGCGGCGCTCACCGATCCCGATCACGTCCACGTCACCTGAGGCCCGGCCCCGCCACGTTCACGGGATCACCCGAGGTGGCGGGGCGGCGTCGGCCTACCGGCGAACGGTGAACGCGGTCAGGAGTCGAGGGCGAGATCGTTGTGGCTCTGCACGTCGTTGTCCGTGCTGTTGTGTGAGTCGACGTCGGTTCCCGACGAGAACTGGTTGAAGGAGTCCGACGCGGAGCCGGTGTCCTGGTTGAACGAGTCGTCGTACTCGGTGGTGGTGGTGGTCGTGGTCTCCGCCTCGTTGAAGGAGCCGTCGGCGGCGTTGCCGCCGGCGGCGTTGCCGCCGACCGCCAGCGCCCCGCCGTCGGTCGCCTTGACGTCCTCAAATGAGGCGGTGTTCGCGTCGCCGTTGCCGAAGGCGGCGGTGTTGTCGTCGCCGCGGATGACGTCGTTGTTGTCGCCGACCACGTTCCCGTCGCCCCTGATGTTGCCGTCGCCGACCTGGTTGCCGTCGCCGGCGACCACAGTCGAGTCCTCGATGTCCCCGCCCGCTGCGACCGCGCCGTCACCAGTGGCGGCGACGGAGTCGATGTCGATGTCCTGGTCGAAGTCGCCCCCGCCGGTGTCGATCTGCTGCTTGACCGAGTTGTCGATGACCGTGTCGCGGTCGTCCACGTAGTTGTTGGTGATGTAGGTGTTCAGGTAGCGGACTGCGGCCTCGTGGTCGCTCTCACCGACGTGCCTCTCCGGCGGGGGCGGCGGCGGGGGCACCTGGACGTGGTTCCCGCTGACGTAGCTGCCGCTGGTGTGGCTGGGGCCGGTGTTGTAGTCCCGGCTGAACTCGGCCTCCTGACTGTCCTCGAGCAGCACGAGGGCGTCGCGAACGTCGGCAGGCGAGATGTTGACGCAGGAGGAGAGGAATCCCTGGGGGTCCTCCTTGTAGGCGGCGAGGGCTTCCGGGCTTCGGAACAGGCTGAGTAGCAGGTCGAGCAGCGATGTCGAGGTTGTCGTCTCGGTCATCTCGGTCATCTCCCAGTCGGTGGTCGTTTCGCGGCTTGCCGGTCGTTCCGGCGGTGCGGAGGAAGCTGGGGCGGTAGGACTTGTCCACGTGGTCAGGT
>JAODNO010000304.1 GCA_025465235.1 Pseudonocardia sp.
CGGCCGCCGTCGCGGTGGCCCAGGCGGCGCGGCTGGCGCGCCGGGCCACGAGCGACGAGCCCGAGGGAGGTTTCCTCCACCTGCCCGCGAGCACCGCCGCGCTGACGGCCGTTCCGCTGGCGGCCGCCGCGGGATGGGCAGCCCTGGCGCAGTCCTCCGGCGCCGCCCAACTGCTGCTGGCCACGGCAGCGGCGGGCACCACGGCGGCGGTGGCCCAGATCGCGCTCCGCGTGGTCGCGCCCGTACTCGTCGGAATCGTGGTGGCCGCAGTGCCGGTCGGGGCGGCCACGATGGTCGTGCTGCGTTTCGGCGTCGCTCCCACCGCGGTGGCGGCCGGCTTCGGCGCAGTCGCCCTCGTCATAGGCCCGTTCCTGCCGCGGGCCGCGTTGCGGCTCGCCGGTCTGCCCCGGCCGGTCGTGCCCGCCGACGGCGGCGAGTTGGTGGATGCCGACACCGGGCCGGACCTGCTGCCGGCTGCCGAGCTCGCGGAGCGGGCCGACCTGGCCCGCGGCTACCTCGCCGGGTTGGCAGGCGGCTGCGCCGTGGTGGCGGCTGGGGCCACGCTCCCGGTCGCCGGCGCAGGCGGCTGGGCCGGGTTGGCCCTCGCGGCGGTCACCGTGGTGGTGCTCGCCCTGCGGGCCAGGAGCTTCGCCGACCGGCTACCGGCCCGCATCATGCTGGCGAGCGCGATCACCGCGGCCGTGGCGCTCGCGGGGCTGGTCGTGGTGCAGGCGGGTGCCGTTGTCCGGCCCCTCGTCGCAGGCGCCCTGCTCGTCGCGGCGGCGGGCGGGGCGGTCATCCTCGGCCGTACCCGCCCGATGGGCTCTCCCGTCTCGCGGCGGGCGGTCGACCTGCTGGAGGGCGTGCTCGTCGCCGCCACGATCCCGCTGGCGCTCGCGGCGATGGACGTGTTCCGACTGGTCCGAGGCCTGTGAGACGGGCGGCCTGCGCGGTCGCGACAGCGCTGGCGCTCACCTGGCCTGCAGTTCCCGCCGCCGCCGACCCCGTGCCGCCATCGCCGCCCCCGGTCCGTGTCGAGCCACCCGCAGGACGTCCGCCGGGGCCGGCGCCCGGGCTGCGCGCTCCCGGTCGCTGCACCCCACCATTGCGCGACGACGGGCCCGCTGACGCCGAGACCGCCACCCGCCTCCAGCTGTCCGGCGTACACCGCCTGGCCACCGGCCGAGGCGTGCTCATCGCCGTGATCGACACCGGGGTGTTCCCGCACCGGCTGCTCGGCGACCGATTGCGCGGCGGCGGGGACTACCTCACCGGCGGTGACGGCCTCGACGACTGCGACGGGCACGGCACCGCCGTTGCCGGCCTGCTCGCTGCGGCCCCGGAGCCGGAACCAGGTGGTCGGAGCGGCGCGCCGATCGGGATCGCACCCGGCGCGCGACTGCTCGCAATCCGCCAGTCGAGCCCGTCGTTCGAGGTGCCGGCGCCGGACGGCACGTCCCGTGCGGCGGGCGACACCGAGACCCTTGCCGAGGCGGTCGTGCTTGCGGTGCGGGAGGGTGCGGGCGTCATCAACATCTCCGAGGCGGTCTGTTTGGCCGCCGGCGAGGCAGCCGTGGCCGGTGCCGGCCTGCACGCCGCGCTGCGGTTCGCGGCCGATGCCGACGTCGTCGTCGTGGCGGCGGCGGGGAACGTGGGCTCCGGGTCGTGCACCGAGCCGGGATCCGGCCAGGTGTCGCTCCCTGGCTGGTACGACGACGAGCTGCTCGCTGTGGGCGCCGTCGGCCCGGACGACGCTCCGGCGCCGTTCACGGTGCCCGGGCCGTGGGTCGACGTCGCCGCACCCGGTACGGGGCTGCGCTCGCTGGCCGTCGGCGGCGGCACGACCACCACCGGCGTCGACGGCACGAGTTTCGCTGCACCCTGGGTCGCCGGCCTGGCCGCGCTGGTGCGCGAGAGGTTCCCGGAGCTGAGCGCGAAGCAGGTGGCAGACCGCATCCTCGCCACGGCGCGCCGCCCGGCCCGGCGCCGCGACGGCCGGCTGGGTCACGGCGTGATCGACCCGGTCGCCGCGCTCACCGCGGTGCCCGCCGTGCTCGAACTCCCCGCGCGGCCGGTCGCCGGGATCGCGGTCGCCCAACTGGCCGGCGCCGCACCGCGCCCGGCAGCGGCCCCGTCGAGCTCACCGCTCGACATCGTCGCGGCCGGCCTGCTGCTCGCGACGGGAGCCGTGGCCGCCGTGCTGCTGCGCCGTCGCTCGCGCCGGCCGCGCTGAGCGTCCGACAGCCGTCAGGGCCGGTCAGCCGAACGGCAGCACGTCCACCACCCGGCCCGCAGCGGCCAGGTCCAGGGCCGGACCGGTCGGCAGCAGGCGCAGCGCCGCCTCGGGCGCCGCCTCGGCCGCAGTGATCCCCAGAGCCGCGGCGGTGGAATCGTCGGCTACCCCGAAGGTCACGCCGGTGGCCGCCACGAGCCACACCGGTCCCGCGCCGGGCGGCCGTCCTGGCCCGGCCGCACGCACAGGGCCACCGGGGCCTACGGCGACCGCGTCCACCCGGTTCCCCGGCCCGTCGGCCTGCGCCAATGCCACAGGCGGGGTGGTCGCCGGCAGCGGCTCCGCCGCGCCCACCCACACGTCACCTGGCGGATCACCGTTCGCCGTCCAGGTCCAGCAAGTCACCGGCGACTCGGCGGGCTCGCGGAGCCGGGGCGCACCAACGGGCCACCCGTCCACCGGCACGTGGTCGACGAGCGCCGCACCGGCCAGCTCGTCGGCATCGATGGGTACGGCCCGTGAAGCGCCCGAGGCCACCCGCAGCAGCTCGGCGACGACGTCCGGCACCTCCTGCAGCCCGCCCGCCAACACGACGAAGTGCCGCGCGGCGCCCCCCACGGGATGGGCGACCAGGACGTCGCCGATCCGCCCCGGCACCCCGCGTGGGGCGGGACCGCCGCGTCCAGGCACCTCCGGCGTGGCCAGCACAGGCCCCTCGGGCAGCAAGGACACCAGGTCGGGAGCGGCCGCACGGGGAACGCGGGCCGTGAGCCCGAACGCGGCCATCACCCTGCCGTCGCCGGTGTCGACGCGGTGCCGATGGCCTGCCGTCACCAGCCAGGTGGCGCCGTCCGGTCCGTCGAGCAGCACCCCGTCGCCCGGCGCCATGGGTTCAGGTGGCTCCATCCCCGCCACCACCGTGGTGCGGACGAGGTGGCCGTCAGCCGTGGTTCGGTCGCACACCGCCCACCTCGGCGGGACGGCGGGACCATCCGGCCGGACGGCAACCGCGCCCGGGACCGCAGCGGTCGGTGTGCGAGCCGCGGTGTCGAGCGCGGCGTCCGGCACCGTGACAGGGGTGGCGGTTGCCGGGTCGGCTCCCGTGCTGCCGCCACTGCGCAGCGCCGCCAGCACGAGCCGGGCGGCCGGGAGGTTGGCGACCGGGACGAGCCTGTCCGGCCCGTGCGCCACCACGTACATCGCGCCCGACCCCGCGCCGACGACCACCGCCTGCTGCGTCCAGTTCGGCTCCGGCACCACCTTCGCGAGAACGGCCGTGCCGCAGAGCCCGAGCAACCCCAGCGCCACCCCGGCCAGCGCCGCGCGGCGCTGCGACCGGACCTGCTCGTGCAGCGGTACCGGATCGCCCCGCACCAGCGCCGCCTCGAGGCGGCGCAGACCGAACCGGTACGCGTCCACCTGGTCACGGGTGGCCGGGGCCCGCACGGCGCTCGTTCGCGGCACGGTCTGACGCTAGCCGCGCGGATCACCACCCCGCGGGCGTTCGGCGAAACTCGCGGCCCTACCCCACCGAGATCGCGTCGAGCCGCTCGCGCAGGAACGGCGCGGAGACGACGGGCGGGAGGTCCGTCCGGCGGCCGATCGGCGGTGCGAGCGGAGTGACCAGCGCGTCGTGGTCGAGCTCGAAGAAGAACACCAGCGAGATGAGCTCCTCGTTCGGCGAGTCCGGCTGTGGCGGCAGCACCCGGTGCCGCCCGGAGCGCCAGCGCAGGCCGGTCCAGTGCGCGAGCAGGTCGCCGATGTTGACGGTGAGCGCGGCGGGGTCGTAGGGGGCATCGGCCCAGCCGGTGCGGTCCCCGTTGCCATCGGAGCAGTCGACCTGCAGGCCGCCGGCGCCCGGCTCCCGGTCCAGCACGGTGACGGTGCCGAAGTCGGTATGCGGGCCGATCCGGTACTGCCCCGGCGCCGGCTGCCCGACCTCCGTGAGCGGTGGGTACCGGTTGATGTTGAACGTCCACGTCGGGTGGGAGGCGAGCGCGGTGAGGGTCTCGCGAGGGAGGCGGAGAGCGTCGGCGCACAGCTCCAGTAAGTCGCGGGACACCGCGGTCATCGCCGCCAGATACCGGTCGACGGCGTGGTGCAGCTCCGGCACCTCGGCAGGCCACACGTTCGGCGGGAACCACACGCCGTCCACCTCCGGGTCGCCGGTCGGCGTGTCCGGCCCGACGGCGAAGGACTCCTTGAGGTCGGGCGGCGTCTCGGTGCCCTCGACGTTCCCGTTGGCCTCGACGCCGGGAGCGAGCCAGCCACGGCCGCCGATCCGCACCGCGTACCGGGCCTTGACCTCGGCGGGCAGCGCGAAGAACCGGCGCGCGGCGTTGCGCACCTCGGTGCGCAGTACCTCGTCCACGCCGTGCCCGGTAACCAGCAGGAACCCGGCCTGCTGCAGTGCGGAGTCAACGGCAGGACCCGTGGCGGCGTCGCCGGCCCGCCACGCCGCCAAGTCGATGGTCGGGATCATGAGGGCTCCCCGATGTCCTCGTGCCACAGCTCCGGGCGGGCGGCGATGAAGTCGGCCATGAGATCCGCACACCGGTCGTCGTCGAGCACCGTGACGGCGACGCCGTGCTCGGTGAGCCAGTCGTGCCCGCCGTGGAAGGTGCGGGCCTCGCCGACCAGCACCGAGCCGATGCCGAACTGGCGTACCAGGCCGGAGCAGTACCAGCACGGGGACAGCGTCGTCACCATGATCGTCGAACGGTAGTCGCGCTGCCGCCCGGCCGCCCGGAACGCCGCGGTCTCGGCATGCATGGACGGGTCGTCGTCCTGCACACGGCGGTTGCGCCCCCTGCCCAGCAGAGTGCCGTCGGCGGCGAACAGCGCCGCTCCGATGGGGATGCCTCCCTCGGCGAGGCCTGCGCGGGCCTCGGCGAGTGCGACGTCGAGCAGCACCGCCGGATCGGACACCCGTGGATCGAACTGCGTGGTCACGGCCCTACTCTGCGGGGCGAGCCGGGCGCGCCGCAACAGGCGCTGCCACCACACCGCACTTCGTAGCGCGGACGAAACGCCGTTCGCTCCGCGGCACCGGGGGGAGGCCCGCCGGACGGACCGGCCGACCTACGACCCGCCGGGCACGCGTAGGCGACGAGTGGCATGCGCACGAGCCGCGAGCTCCGCGGCGGGCGGGTAGTCCACGGCGACCAGCGTCAGACCGTGGGCGGGCGCGACGGGCACGTCGCTCGCACGTTCGCGGCGCGTCAGCAGCTCCGCGGGCCACGCCACCGCCCGTCGGCCGCGGCCGACGTCGAGCAGCGCCCCGACCAGGCTCCGCACCATCGAGTGGCAGAAGGCGTCGGCGGAGACCGCGGCTTCCACCACGCCGTCGTCGGCCGACGCCCAGGACAGCTGCTGCAGCGCCCGCACCGTGGTGGCTCCCTCACGGCGCTTGCAGAACGCGGCGAAGTCGTGCTCGCCGAGGAGGCGGTCGGACGCTGCCACCACCGCCGCGAGATCGAGCGGGTGCGGCCAGGACAGGGTGTCGCGGGCGCGCAGGGGTTCCGCCCCGTGCGGGGCGGTGGCCACGCGGTAGCGGTAGTGCCTGCGCAGTGCGGAGAACCGCGCGTCGAAGGCAGCGGGAACGGGTGTCACCGCCCGCACCCTGACGTCGGGCGGCAGCAGCCGGGCCAGCCTGCGAACCAGCCACTGCGCGTCGAGCTCGGCCGGGAGGTCGGCGTGTGCTACCTGCCCGGCGGCGTGCACCCCGGCGTCGGTGCGCCCGGCCACGGTCAGCGACACCGGCTCCCGCAGCACCGTGGACAGCGCCTCGGTGAGCACCCCGCACACGGTCCGGCGCCCCGGCTGCATCGCCCACCCGGAGAACTCCGTGCCGTCATACCCGAGATCGAGCCGAAACCTCCGCGAGTCGCCCGTTTCCCGCCCCCGAGTCGCCCCTTCTCCGAGGTCGAGCTGCCCCGGAACGCCCGCGAGCCCGCCGTCGCTGAGGACGGCGGGCTCGACGGGGTCATGCGGGTGCTGCGGAACTATCAGGACTCCTCGGTGGAGTCGTCCTCACGCTGCGACGGGGGCAGCTCGAACCCGGCGGCCTCTGCGGCCTCCGCGGACGCGAACCAGACCTCGGCCTCGGTGCGGTCGTAGTGCGACGACCCGGCCACGTGGTACAGCTTCGAGTCCTCGTTGCCCTTGACCGGGAAGCCCTCGGGGGCCTCCGTCGGGTCGTCCAGCGGAGCGTGGCTGCCCTCGCCGTACGGCGCCTCCGTGGTGGAGGTGCTCTCCTCGCCTGCCGTGTCGTCGGCCGGGGTGGCCACGGTCTCAGCGGGGGCGGAAGCGGCCCTCTGCTGCGACGACGCGACACGACGAGCGCGCTCGGCCTCGTCGGTGACCGTCTTCTGCTGGACCAATTCGATCACTGCCATGGGGGCGTTGTCGCCCTTGCGCGGCAGCGTCTTGGTGATCCGCGTGTAGCCGCCCTCGCGGTCGGCGAAGAACGGACCGATGTCGGCGATGAGCCGGTGCACGATCGTCTTGTCGCGGATCACCTTCTGGATCTCGCGACGGTTGTGCAGGTCGCCGCGCTTGGCCTTGGTGATCAGGCGCTCGGCGTAGGGCCGGAGCCGCCGCGCCTTCGCCTCGGTCGTGGTGATCCGGCCGTGCTCGAACAGCGCGGTGGCCAGGTTGGCCAGGATCAGCCGCTGGTGCGCCGGCGACCCGCCGAGACGGGGCCCCTTGGTGGGCTGAGGCATGGCTACAGCTGCTCCGTTTCTGCGTAGTCCTGGCCGTCGTCCCCGAAGGTCTCGGGGTCGAACCCGTCGGAGCCGTACTCGGCGGCCGCGGCCGACGGGTCGAATCCGGGCGGGCTGTCCTTCAGCGCGAGCCCGAGGCCGACGAGCTTCATCTTGACCTCGTCGATCGACTTCGCACCGAAGTTGCGGATGTCGAGCAGGTCGGCCTCACTGCGGCCCACCAGCTCACCCACGGTGTGGATGCCCTCACGCTTGAGGCAGTTGTAGGAGCGGACGGTGAGGTCCAGCTCCTCGATCGGCATCGCGAAGGCGGCGATGGTGTCGGCCTCCTGCGGCGACGGGCCGATCTCGCTGCCCTCGGCGTCGACGTTCAGCTCCCGCGCGAGCCCGAACAGCTCGACGAGGGTCTTGCCGGCCGAGGCCAGCGCGTCCCGCGGGGTGATCGAGGGCTTGGTCTCCACGTCGAGCACCAGCTTGTCGAAGTCGGTGCGCTGCTCGACGCGGGTGGCCTCGACCTTGTAGGTCACCTTGAGCACCGGCGAGTAGATCGAGTCGACCGGGATCCGGCCGATCTCGGCGCCGGTGACCTTGTTCTGCATGGCCGGGACGTAGCCGCGGCCCCGCTCGACGACGAGCTCCACCTCGAGGCGGCCCTTGTCGTTGAGCGTGGCGATGTGCAGGTCCGGGTTGTGCACGGTGACGCCGGC
>JAODNO010000306.1 GCA_025465235.1 Pseudonocardia sp.
ATCGCCTTGCGGTCGCGGGTGCGGATCGCCGCCTGGCCTGCCAGCTTCCCGCCCTCCCAGGCCAGCCCCACCGAGTGCAGCCCGCGGGCCGCCGCCTCGACGGCGGTCGCGTCCACCTCCGAGTCCAGCAGGCGCACCCAGTGGGGAGCCGCGGCCGCCATCGCCGCCGTGTACCGACTGGCACCTGCCGCCTTCTCCAGCGCAGCGGCATGCCGCTGCGCGTCCTCGCGACTCTCGGACAGGATCGCCGCCTGCAGCGCCGACCAGTACAGCGGTGCAGCCCACAGCGCGGGATTCCCGAGGCTGGCCAGCAGCTCTGCCGCTTCGTCGAGGTGGGGGCGCACCCAGCTCGACTCACGCAGCCTCGTGGCCGCGATCGACAGCTCGCCGAGCTGTTGCAGCACGAACAGGTCCACGGGGTGTCGAACGATCGCCTCGCGGGCTCGGCCCCATGCCGGCATCAGCGACGCGAGGTCACCGGTGCGGCGGGTCAGCGCCACGTCCAGCGCAGCGGCGAGGAACTCGTCACGGGGCTCGAGCTGCGCGCCCGGTGGCGACGCCACCGCGAGCGCCGAGCGTGCGGCGGGCGTTGCCCCTCGGAAGAGCGCGATCCAGCCGAGCAGCAACCGGTGCCGCGTGTCGGCGCTGCGGCCGCCGAGCCCCACCCGGACCGCTCGCTCCAACACCGACTGGGCGACATCGAGCTCACCGCAGTGCACCGCGACGAGCGCGGCCAGCGCGGCAGGGGTGTCCGGCAGCAGCGCCGCACGGTGCGAGGACTCCAGCAACGACGCGGCGCGCGTCAGCTGCGACAGCGCCGCGGTCGGCGATCCGGCGACGGAGTCGTACGCACCCTTCGCCATCAGCTCCTCGGCGCCCGCAAGGAGTGTCGGCGGGCGGGGCGGCGTGCCGGGTGCCTGGACCGGTCCCCGCAGCACCTCTCGTGCCTCGTCGAGTGCGCCCGTACCGATCAACGCCGGCACCGCCAGCACCGCCGCGCTGCCCATCGAGGCCGTGCCCATCCAGCGGTACAGCTCCGCACTGCGGGCGAGCATGCCGCGGCGGGCGAGGACGGCGGCCGCCACGGTACCTGCCCGCACGGCATCGGCGGGCGGCACCTGCCCGGGATCGGACAGCACCTGGTCGGCCTGGGTCAGGGCCAGGTCGAGGTCGCCGGCCAGCATGGCGGCCTCCGCCCGCCGCGCAGCCAGCTCCAGCGCCGGTGAGCCCGCACGCACGGCTGCCGCGAAGAACTCGCCCGCCGCCGGTGCGCCCGTCCGGAGCGCCTCCTCGGCGGCCGCGGTGAACACTGCGGCCACCCTCGCTCCGCTTGCACCCGTTCCGAGCAGGCCCCGGGCGGCGGCGAGCACGTTGCCCCCGCGGTTCAGCTCGATCTCGGCCAGGGCCCGCCGCATCTCCACATGCGACGCCTGCGGCGTGCGCGCCACCACCGAGGCCGACACCAGCGGCACCGGGAGGCCGTCGGCCGTCAGCAGGCCGGCCGCCCTGGCCGCCTCCAGCAGTTCGTCCAGACGCACTGCGCCGTCGGCGTCGGGCAGCCCGAGCAACGGGACGAGCACCTCGGCCTCCAGCGGCGCACCGAGTGCGCGAGCCAGGAGCAGCCCACGCACGCCGGGACCCAGGCCGTGCACGACGTAGCCGAGCTGGGCGAGCAGCCCCGGCGGCGGCTGGGAGGGCGGGCCGATCCGGGTGCGGTCGGGGCCCGCCTGCTCGACGAGCGCGGCCAGCAGCCTGTCGACCAGCGCCGGCAGCCCGGCTGTCTGGGCCAGCACCCGGTCGACCAGGTCGGCGGGAGGGTGCTGGGGTGAGCCGGTCCGTCCGCCCAGCAGAAGCGCAGCCCGCGCGGCGACACCGGCGCGGTCGAGAGCGTCGAGCACGACCGGCGGCCTGCTCGCAGCCAGCGCCGCACCGAGGGCGGCCGTGCCGGTCGGCCTCGGCCACGGCCGGTGCGCCACGACTAGGTAGCCGTCCGGGCCTGTGGCCAGCCCCACAAGCCGGTCCAACTCGGCCGGGGTCAGCAGGTGAGTGTCGTCGACCAGCAGCGCGCCGTCCGGTGCGAGCGGCTCCCCTGCCGGCGGGACGTCCCGACGGACGAGGATGCCCGCGTCCCGGAACGCGGCGGACATCACGTCGAGGAGCACGGTCTTGCCGTGCCCACCAGGGCCGATGATGTCGACCCTGCGGACACCGGGGGAGCCGGCGGCCACCTCACGGAGGAGCCGCCGGGCGGCCGGGGATCCGGACACCGCAGCTTCCGACGCGACCACAGGGGCCGGCTGCGTTCGCGTCGTCACCAGCTGACCCCCGGCATGGTCTGTTCGATGGGCGCAGGTGAGCGTACTCAGAGTGGCCAGCGTCTCCTCTCCGCAGTGCCGTGCACCGGTCCGATGTACGCCGTTTGGGGCATGGAAATCCGATATCCGCACAGCTCGGCTCGCTGCCGGTGCTGCGCCCGGCACGCCTTCACCGGCTACACATCGTGACAAAGGAGACCCTAAATGGGCGCTTTAGTGCACAGGGTCACACTCCTCCGAGTTGCCGGATGATCAGTTCATCCACTACGAAGTGGTCGTTCTCGCACTGTCCCCAAAAACGGACAGAGGCGCACAGATACGGCGGAGGGAACGCTCCCAGATGGACCAATCCGACATTCCGGTCGTAATCCTTTGCGGAGGACAGGGCACGCGCATCCGTGAGGTCAGCGAGCGTCTGCCCAAGGGTATGGTCGAGATCGGCGGCCGACCGATCCTGTGGCACATCATGAAGCTCTACAGCCACTACGGCTTCCGGCGGTTCGTCCTGTGCCTGGGCTACAAGGGCTGGGCGTTCAAGCAGTTCTTCCTGGACTACCGTGCCCACACCTCCGACTTCACGCTGTCCCTGTCCAAGGGCGACCACCAGCCGCAGTTCCGCAACGGTGTGGCGGACGAGAACTGGGAGATCACCTTCGCCGAGACCGGCCTTGCCGCGGGCACCGGTGCGCGCCTGCGCCGCATCCGGCAGTACATCGACACGCCGCAGTTCATGGTCACCTACGGCGACGGAGTGAGCGCCGTGGACATCGAGAACCTGGTCAAGGTCCATGAGGCGGGCGGCCGCGTCGGCACCGTGACCGGGGTGCACCCGACGTCGAAGTTCGGCGAGATGCAGGTCGACGGGGACGTCGTCGCGGAATTCAACGAAAAACCCACACATGTCAACGGCTGGGTCAGTGGGGGGTATTTCGTGTTCGAACGGTCGTTCCTCGACGACTACCTCGATGACAGCGAGGACCTGTTCCTCGAAGCGGCGCCGCTGCAGCAGCTGGCCCGTGACCAGCAACTCACCGTGAACATGCACGAAGGCTTCTGGGCCGCGATGGACACCTACAAGGACTACGAGTGGCTCAACAGGCACTGGGCGACGGGCAATGCTCCCTGGAAGCTCTGGACCGACGGGTCCCGTGGCTGGTGACCCCGGACTCCGGGCAGGCCCGGGTCGGACTCCGGGTCAGCGCGACAGTGTCGTGGCGGAGAGGAGCCGCTGCCAGTCCTCGGCCCCGAGGAGGGACTCGGTCCGCGCGGTGTCGGCCCTGACGAGCGCGCGCGCCGCCCGGGCCGCCTCGCCGTCCTCCCCCGGCCGGACCGCGCGCACCAGCAACGGCCACGACTCGCCGCCGATCATGCCGTTGACCTCCTCGGTGCCGTGGGCGGCCTGGAAACGACGTACGGCGTCGGCGGTTGGACGGTCGAAGTTCCCGTCCGTCGCCACCTCGGTCATTCCGACCGCCCGGAGCAGGTGCTGCGCGGCGAGCACGGCAGGCCCGCGGTCGGCGACGCGCAGCAGTGGCCACGACTCCTTGACGGCGACACGTCCGCTCAGGCGCTGACCCAGCACGCCTGCGACCTCGGTCCGCAACTGCGGCAGCATCCCGTAGAGGACGTCCCCCGGACAGGCGGTGTCCTTGAAGTCGCGGTGACCGAAGATCTCGGTCGGGGTGATCCCGTACTGCTGGCAGATGTAGGCGCACAGGTCGCGGAGCCGGTTCCACAGCTGCCCGGGCGGCTGGGCCGCGGTGTACGTGCCCTCGTTCTCGATGCCGACCGCAACGACGTTCTGCCCCGTGCAGTGCGCGCCCTCGACCTGCCGCTTGCCGATCCGCAGCACCTCGAGACTGCGGTGCCTGCCCTCGAGCACGTACCCGCCGCGGCTGATCGTGAAGTGCTGCCCCGTGTCGAGCCAGCCCCGATGGTCCATGTGGAAGTTCTGGATTCCGCGGGCGAGCCTGTCGGCCG
>JAODNO010000323.1 GCA_025465235.1 Pseudonocardia sp.
GCGGATACGAGTGCTCCAGCACTCGTATCCGCGCACGGGCTTCCGCCTGCCGGTACCGCCGGCGCCCGTGGATTCGCCCCGCCAGGCCCATGCTCTCTTCGCCCGCAGGGGCGCAGATTGGGGGTCAGCGGGTGCGAGCCCGCGTCCGCGGGAAGGAGCGTTCCATGGCCACGAACACCAGCCCGGACACCCGGACCTCCGGGCGCTCGCCCGACGGCGACCCGCCGGTGGCCGGCGCGAGCCAGCCCCGGCTGCACCAGCACGGCCCCGAGATCCAACCGTTCCGGACGTTGCGGCAGCTGCCTATCGCCCTGTCGCTCGAGACCCGCGCGCAGAGCGTGCAGCTGCTCAACCGGATCCTGGCCGACTCGCAGATTCTGCACAGCCACTACAAGAAGTACCACTGGTTGATGCGCGGCCCGACCTTCTACCAGCTGCATCTGCTGACCGACAAGCATGCGGCCGAGCAGGCGACGCTGGTCGACGAGCTGGCTGAGCGGATCCAGAGCCTCGGCGGAGTGTCCGTGGGCGACCCGCGGCATGCCGCGGAGATCACGGAGCTGCCTCGGCCGCCGGACGGCGCTCAGGCGGTCCCGTCCATGCTGTCCCAGCTGCTGGAGGACCACGAGATCATCATCGGGGTGCTGCGTGACGCGATCCAGAAGACCGCGGAGAACGGCGATTCCGGCACGAACGACCTGCTCACGGGCACGGTGCTGCGCTGCCACGAGATGCAGGTCTGGTTCGTCGCCGAGCATCTCGTGGAGACCCCACTGGTGAAGGAGGGGTGAGGAGTCGCCGCAGCGCGGAGCGACTGCCGGATCGCCGTCTGTACCGATGCGGCGATCTCCAGGAACTGGTGCATATCACCGCGGTGACCAGCCGACGGTGAACGAGCAACGAGTGGAGGAGGAACCGATGTCATTGATGTCCGATCCGTTTGCGGGTTTCGAGCGGCTGACGCAGCAGATGATGGGGGGCCGCCAGCGACCTCACCCGATTCCGATGTCGGCCGTTCGCAGGGGGGATCAGGTCATCGCCTATCTCGACCTTCCGGGAGTAGGTCACGAGGACGTCGACATCACCATCGAGCGCAATGTCGTCACGATCCGCGCGGAACGGCGACCCAACTATCAGGACGGCGACGAGGTGATCGTCGATGAGCGCCCCTATGGGGTCTTCACGCGGCAGGTGTTCCTCGGCGACAGTCTGGATCTGGACAAGATGACAGCGGACTACGCGCGCGGCGAGCTGTGTCTGACGATCCCGATCTCCGAGAAGGCCAAGCCACGGCGGATCGAGCTCCACAGCAGTGAAGGGGAACCGCAGCAGGTCACCGCGGGCGGCACCGAAGGTAGCGCAAGCTAGACGAGCATGATCGAGTCCGTCACCGGCGCCCCCACGCCGCCGGTGGCGGACTCGTGCTGTGTCGGCGGTGCGGTGTGACGACCTCCACGAGATGAGGCCCCCGCGACCCGCGCAGCCTGACGGGGGAAGGCTCAGCGGCTGTGCGCCTGCTCCCGGGCCTGCAGGAGCACGCGGAAGAAGTCCCGGGTGAGCTCGGCTGCCATCGCCGCTGCACCGGGTTCGTCGAACAGGTGGCCGGCACCGGGAACGACGGCGACCCGGTTCGGCCCGGCGATGCGGTCGGCCGCCTCCTCGTTGAGCTCGCGCAGTGGATGGTCGTACTCGCCGACGACGAGCAGCGTCGGAGCGCGGGCGAGCTGCAGGAACTCGCCCGCGAGCTCGGGGCGGCCGCCGCGGGAGGCGACCGCCCGCACCCACTGCGGCCGTGCCGCTGCGGCGATCAGGGCTGCGGCGGCGCCCGAGTGCGAGCCCAGCACTCCGCCGGGCAGGCCGCTGGTCTCGCGCTCGGCTGCGAGGAGGTCGGCCAGGGCGATCACGCGGACGCCCAGGAAAGCCGCGTCGAAGCGGAACTCGGCGGTCGCGGCGTCGATCCGCTGCTCGGCGGGGGTGAGCAGGTCCACCATGACTGTCGCGATCCCGACGTTGTTGAGCTCGCGCGCTGCGAGTACGTCCCGCTCGTCGTGCCCGCTGCCGCCCAGCCCGTGGGCGAAGAGCACCACACCGGCCGGGTCCGGGGGCAGCGCGACGGCGCCGTCGAGATCGACATCGAGGACCTCGAAGCGCCGGGACTGCGGGGCCGCCGTCACGGCGCCATTTCCTTCACGAGGTCACTGTCCCCCGGGCATCGGGGGTGGGCTTGCCCCCGGCGAGGTGAGGATCCCCGCACCGATTCCACCTACGAGTACGAGCCCTGTCCGCCGTGCAGTTGGCACGGTGGGTCAGGTGGACGATGACCGCTTCCTCTCGATCGTCGAGCGCGAGGGCGGAGTCGACCGTGAAGCCGCGGTCGAGGCTGTCCGGGTGACGCTCACGACCCTCGCGCAGCGAGTGAAACCGGGACCGCTGCGGGAGGTCCAGCGGCAGGCTCCCGAACTGGTGCGGCCCCTGCTGTCACCGAAAGAGCCGCGGGAGCTGTACGACGCGGCGGGGTTCGTGGCTCACGTGGCCGAGCGGTTGGGAGTCGACGAGGAGACGGCGCGCCGGCGCGCGCGGGCCGTGTTCGTGGCGCTGAGCCGGGCGGTGTCGCTGGAGGCGTGGCAGGACGTGGTGCGCGAGCTGCCCATGGACTATGCGCCGCTACTCGCGGGGAGCCTCCGCTCACGGGTCCCGATGCCCCTCGCGGAGTTCCTCGACTGGGTGACCGACCGGGGCGGGATCGACCGCGAGACGGCGCGGCGCGCGAGCGAGGCGGTGCTCGAGACACTCGGTGAGCGCATCACGGGCGGCGAGGTGGACGACCTGCTCAAGGAGCTGACCCCGGAGCTTCGGCCCCCGCTGGAGCGGGGCCGGGAGCGCAGCGGTGGCCGGGCGCAGAAGATGTCGCTCGAGGAGTTCGTGGGCCGCATCGCCGAGCGTGAGGGTGTGCCCGTCGAGGAGGCCCGCGCGCACGCGCGCGCCGTGATGAACACGATCCGCGACGCGGTCGTGGCCAAGGAGTGGCACGACGTCAGCGCCCAGCTTCCGAACTCCTATCTGCAGGAGCTCGCGGAGCCGTAGTCCGGGCCTCGGGGCAGTTCAGTCGCCCTTCTTCTCGGAGTGCCGCACGACGAGCACCGGGCACGGGGCGTGCTGGATCACGTGCCGTGCCGTGCTCCCCAGCAGTATGTCGTGCAGCGCGCTGTGATCGTGCCGGCCGACGACGATTGCGGGGGCGTCGACGTCGCCCGCCACCCGGACGAGTGTCTCGCCCACGGTCAGCTCGTCGGCGACGGCGAGCCCTTCGGAGGGCAATCCGAGTGAGGTGGCGACCGCCGCGCCATGCTGGGCCAGCTCCCGGGCGTCGGTGTAGAGCGCCTGGTCCAGCTCCGCGGCCGACCGCAGGTCGAACTGGGCGGGCGGGAGGTCGAGGCCGGCACTCGGGATCGTGGCGTAGTCATAGGCGACGCCCGCCTCCCAGACCACGACGACGAGGCCGGGCCGCGGGGCGAGCAGGGCCGCAGCCTCTCGCAGGGCGCGCAGCCCAGCGGGGGAGCCGTCGAAGGCGATCACCACCGGACCGGAGGGCATGGGGCGGGGTTCCCGTGAGCGGCCGAGGGGAACCTCCGCCGTGCTCACGAGGCCGTCAGTGTGGGACAGGCGACCCCGCGCCGGACGGTCCGCGGTTACGCTCCGCGCATCCCCCCGCAGAGGAGCACGTGCATGACAGGCACCCTGGACGACGTTGCGGACGGCGGAACGCCTCCGCCGCAGTGGTTCGTCGAGTCGCTTGCGGCGCCGGTGGAGCGCGGCGAGGCCGAGGTGGACGGGGTTGCGATCCGCTACCGAGCGTGGGGTGAGCGCGGCGGGGACGGCCTGGTCCTGGTGCACGGCGGCGCGGCGCACGGCCGATGGTGGGACCACGTCGCACCGTTGCTCGCGGCCGGGGGCACGCGGGTGGTGGCTCCGGACCTGTCCGGACACGGCGACAGCGGGCGGCGCGCGTCGTACGGCCTGGCGAGCTGGGCGGACGAGGTACTGACGACCGCTGACGCGGCGGGGGCGGGGGAGGCACCGGTCGTCATCGGGCACAGCATGGGCGGGATGGTCGCGCTCACGGCGGCGCTCCGCTTCGGGGCCCAGCTCGGCGGCGTGATGGCGATCGACACACCGGTGCGCGACCACGCGCCGGAGGAGGTCGCGGCCCGCGAGCAGCGGGCGTTCGGGCCGCTCCGGACCTACCCCACCCGCGAGGTGGCGATCTCGCACTTTCGCACCGTGCCGCCGCAGCCTGACGACCTGCCATACGTGCGGGCTCACATCGCCTCGACCTCGGTACGAGCCGTAGACGGCGGCTGGGCGTGGAAGTTCGACCCGCGTGTCTTCGGCCGGATCGGGCTGACCCCCGGCCAGCTGGACCGTGTGCCCTGCCGCGTCGCCCACTTCCGCGCGGAGCACGGGCTCGTGCCGGCCGCCATGGGCGAGATGATCTTCGACCGGATGGGCCGCGTCGTCCCCGTCGTGGAGATCCCGGCCGCCGGGCACCACGTGATGATCGATCAACCACTGGCGTTGGTGACCGCGCTGCGGACGATCCTCGCCGACTGGCGCCACTCGCTCCCGCTGGTCCACGCTGCCCCCGTCGCCTGACCGTCGTTCGCGGGGGCTCGGCTAGGCGGCCTCTCCTGCCTCCTGCATGGCCTCGCGCTGCATCTCGAGGCCGCTCTTCGTCCGCAGGGGGACCTCCTTGATGGCGAGGACCGCAAGCAGCGTGAGCACGGACAGCACGGCTGCCACGAGGAAGACCTGCGCTGTGGCGTCGCCGTACGCGGCCCGGACGATGTCGGCGAGGGCGTCGGGCAGTTCGTTGAGGCTCCCGATCCCGACGCTGCTCGCGTCGCTACCGGCCGGGACCGGTACCCCGGCCGCAGTGATGCCGCGCATGGTCAGGTCGGTCACACGCGCGGCGAGCACGGCCCCGAGCACGGACACGCCGACCGTCCCGCCCAGCGATCGGAAGAAGGAGACGGTCGAGGTGGCCGCACCGAGATCGGTGCCGGCCACCGTGTTCTGCACGGCGAGCACGAGGTTCTGCATGGTCATGCCCATTCCGGTACCGAGCAGGAAGAGGTAGACGCCGAGCAGGACGATGTTCGTTGCGTGGTCGGTGGTGGCGAGCAGAGCGAATCCCGCGACCATGAGGACCGAGCCGCCGACGAGGAAGCCCTTCCACCGTCCGAGCCTGGTGATGAGCAGGCCGGACAGTGTGGACGATGCCATCGAACCGATGATCATCGGGAGCGTGAGCAGCCCGGCCGAGGTAGGGGAGTAGCCGCGGGCGATCTGGAAGTACTGGCCGAGGAAGACGGCGCCGCCGAACAGCGCCACGCCGACGGCGATGCTGCCGAGCGTGGCCAGGGTGGTGGTGCGGTCGCGGAAGAGCCGCAGCGGGATGATCGGTTCCTTCGCCCTGGTCTCCACGAGCACGGCGCCGCCCAGCAGGACGACGCCGATCGCGATGAGCAGCAGCGAGGTGCTCGACGCCCACGCGAACTCGGTGCCCGCGAGTGTCACCCAGATCAGCAGGTCGCAGACCCCGCCGGCGATGAGGGCTGCGCCGAGGTAGTCGATGTGGACGGGGCGCCTGATCACGGGGATGTTGAGGGTGCGCTGGACGACGACGAGCGAGACCACCGCGAGCGGTGCGCCGACGAAGAAGCACCAGCGCCAGCCGAGCCAACTGGTGTCGACGATGACGCCGCCGATGAGCGGTCCGGCCACGGTGGCGACCGACATCACGGCCGCGATCGGGCCTGTGTACCGGCCGCGCTCCCGCGGGCTGATCATGGCGGCGATCGCGATGATCACCAGCGACTGCAGCCCGCCGAGCCCGAGGCCCTGCACGGCGCGCCAGGCGATCAGAGTGTCGACCGACTGCGCCAGACCGGCGAGCACCGAGCCGACCGTGAAGATCAGGATGGAGAGCTGGACCAGGAGTTTCTTGCTGAACAGGTCAGCGAGCTTGCCCCAGATCGGGGTGCTGGCTGTGGATGACAACAGGGTCGCGGTGATGACCCAGGTGTACTGGTGCTGCGTCCCGTGCAGATCGGTGATGATCGTCGGCAGCGCGTTCGACACGATCGTCGAGGACAGGAACGCGGTGAACATCGCCAGCAGCATCCCGGAGAGCGCCTCGAGGGTCTGCCGGTGCCTCATCCGGCCGCTCTCCTCGGGCGACGACGGTTCTGCAGGGCCGGGCCGTGGAGCAGTCGGCTGGGCGCCGGGCACCCCGTCGGTGGACGTCGCCACAGGTCGTCCTCCTCGTGCTTGGGGTGTTCGGATAGCGGGGCCGGGATCGGCGTCAACGCACCGCGGGCGCAGCGGGGTGCAAGAACGGCGGGCGGGGCGGGACCGGCGGCATCTGCTGCAGGTTCTGGGCCAGTCGGTGGAGCGACGCGACGAGGTCGTGGGCGTCGTCGTCGTTCCACTCCCCGAGCGCTTCCGCAACCCACGCGACCCACTCGCCGCGGTAGCGATGGAGGGCCTCGCGTCCCGCGTCCGTGATCCCCAGAAGCTGTGCGCGGCGGTCGACGGGATCGGGACGGCGGGCGGCGAAGCCCGAGCGCGTGAGCGTCGCCACCTGCCGGCTCACGACCGACGGGTCGACGCACAGGCGTTCGGCCAACTCCCCCATGCGCTGCTCCCCGTGCCGGTCGAGGACGCCGAGTGTGGCCGCGGACGAGCCGGGCAGCTCACCGAAGTGCGCCGCCTGTCGAGTGGCTCGTCCGGTCCGGACGATCGTCCGCAGCGCCTCGACCAGATCCGCGGCAGTCGTCGACGCGATCACAGGCCCCCCAACTGGTTGATACATGCAACCATAGCGCAGATAGTTGCATGTATCAAGCTTCAGTCAGGCGATGCCCGCTTGGCTGAGCTTCGCGAGCAGGGCTGTCAGCTGCACGATGTCCTCGCGGGACCAGCCGGCCAGCGCGTCCTCCCACCGGGCCCGCTGGTCGGCTTGGAGCTTGGTCAGTTTCGCCCGGCCGGCCGGGGTGAGCGCGACGAGGCGTGCCCTGGCGTCGCTCGGGTCGACGGTCCGCTCGGCCAGCCCGGCGCGGACCGCCGCGTCCACCTGCCGGCTGACCGTCGACTTGTCGAGGAACAATGCGGCGCCGAGCTCAGACATCCGCATCGCCGAGGTACGGCCGAGCAGGACCACGACCGGGTACGCCGTCGGGTCCAGCTGGGGGTGTAGGGCGCGGGCGGCGTCGCGCGCCGAGATCCGTGCCCGGCGCCAGAGCGTCGCCAGTTCCTCCTCCAGCGCCGGGAGGACGTCCTCGTGTGACATGGAGCGGCCTCCTGCCATGGTTCGCCATGATTGGTGGACCAGGCAGATGATCGCAGGCGCCCCAGCCAGACCATCCCATGCGGCGGCCCGACCGGGATCGCTCCTACTTCTGCGCGCTCCGGGTGAAGCCGGCGGGGATCACCAGATCCCCGGGGCCGAGCTGGTGGATCGAGGATTTGCCCAGGCCGAGGAGGGTCTCGTCGATGCCGCTGCGCAGGATGGCGAGGACGTTGGCCACTCCCTTCTCGCCGCCTGCGGCCATGCCCCACAGGTAGGCGCGTCCGATCATCACGGCACGGGCGCCGAGGGCGAGGGCCTTGACCACGTCGCTGCCGCGGCGGATCCCGCCGTCGAGGAGGATCTCGATCTGGTCGCCGACGGCGTCGGCGACGGCGGGCAGTAGCCGGATTGTCGCCGGGGTGGAGTCGAGGTTGTTGCCCCCGTGGTTGGACACCGAGATCGCGGTGGCACCGATGTCCACAGCGCGGCGGGCGTCGTCGGGGTGGGTGACGCCCTTGACCATGAACGGTGCGCCCCACTGCTCGCGCAGCCAGGCGAGGTCCTCCCAGGTGGGCAGGGGAGCGGACATCCACTGCCCGTAGGCGCCGAAGAAGGTGGGCGCCTGCTCACCGGGCGCAACCAGATTCGGCACCCCGAGGTCGGGCAGCCTGCCGTGCTTGAGCCACTGCAGCAGGTAGGCGGGTTTGAGAGCGACCTGGGGGGCGTAGCGGGCCATCGCCTTGAGGTCGAGTTTCTCCGGGATCCAGGGGCTGCCCCAGTCGCGGCGGGAGTCGAACACCCAGTCGAGGGTGATGATCAGGCCCTTGGCGCCTGCGGTGCGCGCGCGTTCGGCGCGGGCGAGGATGGCCTCGCGGTCGCCGACCCAGTAGGTCTGGAAGAACACCTTGTCGTTGGCGGCCGCGACCTCCTCGACCGGTTTCGACGCGAACGAGGACAGGCCCATGGCGGTGCCGGCCGCGGCGGCCGCGCGGGCGACGGCGACCTCGCCGTCAGGATCGACGGCCTGCACGCCGGTGGGGGAGAGCAGCACGGGGAAGCTGATCTCCTGGCCCATCACCGTGGTGGCCAGCTCCCGGCCTGCGGGCAGGTCGGCGATGTGCGGCCGGAAGCCGAGCTCTCCGAAGGCGGCGACGTTGTCGGCCATCGTGACACCGGCCTCGGCGCCCGCGAGCAGGGCCAGGTAGACGCCCTTGGGCAGCCGCCGCTTCGCGCGCCGCTGCGCCTCGGCGACCGTCTCGAACCAGTCCCTGGTGCTGGCCATGTCAGAACTCCGTAACTCCGGCGTCGGGCGCGATCTCGTGCGCGGTGACGTACTTCGACTCGTCGGAGACGAGGAAGAGCACAGTATCGGCGACGTCCCCGGTGATCAGGCGGAACTTGTCCTCGACGCGTCCTGGCATGGGAATCAATCCACTCCCTTGTGTCGGTATCTGACGCCCCCGCGCCTTTTTTGGCATCGAGTGCCACTATAGGTTGGACCGTCCGGCGTGCAGCCGTCAACACGCACACATGATCAGGCGAGAAGGCGGTTGAGGGCGGGCGCGACGTCGCGGTGGGTTGCGACGAGGGCAAGGCGGCCTCCGCCGAGCCGGGCGAGGTCGGCGGCGAGCGGGGCGTCGTGCTCACCGTCGGTCTCGAGCAGGACGTGCAGCTCCGGGAAGCGGCGGGCGAGCAGCCGCGGATCGGGACCGGCGTTGTGCACGGCGTCGGTGAGCAGGACGGCGGTGCGCCTGCGTGCTGACGAGCGGTTGAGCTCAGCGTGCGCCACAGCGAGGGCGAACTGGACGTTGGTGAGCCCGCGCGCCGGGATGCGCAGGAGCTCGTCCAGCAGCCGCGCGGCGGGGACGTGCGCGCCGAGGGGCTTGAGCAGGGCGGCGTCGGACCAGAACGCCAGGAGGGCGAGCTGGTCGCCGTTTCCCGACAGGTCCGCCGACAGGGCCGCGACCGTCGCGGCCGCCATCCGGACCTTCTCCCCCCGCATGGAGCCGGACACGTCCACGACGAGCACCACGGCTCGCCGGGACCGCATCCGCTCGCGCACGATGATGTCGGTGTCCTCGGGTAGTGGCCGCTCCGTGAGTACCTCGATGGTGCGGTCGAGGTCGATGTCGTCGGAGCGGTACCGGTACGGCACGGAGGCGAGTCGGCCGGAGCCGCGTTCCGGGCGGTCGGTGCGGGGGCGCCTGCGGATCGCCAACCGGCGTCCGATCCGCTCGGCCATGGCCGCGACCTCGGGGTCCGGCACGCGGTCCTCGAGAAGCTCGCTGACGTCGCGCAGCGCGGCGCTCTGCCCGGTGACCAGCACGCCCTGACCGCCGGCCGGGCCGGCTGCGGTGCGATCGGCGCGGCCGTCCCCGGAGTCGAGCACGAGCGGCGCGCCCTTGCCCGACTGGAACAGGGCGGGCGCTTCCGTGAGCTGCTTCGGCCTCCTGCGCAGGGGCGCGAGGCCGCGCGGAGACCCGTCGGATCCGGGCAGCCGAACCGCGTTGTCGACGTCTAGCCGATGGGGACCCGGCGCCGCACGCCGGGGCGCGAGAAAAAATGGTCCTCCCAGATCTGTTGGATCACCTGCTCCGGTGTGGCCTCGCTGGCCTCGTCGACGCCGATCCGGGCCGACAGCGCGAGCAGCGCGGCGTCGAGCACCACACGCGGTCGGTCGGCCCCGTCGCGGGTGCCGTAGCTGCCGAGTGCGGTGAGCTCCACGGCGATCGCGACCAGGTCGATCGCGCCCCGCACGCTGGACCCGCGCCGCAGGTCCGGGTGGGCCCGCGTCGCCCGCGTGAGGGCCACGCCGTCGGCGATGAGCGCGAGGTCGTCGCAGCCGGTGCGCACAGCGACGATGGCCCGCTCCTCGGCCTCGTCCTGGTAGCCCACGGCGAGCCGGCACCAGCGGTCGTAGACGGAGTCGGAGATGCGGGCCGTACCGATGTCGTCGAACGGGTTCATCGACGCGAGCACCCGGAACGTGGGCAGTGCGGTGATCGAGCCCACCCGCGGAACGGTGACCTCGCGTTCGGCCATCGCGGCGAGCAGGGCGTTGAGCGTGTCCTCGGGGGCGCGGTTGAGCTCCTCGATGTAGAGGAACCCGCCGCGCTGCATCGCCTCGACCAGCGGGCCCGGCACGAAGTTCTCCGCCGAGTAGTCCTCCCGCAGTACGCGGGCGGGATTGTGGTGGCCGACCAGGCGGGCGGGCGTCAGCTCGGCGTTGCCCTCGACCAGCACGAACGGAACGCCCCACTGGGCGGTGATCGCGCGCAGCAGCGTCGACTTCGACGTGCCGGGCGGTCCCTCCAGCAGGATGTCGCGTCCCGCCGTCACTGCCGCCAGCACGAGGTCGAGCTCGCGTCGCCTGCCGACCACCCCGAGCGCGATCGCATCGCGTCGCGATCCGTTCGCGCTCGGGGTGGCCTGTCCGGGTGGAGTGGTCACCGCTGGAGGAAGCCGGCGTCCACGGGCAGCGACACGCCGGTGACGTAGCGCGCCTCGTCCGAGGCGAGCCAGACGATGGCGTTGGAGATGTCGACAGGCTCGACCATCTCCACCGGCAGTGCGTTCTGCAGGTTGACCGACGTGTCCGGATGGGACAGCACCTGCGCCATGAAGTCGTTGACGATCATCGGGGTGTTCACGCCCGTCGGGTGCACCGTGTTGACCCGGATCGAGTGCGGGGCCAGCTCGTTGGCGAGCGTGCGCATCAGGCCGACGACTCCGTGCTTCGCCGACACGTAGTGGGCCGTCCCTGTCATCCCCTTGATCCCCGCGGTCGAGCTCGTGATCACGATCGAGCCCCCGTTGCCCGCCTCGATCATCGCCGGCGCCGCCGCCTTCACGGTCTTCCACACGCCCGTGAGGTTGACCGCGATCATCTCGTCCCACTGCTCCTCGGTGATCGTCCACGTGTTCTCCGCGAACCCGGCGATCCCGGCGTTCGCGCACACCACGTCGAGGCGGCCGAACTCGCGCAGGCCCTCGTCGACTACCTCCTGCACCGCCGCGCGGTCGCGGACGTCGGCCTCCCGCGCCACGATGCGCCGGTCGAGGTCCTCGACCAGCCGCACGGTCTCCTTGAGGTCCTCCGAGTCGGCCATCGGGTACTCGACCGTGCCGAGCTGACGGCAGACGTCGAACGCGATGACGTCGGCGCCCTCCTGCGCCAGCCGCACGGCGTGTGACCGTCCCTGCCCCCGCGCCGCCCCCGACACCAGCGCGACCTTGCCTTCGAGTCGTCTCGTCATGATCGTCTCCTTCCCCGCTCAGCCGGCGTTCGTGGCGTTCTGGCCGGCGGCGACCGCGAGGGTCTCGCCGGTGATGTAGCGGGCCTCGTCCGAGCACAGGAAGGCCATCGCGTTCGAGATGTCGACGGTCTCGACCCACGGGACCGGGATCGCGTTGAGGCTCTGGAAGGCCGGAGCGGCGTCCTCGCGGGAGGGCTCTGCCATGTCGGGGAGGAACAGCTTGTAGGCCGCCTCGTTCTGGATCATCGTCGTGTCCACGGTGGTGGGGCAGACCGCGTTGACCGTGATGCCGTTCGCGGCGACCTCCTGCGCGAGCGACTTGACCAGCCCGATGACCCCCCACTTCGCCGCGCAGTAGTGCGCGATGTTGGCGAACCCCATCTTCCCGGCCATCGAGGACGTTGCGACGATGCGGCCGTAGCCCTGCTCGAGCATGGCGGGCAGCACCGAGCGCATGGCGTGGAACACCCCGGTCAGGTTGGTGCCGATCATCTCCTGCCACGTGCTGTCGGGCATGTCGGCGACCGTCGAGAAGGAGAAGATCCCGGCGTTGGCCAGGAGGAAGTCGATACGGCCGAGCTCGGTGCGGGCCTGCTCGGCGAACGCGTCGAGCTGCCCGCGGTCGCGCACGTCCGCGGTGACACCGAGGCAGCGGCGGTCGAGGTCCTCGACGAGGCGCACCGTCTCCTGCAGGTCGTCGGGCTTCGACATCGGATACGGAACGGTGTCGAGCTGCGAGGCGATGTCGCAGAACGCGACGTCCGCCCCCTCCTGTGCGAACTTCAGCGCGTGCGAGCGCCCCTGTCCGCGGGCGCCTCCGGTGATCAGCACAACCTTGCCGTCGAACCTGCCCATCGCTCCTCCTTGAGCTCGTGGGTCCAGCGCGGTCGGGATCGGTCAGCGGGCGAGTGCACCCCCGTCGACCGCGAGACAGTGACCCGTGACGTGGCGGGCCGAGTCGCTCAGCAGCCAGAGCAGCGCCCCGGTGATCTCGGCGGGTGCGATGACCTCGACCAGCAGCTGGTCGTGCAGCCAGCGCTTGTGCACGTCCTCCGGGGTGAGTCCGAGCTCGTCGGCGAGCCCGGCGAGCATCGGCGAGTCGACGGCCCCGGGCAGGATCGCGTTGACGGTGACACCGTCGTTCGCCAGTTCGATCGCCATCGCCCGCGTGAGCCCGACGACGCCGTGCTTGGCGGCCACGTAGTGCGCGAACTCCGGAACCGCGCGCACCCCTCCCGTGGAGGCGATGTTCACGATGCGACCGCGCGGCGAGCGTCGCAGAAGGTCGACGGCGGCCTTGGTCGTGCGCCAGACGCCGGACAGGTTCGTGTCGACGACGGCAGCCCACTGCTGCTCGGAGAGCTCCCAGAACGGGGCACTCGTCACGACCGCCGCGTTGTTGACCAGCACGTCCAGGCGCCCGAAGGTCTCCGCGACCGCTGCGACGGCCACAGCCACCTCGCCGGCGTCCCGCACGTCCGCCACGAGCGGCAGGACCGGCCGGCCCAGGCGCTCGACGTCCGCGACGAGCTCGTCGAGCTCCGCGCGGGTGGCGAGGGGGTAGCTCGGGACATCGAGGTCACGGCAGACGTCGAGCGCGGCGATGGCCGCTCCGGCCTCGGCGAGGGCGAGGCAGTGCGACCGGCCCTGGCCGCGGCCCGCTCCGGTGACGAGGGCGACCTGCCCGCTGAGGTCCGGCAGCGCTGCGGTGCGTGCGTCGCGCACGAGCACCTCCCGCCGCCCGAACCGTCCAGATCCGTGCAGAAAGATGCAGATCCGACGGTTACTCCCGCAGACGGCGCCGTTGACCGTCCGTGGTCCCGAGGTGTACCACTCGATCGATCAACACCTCAAATCATCTTTGAGCGAGTTCGGTCGGATCGGAGGGTCGATGACGATCGAACGCCGGCTGACCGTGAGCGAGGCGAGCCGCGTGCTGGGGATGAGCCGGACCACGCTCCTCGCGGCCGAGGAGGCCGGCCTGCTCGCACCGTTGCGGACGCCGGGCGGTCACCGCCGTTACGACCCGGCTGAGCTGCGGCGCTATGTCGACCGGGCAGGTGTCGGTCCGAACGGATGGGTCGACGCCGCTCCGTCGGAGCGGCGCCGTCCTGACGAGAGTGGGGCGGCGGACATCACCGCGGCCGTCCGCGTCGCCGTCCGGCCGCTCGTGCAGGCACTCGACGCCGACACCGCAGGCCTGTACCTGCTGCATGACCGCGAGTTGCGGTTCACCGCGGGTTTCGGCGTGCCGCGCTGGCTGGCCGAGCGGCTGGCGTCCGGTCCACCGCCCCCACCCGTGACCCAGGCATTCGGGACGCGGCGGCCCTGCATCTTCGACCCGGCGGCGATCCAGTTCCCCGAGCCACGGGCGGTCGGGCACGGCGTCACCGTGGCCCTTCAGCGCGACGGCAGCCCCATCGGCGTGCTGTTCGTCGTCACCCGGCACGACCTGCTCCCGGGGGAGCTCCGCGTCGTGGACGCCTTCCGGGAGGTGCTCGCGATGCTCGTCGAGGACCAGCGCCGCATCGCCGCCCTCGAACACCGACTCGCCCGAATCGCCGCCATCAGTGGATTCTGAGTCCACGGCCTCGTCGGTACTGGGCGATCGCTATCGTCGACTATTTCTTCCTGCGCAAACAGAGAATCTCGGTGCTCGCCTGCTATGACCTCAACGGTGTGTATCGATTCACCGGCGGCGTCAACCTCGTCGCCATCGGCTGCGTGGTCGCCGGCATGATCGTCTGGCTCTTCCTCGGTGGATGGCTCAGTGGCTCCAGCGCGCTGACCTTCGCCGCCGGACAGACCCTCTTCCAGTACATCTCCGCGACGCTGCCGTCGATGATCGTCGCCGGCGCGCTCTACGTCGTCGCAGCGAAGGTCTTCTTCGCGAAGCGGACCATGGGTGGCTACCCGTTCAGCCGAACGGCACCCACGATCGGACCGGACGTGCGGACCATTGAACCGGCACCCGAGCCACAGCGGCCCTGACGGCATTCACGTGGGTGCTGAAAATCGCAGTCACGTCCCGCAGCGCCACCAGTCGTTCATGCCAAGGCGAGCTGCGGTCCGTGGCGAACCTGCTGGTCACGGTCGTGCAGAGTTTCGGGCGCACACACGCAGGTCGGTGGCAGCCTGAGTTCAGGCTTGGGCCGCGTCCGATCCCCACCGGTAGCGGCGTTCCGGACGTCCGGTGCCCCCATAGCGCAGCCGTACGATGACCGTCCCGATCTCGACGAAGTACTCCAGGTAGCGGCGTGCGCTGACTCGGGAGAGCTCCGCGAGCTCGGCGCACTCCGCTGCGGACAGGTCTCCGTGGTGGCTCCGCAGTACGCGTTCGACAAGCTCCGCCGTCGGGCGGGTGAGGCCTTTCGGCATGTGCGCCGCTCTGCTCCGGGCGCCTTCGCCGAAGAGCCGGTCGATGTCCTCCTGGCCGGCCCGGTCCGTCGCTGAGAGCCTGCCGCGGATGCGCATCGCGCGTTCCACCTGCTTCTGCAGCGCGTCGGACTCGAACGGCTTCACCAGGTAGTGCAGGGCGCCGCCCTGCAGCGCTGCGCCGACCGTTGCGGTGTCGTTCGCGGCCGTGATGACCAGGACGAACGGATCGTCCGGGGCGCCGGTCCGCAATCGGCGCAGCACGTCGAGGCCGGACATGTCGGGCAGATAGATATCGAGCAGTACGAGGTCCGGGCGTAGCTCTGCCACAAGCTCGAGGGCCTCCTCGCCCCGATGCGCGACGCCGATTACCCGGCAACCGGGGATCCGCGCGACGTATCCGCCGTGCACCCGGGCGACCATGAAGTCGTCGTCGACGACGAGGATGTTCATTGCGCCGTCTTCTGTTCCGGGGCCGTCGGCAGCACAGCCAGCGGGAGCCGGGCGGTGAACAGCGCACCCGCGTTCCCGTCGCCGTTCCCGGCACTGCTGACCCCGGTGTCATCGGGGTTCCGCACCGCGATGGTCCCGCCGCGACGCAGGCAGACCTCCCGGGCGAGCGCGAGGCCGAGGCCCCGGCCGCTCCCGCCAGGCTCGTCCGCCTGGGCGGCCTTCGTGGTGAACCCGTGCCGGAAGACTTCGACTGCGAGCGTGGAAGCGACGCCGGGACCGGAGTCCCACACCCGCAGCTCCACCGCGTCCCCGACGCGCCGGACGCCGATCTCGATCCAGCGCGGCGGGGGCGAGGCAGCAACGGCGTCCAGAGCGTTGTCGACGAGGTTGCCGAGCACCGTGACCAGGTCCGTGGACAGCGCGGGATCGCGTTCTGGGCTGAGCGTGGGATCGGTGCCGTCGAGGAGGGTGTCCGGCGCGAGGCGCAGCTCGACGCTTCGCTCGGTGGCGAGGCTGGCCTTCGCGACGAGCAGCGCGGCCGTGGCGGCATCGCCGATGCGGGAGACCACGTCCCGGCGCCAGGCGTCCGCCTCGGCAACCACTCCGGCGACGAAGCGGCGCACCTCGTCGTGCTCGCCCAGCTCGGTGAGCCCGACGATGGTGTGCAGGCGGTTGGTGAACTCGTGGGCCTGCGCGCGCAGGGTGTCGGTGACGGTGCGCGAGGCGTCGAGGCGGTCCTGCAGCGCGGCGAGCTCGGTGCGGTCCCGCAGCGTGACGACGGCGCCGACGGACGCCCCGTCGACCTGCACCGCCATCCGGTTGAGCACCAGCACCCGGGAGCCGTGCAGCACGAGCTCGTCCTCGCCCGCGGCGCGCCCGGTGAGTACGTCCTGGAGCCGGTCGTCGAGGCCCAGGTCGTCGACCTGCTCGCCGACCTGCGCAGTGGGCAGGCCGAGCAGCTCGCGGGCGGCCGGGTTGAGCAGGGTGATCCGCTGGCCGGGGTCGAGCCCGACCACGCCCTCCTTGACGCCGAGCAGCATCGCCTCGCGCCGCTGCACCAGCTCCACGATCTCCTCCGGCTCCAGGCCGAGGGTCTGCCTGCGGACCCGGCGGGCGAGCAGCAGCGATCCCACGACCCCCACGACCAGGGCGAGCCCGAGCACCGCGGCGATCTCGCCGCGAGCCGGGGCCAGCGCCTCCAGCAGCGAGGGAGCCGTGATCCCCGCCGAGACGACGCCGATGACCGCGCCGTCGTCGCCGATCACCGGCACATCTGCGACGACGGAGTTCCCGTCCGGGTTCCCCACCCACGAGCGGCCCCGGAAGGCTGTGGACCCACCGACGTCGAACCGGGTGCCCAGCTCCGCGGGATCTGGTGTCGACCGGATGATCGCGTTCCCGTCCACCACCAGCAGCCTGTCCGCGCCGGAGAGGTTCTCGGCGCTGCGAGCGAAGGTGGCCAGCAGGTCCACGTTGCGCTGGGCCAGCCCGGCCCGGACACCCGCCGTCGCCGCAACGTCCTCGGCCACGGACAGCATCCGACGGCCCTGGGTCTCGCGGAACGCGGCATCGGACTGCATCACCGCGAGGACGCCGACCGCCGCGAGCAGGATCAGCACCACCAGTAGCTGCCACGCCAGGAACTGGCGCGCGAGGGTTCGCCGGCCCCGGGGGGCGGGGCGGGAGAGGCGGCGGCGCACGCGTCGAGGGTAGTGAACACGAGCTCCGGCTCCCGTGACCATAACGACCACAACGACCGTTGTGCGGACAAGGCAGACACCTCTGTTCCCGCCGCGCACCATGACCGGCACTGCAACCCCTTCGACGGAGAGGTCTGGACATCGATGTCCACCCGGGAGAGAGCACCGGCGAGACGCCTGTCGGCAGTGCTGACGGTGGTCGTGGCGGCCGCGGCGGTGCTGCTGGTTCCGCCGCTGATCGGCGCCGCCACCGGCGGGGGGGACGGGACCCAGCTGCGCGGCCTGCGCCTGCTCGTGCCCAACTCGCCCGGCGGCGGCTATGACGTCACGGCCCGAACCGCCGCCAAGGCATTGGAGGACTCCGGCGCAACCGGCGCCGTCGAGGTCTTCAACCTCCCCGGCGCGGGCGGGACGGTCGGCCTCGGCCGCACGGTCAACGAGAGCGGCAACGACCGGCTCGTCATGTCGATGGGCCTCGGCGTCGTCGGCAGCGTCTTCACGAACTCTTCGGCCGCGACCTTGGCCGACACCACGCCGATCGCGCGGATGACGCAGGAGACGGAGATCGTCGTGGTCGGGAAGGGCTCGCCCTTCCAGGACATCGACCAGCTGATCGCCGCATGGAAGGCTGATCCCGGCGCTGTGCCGGTCGGCGGCGGGTCCTCGCCCGGTGGGCCGGACCATCTGGCGCCCATGTTGATGGCGAAGGCCGTCGGGCTGCCCCCGAAGGACGTCAACTACGTCTCCTACGACGGCGGCGGCGAGCTGCTCGCCGCGGTGCTCGGCGGGAAGGTCGCGTTCGGCGTCTCCGGTCTCGGCGAGTACGCGGACCAGATCAACGCCGGTGAGCTGCGGGTCCTCGCGGTCACCGCCGGCGAGCCTGTTCCCGGCGTCGACGCGCCCACGCTGAAGGAAGCCGGCGTCGATGTCGAGTTCACCAACTGGCGCGGCATGGTCGCCCCGCCCGGGCTCGACGCGCAGGGCCGCCAAGAGCTCGTCGACACGTTCAACAGGCTCCACGACAGCCCGGAGTGGCGCGACGCGCTCACCCGCAACGGCTGGGGTGACGCCTTCCTCACCGGGGACGCCTTCGGCGCCTTCCTTGCCAACGAGAGCACGCGCGTGGCCGACGTGCTGCGGGAACTAGGGCTGACCTGATGACTCTCACGGATGATCGACCCGACCACCAGGCGGAGCCCGAACCGAAGGGGCCCTGGTACCGGCGTTATTCGGAGCTCGGCGTCTCCGCGCTGCTGTTCGTCGTCGGCGTGCTCGTGGTCGTCGACACCACCCTCGAGAGCGGCTCCGGTGGCAACTCGGACCCGCTCGGCCCGTACGCCGTCGCGCTCGTCGTCGGCGCCGCGCTGGTACTTCTCGCCGTCCTGTTGACCGCCGACGTGCTGCGCGGAGGCCGTGGCGAGGCCGAGGCAGGCGAGGACATCGACCTGTCCACACCTCCGGACCTTCGCACCGTCGGGATGCTCGCCGGCATCCTGATCGCCACCGCGGTGCTCATCCCGCTCCTCGGCTGGCCGATCGCTGGCACCGTCCTGTTCTGGGGTGCCACCTACTCGCTGGGCTCCCGGACGATCCTGCGCGACCTCGTGATCGCGGCCGCGGTGTCCCTGGTGACCTGGATCCTGTTCGACGCGCTACTGGGCATCGACCTGCCTGGCGGGCCGCTGATGGGAGTCTTCGGGTGATTGACTCGTTGTCCCACCTCATGGGCGGCTTCGGCGCGGCGCTGACCCCGGGCAACCTCCTCTTCGCTGCCCTCGGTGTGCTGCTGGGCACCGCGGTCGGCGTGCTGCCGGGAATCGGTCCGGCGATGGCCGTCGCGCTGCTGCTGCCGGTCACGTACGCCTTCGACCCCACCGGCGCGTTCATCATGTTCGCCGGCATCTACTTCGGCGCCATGTTCGGCGGCTCGACCACATCGATCCTGCTCAACACCCCTGGTGAGAGCGCGGCGGTGGTCGCGGCGATCGAGGGCAACCCGATGGCGAAGTCCGGGCGGGGCGCGCAGGCGCTCGCCACGGCCGCGATCGGACACTTCGTCGGCGGCATCATGGGCGTCTGCGGGCTGGTCCTGCTCGCCCCGCTCGTCGCGTCCGTCGCCGTCGATATCGGCTCACCGGACTACTTCGCGATCATGGTGCTGGCCTTCGTCGCCGTGACGTCCGTGCTCGGCAGCTCGCGGATCCGCGGCTTCGCCTCGCTGGCGCTCGGGCTCACGCTCGGGCTCGTCGGGCTGGATCCGATCAGCGGCCAGCCCCGGCTCACGTTCGGCGTGCCGCAGCTCGCCGACGGCATCGACGTCGTCATCGTCGCGGTCGGCCTGTTCGCCGTCGGCGAGGCGCTGTGGGTGGCCGCGCACCTG
>JAODNO010000344.1 GCA_025465235.1 Pseudonocardia sp.
TAACTCCGCGAGTCGCCCGTTTCCCGCCCCCGAGTCGCCCGGTCTGGTCACGCGAGTCGCCCCCCCGCGAGCCCCCGGGCTCCAGGAAGTTGCCCCCAAGGGCAGTTCCTCAGCCCGCCTGATGGGCGGTGTAGTGCACCCCCGAGAACTGCTTGCGCCACGCGGTGACCTCCGGGGCCACCGTGGCGGGGTCGACGTCGGCGTCGAGGCCGCGTGCGATGAGTCCGGCGAGATCGCTCATGTCCTGCGGCTTCATGCCGAGTCGGACGAGCTCCGGCGTCCCCATGCGCAGCCCGTTCACGTCGCCTTCGACCGAGGCCTCGGGCAGACCGATGCCACTGGCCAGGAGGTTGGCCTTGCGGAGCCGGCGGGCAGCGTGCTGGCCGCCGCCCCACTGGCGCGCACGTATGGCGAACTGGTGTGAGCGGGTGGCCCCGTACGCGCCGGTGAACACCGGGAGACCGGTAGTCGCGAGCTCATCGGCGAGACATGCCGCGGTCTCGACCATCGCTGCAGCGTAGGCACGTCCCGCGACCTTCCAGTCCAGCATGGTCACAGCCAGCGCGGCAGCCTTGCCGGCATCGAAGTTTGCTGTCATCCCCGGGAACGCGATCCTGTCGATGCGTTCCGCCAGCTCGGCGTCGTTCGTCGCCACGGCGCCTCCTGCAGGCCCGCCCAGGCTCTTGTAGGTGCTGAACGTGATCATGTGTGCGCCCTCTTCCAAGGGCTGCTGCCATGCCTTTCCGGCGATCAGCCCGCAAAGGTGCGCGGCGTCGAACAGAACCTTGGCGCCTACCTCGTCGGCGATCTCGCGTACCGCACCTACGGGGTGGGGGTACAGGTTGAGGCTGCTACCCATGGTGATCAGCTTCGGCTCGACCTCATGCGCGAGCCTGCGCAGGGCCTCCACATCGACCGTGTAGCCGTCTGCGGAGACAGGCGCCGGCACCGTGCTCAGTCGGTACTGGCCGGCCGAGCCGCCTGCGTGGTGGGTGACGTGCCCACCGATCGACGGCGGGGGCGCAATGATCGTGTCGCCCGGCTCGCAGGTGGCGATGAAGGCGTAGAGGTTCGCGATCGCTCCCGAGGCGACCCGTACCTCGGCGTAGCGGGCGCCGAAGACCTCGGCCACGAGTTCTGCGGCGATCACCTCGATCTGCTCGATCGCCTCCAGGCCCATCTCGTACTTGTCGCCCGGGTAGCCCAGCGACGGTCGCGAACCCAGCTTCGCCGACAGCATTGCTTCGGCCCGCGGGTTCATGATGTTCGTCGCGGGGTTGAGATTGATCGAGTCGACCTCGTGGATCTGACGGTTCTCCGCGACGAGACGGTCGAGCTCGGAGAGAAGGGCTGACGGAGTCGCGTTCGCGGCAGCCTCCGCGACGGTGCGGACGCGGTTCTCCGACTGTTCAGGAACCCAGGGCCGGTGGACGAGCGATGCGGCCATCAGATGCTCCTCTCGAGGGGCAGTCGGGGGCATGTACCCCACTAGCTCTTGTGACCAGTGGTCTCGGGGAAAGGTAGAGATTCCGGTGCCCTTCTCGCACCGGACGAACGCGCAGACATCCGGCTGCCTCCTCCTACACTTGTAGGAGAAACCAGCCAGTACTGAGGGAGCGGCGTGGTTCTTCATCAGGTCCAGGAGGAGCTCGACGCGCTGGCGGTGCGACTGGGGCGCAGCCTCACGATCGACAGCACGAGCGGAGACCTGATCGCGTACAGCCCACAGCGCGGCGACGCCGACGCGGCGCGGATCTCCGCGATCCTGCTGCGCCATGTGGCGACGGAGGTCCGGGAGTGGGAGGCGCGGCACGTCGTTGTCGATGCGACGGAGCCGACCTCGATCCCGGCGAACCCGGAGATCGGCATGTCCGCTCGCCTCTGCATGCCGCTTCGCAGAAACGGCCGCAACCTCGGCTACCTGTGGATGCTCGAGTCGGACTCCGTGCTCTCCATGACGGAGCTGGCCGTGCTCCGGCGGGCCACCGAAGCAATGGCCGATCTGCTGGACATTCCGGCTCGATCCGCTGTGCGGCAGGCCCTGCTCGGTCGTGAGGCGGACAGGCTGATCCGACGGCTGTTCGACGAAGAGCAGGCTGAGGCCTACTGTCAGCTCGCCGTAGCGGTACCGGGCCTTGTCGATGGCGTCATCCGACTCGTGGCGGCGGTCGCGACACATCCCCGCGGTGGCGGTCCCCGGTCCCTGCGCTCGTCGGAGTTCAGCTCATTGACCGGCGCCCTGACACCGGCCCTCTGTGCCCACCCGAGCTACGTGGGCTCGCATGTCGCGACGACCCATTCGCTGATCGTCCTGCACCACCGGGTGGAGCGGGACGAGGACGATCTTCTCCTCGACGAGATCGACGAGATCGTCACTCGCTGCCTCACGGCCGGTAGCGAATTCACGTTGGGCCTGAGCGAGCCGAAGCCTTTCGGTCCCCGATCCGCCCGTGACGCCCGCAACCAGGCCCTCGCGGCCGCGGAGCTCGCCGCGCTCGATCCGGCCCTCGATCGTCACTCGAACTGGTCGGCACTCGGTCCCTATCGCAGCCTGATCGGGTCGAATCGGCTGGCAGACGACGCGCTCACGCCACTGGACGAAGCAGGATCATCCGCGCCGATGCTCCTCCAGACACTGGAGACCTATCTCGACCTTGCCGGCGACGTGCAGCGCACCGCCGCCCGGCTGAACCTGCATCGAAGCAGCCTCTACTACCGGCTCGATCGCATCGCCGGACTGCTGGCAAGTGATCTCTCGAGCGGATTCGTCCGCCTCGAACTACATCTCGCACTCAAGAGCCGACGCGCCGCGCGCCGCACATGGGGATAGCGCGGGGGTCAGGAGCGGACGAGCCGGGCGATCGCGTCGGACGCCTCGCGGACCTTCTGGTCCGCCTCCTCGCCGCCGGCGGCGGCGGCCTGCACGACACAGGTGGCGAGGTGCTCGTCGAGCAGTTCCAGGGAGAACGCCTGCAGGGCCTTGGTGGCCGCCGCGACCTGGGTCAGGACGTCGATGCAGTACTTGTCCTCCTCGACCATCCGCTGCAGCCCTCGGACCTGCCCCTCGATGCGGCGCAGCCGCTTGAGGTACGCCTCCTTCTCGCTGCTGTAGCTGGCCATGCGGCCGAGGTTACACCCCCAGGGGGTAAAGCTCCCAGGAGTGGGAAGCCGTGTCCGACGTGGTTCGGTTCGTTCGCCCCGATTGCGTCAGACCAGGAACCGGTACGCGGTTGTGCCCGGCGCCACCAGCTGGATCTTCAGCGGGCTCGCCTCCATCCGCTTCCACAGTGGCTCGTAACCGTCGCGTTCGGACAGTTCGATGCCGCAGAGCGCGGCGCCGGTCTCGCGGTTGTCGCGCTTGACGTACTCGAACAGGACGATGTCGTCGTCGGGACCGAGTACTTCGTCGAGGAAGCGGCGCAGCGCGCCCGGCTCCTGCGGGAACTCCACGAGGAAGTAGTGCTTGAGCCCGCGGTGCACCAGTGAGCGTTCGACGACCTCGGAGTAGCGGCTCACGTCGTTGTTGCCGCCCGACAGCAGGCACACGACGGTGTCGTCAGGTGCGAGGTCGAGGCTGTCCAGCGCGGCCGTGGCCAGCGCGCCTGCCGGCTCGGCGATGATGCCGTCGACCTGGTACAGGTCGAGCATCTCGGTGCACACGCGGCCCTCGGCCACGCTCACGAGCTCGGCGCCGCTGTCGCGCACCAGCGGGAAGCTCACGTCGCCGACCCGGCGGACAGCGGCGCCGTCGACGAACGTGTCCAGCTCGGGGAGCGGCTCCGGGCGACCCGCCGCCAGCGCCGCGGCCATGCTCGCCGCGCCTGCGGGCTCCACGCCCACGATCCGGACGTCCGGATGGTGTGCCGCCAACCAGCCGCCCACCCCGGCGAGCAGCCCGCCCCCGCCGACCGGCACCACGACCACGTCCGGCGCGCGGCCCAGCTGCGTCACGATCTCGACGCCGACGGTGCCCTGCCCCGCGATGGTGCGCAGATCGTCGAAGGCGGGGACGACGGTGGCGCCGGTGCGGACGGCGTAGTCGGCCGCGGCCGCGGCCGCCTCGTCGTAGGTGTCACCGCCCACCACGAGCTCGACGGAGTCGCCGCCCAGCGCCGCGATCCGTTCGCGCTTCTGCCGCGGCGTCGTGCTCGGGACGTGCACGCGACCACGAATGCCGAGCTGCCGGCAGGCGTACGCAACCCCCTGGCCATGGTTGCCCGCGCTCGCGCACACCGCGCCC
>JAODNO010000355.1 GCA_025465235.1 Pseudonocardia sp.
CGACGTACCCGACGACGAGTGCTCGCTGATCGTCGAGGAGAACGCCCGCCGGATGTTGAACTTCCCGCGGGTGCTCGCGGGTGATCGCCGGCTGGCCTCGGTCTAGCAGAGCCAGGGGGACAACGGATGGACACCAGGGTCATCGTGCGCCGCATCGCGCAAGCCATCGTCGTCCTTTGCGCGGTCGGCAGCGCGTTGGTGGCCTCCCGGCAGAATTGGCCGGATGCGGCGTTGATCGGACTATTCGGCGCGTGGGCATTGGTAACGGCCCGCAAGATGACGTGGAAGCTGCGCCAGGATCCTGATGGCGCCCCCGCCGTCGGGGTCAGCTAGCTCCCAACTACTCGGTGTGGCCGGCCTTCGCCTCGTCCTCGCGGGTCAGCCCGGCGGCCCCGATCAGTTCTTCGTGAAGCTCGAACCACACAGTGTGGTACGAGTCGATGATGGGCCGCGTCAGCCAGGTGGTGTCCCCGGCGTGCACCTTCTCGAGCGCCGCCGACAGCTTGGCGGGGTAAGCATCCAGTCGCGGCAGCTGCAGGGTGGCCGACGCCAGGATGGGCAGGACTGCCTGGTGGACGCCGTCGAGGCGCCCCAGCACCGCGGCGTCATAATCGGCGTCGCCGTGATCGTTGGGCTCGCCGTGCCTGAGCTGCCACTGCGAGATCAGCGACTTGAACTCGCGGTTGACCCCGCGAAACTCGTCGTACGCCTTGGCGAACGCCTCGGCGTCGAGCCCGCGGCGCTCGTCGGCGAGCAGCTCGGTCAGACGGGCCCGCCCGTCCGGGGACAGCCGAAGGGTCTTGCCTTCCATTAGCAGGCCCGCCTCGGTGAGCTCCTTGACCGCCGAATCGACGGCGGCCTCGTCGTCGTCGAGCGTCGCGGCGATGTCCCCGTGCCGCACCCGGCCCTTGAGTCGCACGGCCTGTAGCAGCGTCAGTTCATCCAACGTCGGACCTCTCGGCGAGTCGGAATGCAGTCAGCATGGCCATCAGGGGAGTCTCGCAGACGTCGCCGAGTACCCGGCGCGCGATCGCGGCCAGCGCCGCCAGGTCCGGGGTGTCCCGTTCCGACCACGCCGTCAGTTCCAGTACACCGTCGAAGACCTCGCCCGCGCCGCCGTCGACCGTGATCGACCTGCCGTCGAGTGCGGCGGCGACTCCGGCGCCGCAGCCCACCACCGCGGGCCTGCCGATCTCGCGGCTGACCACCGCGGCGTGGGAGGTGGCGCCGCCGACCTCGGTCACGATGGCCCGGGCCGCGAGCATCCCGGCGACGTCGTCGGGGCTGGTCGAGATGCGGACCAGGATCACGTCCTGGTCCTCGTCGGCTGCGTCGAGTGCGGCGTCGACGTCGGTGTACGCCGTGCCCGACGTGACACCTGGACTGGCTGGCAGGCCCGTGGCCAAAAGGGTTGCAGCGAGCCGGGTCTCGGGCTGCAACGAGGGAGACAGCAAGGCGCGTACGTGTTCGGGAGTAACGCGCCGCAGTGCTTCGGCGTCGTCGATGAGGCCGCAGGCGCGGAACTTCAGCGCGAGGCGGACGGCCGCCTGGGGGGAGCGCTTGGCGACGCGGGTCTGCAACAGCCAGAGCCGGCCCTCCTCGACGCTGAACTCGATGTCCAGCACATCACGGCCAAGGCGTTCGAGCTCCTTGGCTGCCGCCATCAGCTCGTTGAACACCCGAGGCTGTTCGGTCCGCAACGCGTCCAGAGGTAGGCAGTCGAAGGTGCCCGACACCACGTCCTCGCCCTGGGCGCCGGGCAACCATTCGCCCAGCGGCTCGTCGGCGCCGGTGGCCGGATTCCGGCTGAGAAGCACCCCGGTGCCCGAGTCGCGGTGCAGGTTTCCGAACACCATCGCCTGCACCACCACCGCCGTGCCGCCGGTGCCGTCGAGCCCGTGGTGGGCGCGGTAGGCCGCCGCCCGCGGGCTGTTCCACGAGGCGAACACCGCTTCGATCGCGCCGCGAAGCTGGACGAGGGGGTCGTCGGGCACGTCGGCGGACGAATCGTCCCCGAGAACGATCCGCTGGTACATCGCGCGGAACCGGGAACGCGTGTCGGCGGCGAACTCCGGTGAGGCGTGCGACCCCAGCGCCTGTTGAACGGCATCGTCGATGCCGAGGTCGAGCACGGTGTCGAGCATGCCCGGCATCGACTGCGCCGCCCCTGAGCGCACACTCAGCAGCAGCGGCCGCGGGCCGTGGCCGAAGGTGCGCGACGTCTCGCTCTCAAGCCACCGAAGTTTCTCGAGCACGTCCGGCCATACGCGATCCAGGACGCGCTCGTCGCCGGCTAGCGCCATCGCGCACACATCGGTGATGAGGCAAAAGGCCGGCGGAACGGGCAGCCCAAGCGAGCGCATGAAGTTGATGCCAAAGCCCTTGTTGCCCAGCGCTTCGCGGGGCAGCCGCGAACTCCCGTCGAGCGGTATCACGGAGTCTCGGCCGAGGTCTGGCCGGGCGGCGTCACTGGTGACTCGTGTCATGAATCTCAAGCATGCCAGATTCATCGAAATAGTTAATCCTTTAGTCTTATGATGTCGGTGGACGAAACCGAGTACTGCGCGGCGACTGGAGGAGGTCATATGAAGGTTCGTCTGGAGCAAGCGAAGTGCGTTGGCCACGCCCAGTGCTACGCCGTCGACCCAGACTTGTTCCCGATCGACGACTCGGGCTATTCGATCCTCGAAGCGCACGACGTGCGACCGGGAGACGAGCAGGCCACCCGTGACGGGGTCGCCGCCTGCCCCGAACTCGCCTTGATCCTCGAAGAGGGGTGACGGGGCGCTTGCCAATCACACGCGCCAGCAGTCACACTGCAACTTAACTAACTAGGTATACTTTGTGAGGGTGTGATGCAGGCAGTCGATTGGCGTCCCCGGCTCGAGTCGCTACTCGCTGACTTCCGTCGTGGACAGGACGACACCGCCCGGTCGGGTCACAGACCGGATCGAATCGAGGTGGCCCGCGCCTGGCACGCCCAGCTGGTCGACCA
>JAODNO010000132.1 GCA_025465235.1 Pseudonocardia sp.
GGCGCCGCTGACCTTGCGCCGGCCGAAGATCCGTTCCTGTTCCTCGACGGGCACCTTGGCCCACTGGTCGAGGAGCATCCGGATGATGCGCACCACCTGGTAGGTGCCCCCCGCGGTCCAGGCTGGCTCGGGTCCACCCGGCTGGACCCACACGTGCTTGTTCATCTCCTTGGCATGTTTGGTGTCGGGGTTGGTGATGCCGTCCTTGAAGCCCATCCAGTCCCGCGGAATGCCGACCGGCCGCGGCGGGAAGCGGAATCCGTCGATCCGCCACCGCGGCCGCATGGCGCCGCTGGTGTGCGCCATAATGTCGAGCATGGCGTGCCCGACCGTGTCGCGGTGTCCGGCGCACAACTGCAGAAGCAGGTCACCGTCGGAGATCGCCGGGTCCAGGTTGTCATGGGCGAAGGCGTGCATCGTGGTGAGCTGTGCCGGCTTGGCAGGGCCCAAACCGTAGCGGCCGTCGAAGAGCGAGGCGCCCAGCGCCACTGTGACAGTGAGATCGTCCGGCACGACCGTGGGTCCGAGCAGGCGGTCATCCGACGGCGGCGCACCGGGGGGAACTGCTGGCGGGGTGCCGCCGGCGGTCAGGAAGGCGGCGCGCGCGGTGAGCGTCTGGAACAACTGGGTGAGCTCGCCGCGGTTGGCCGCGGTCACATCGAAGGCGAGGAAGGTCGCGGCCGTCTGCGGAGGGGTGGCGATACCTGCCTGGTACTGACCATGGAACGGGATCGACCGCTGCCCGTCCCGCGTCGCCTGCAGGTTGTAGTCGTCTTCGTTGCCGGTGTCCGGCGGCGGAGGCGGCGGGGGGGCCGCTTCCGCGCGCCCGCCGGCCAGAGCCCCCGCAGCAACCGTGCCGGCCACCCCGCCGGCGACACTGCGCAGGAACCACCGCCGCCCGAACGCCGGACACGATCCACTTACCGCGCTGTTCCGGTCGGCCTCCGGAACACGCGATTCTTCGTCACGCATACTAACTTCCCCTCTGTTCTCACAGGCCACTACGATTTGCGGCCCTGCGGGCTGAATAGTTCCAGCATGCCCAGCGCGGCCGGACACACAACGGCAATAATCCGGCCGTACTCGGAGACCCCAGCCACGAGCCGGGAGAGATCGTGGTTCCTGGGAGAGCCCCACATAGCGCCATGGCCCTCGACGAAGCAGACGATGTCGTAGTCGGCGTTGTCGTGGTCGGCGGGGTTGACCTCATCTGTTTTGAGCGCGCCATTGGGGTTGGGGATCTTCGGATCGGTCGCCTGGGCGGTCCTGCTCGGCTGAGAGTCGTCACCCGGATCCCTCGGCCGGTCTTCGTGGATGCTCGTGACGTCCACCGTCCAGCCTCCAGTGGTGAACGCCAGCCAGGGATCTGTTCCGTCGTGGACGGAATCGCCGGTGCCCTCCAAAACGACGTCGTCGGTCAGGACGAGTAGGGCTCTGTTGGGGGTGTGCTGTGTGGTCACTAGTCGGTCCTTAACTGTTTTCACTATGGTGCCCTTTACGTCAGCCGTTGCCTGTGCGATTAACTTCGAAATGGGCAGCGAGACGTTCGATCTCCGTATTTTCGTGGCGGCATCGCGACCAGGTGACGTCGACCGAGGCGGCGTTGTCAACGACGTTCGTGTGGGTGTAGCCAGCCGACCGTAGGCCTTGTGGTCGGCGCCCAGGCGCCCGAGCACGGCCTTCTCGGCCAGTAGTCACTTGTTCATGTGTCTGGACGCGGCATTCATAGAATCGTTTCAGTATCCGAGAATCTCCTTGGGGTTCCGCGACTCGGAGTTCCCGATTGATTGCCATGTGAGCAGGTAGTGCTCGAAGAACCACTGGTTGATTTCGCGGATGAGTCCAAACTCGGTGTCAGTCTGCACGGCCAATGCTCCTTTCGGTGGTGGATATCGGTGACGAACTCGCTCAGAATCTGCGCATCGACTAGCGGACCCCGTTATCCTCTTGGGGTAGCCGCCGACGTCGCTGATGCCAATAAGATCATTCGGAGTAGTTCGCCCCATACCACTCTCCCTTGCACGGTCGAAAATTAGTTGCTCGAGGGCGATCGAAACGAGCACCACGGCCAGTGTCATTCGCGCAGCCTGTGCTCGTATCCGCCTGCGGCCAGTCCAAGTGGTCAGTCATGGCTCGCCGCGAGCTGCTGGCCACTGGCGAGACCGCCGCAAACGCCACGTCGAGACCAGTGTGCAGCTGACCGCCCAAGAGACCCATATCACGCGGCTCGCCCGAGATCGGCTCTCGGACCCGGAGATCGGCATCCGACTGTTCATCAGTCCGCGCACCGTCAAGTACCACTTGTACAAGTCTTTACCAAGCTTGACATCACCTCGCGCAACCAGCTCGACCACGTCTTGCCCAGCGACCCGACCATCGTCGGGCAGCTCTAACCGCGCGCCGTCAGTCCGGGTCGGTGCGCTGCCAGATCACGACTGACCACTCGGACTGTCCATAGGCGGATACGAGCACAGGCTGCGCGAATGACGCTGTCGAGGGTCGAGCGGGCAGGTGGAGACGTGACTGGAACCGAGCGGGACATGGTGGTGCACGAGCAGGAGCCCTACAACGCCGAACCGACGCGGTCGGCGCTTGCCGAGCATGTCGTGGCCCCGGTGGGTGTCTTCTACGGGCCGCAACCACGGGAGCATGCCCGACATAGCGCCCGAGGCCTGGCGCCTTCGGATCGACGGCATGGTGGATCGGTCGCTGGAGTTGTCTCTGGCCGAGCTCAAGGAGCGGTTCGTCCATCGCGAGGTCGTGGCCAGGCTGCAGTGTGCGGGCAACCTCCGGGCGGGGGTTGATGGCTATCCGTGACATGTGAGCGGGAAGACATTCACGTTGGTGGGTTTGTTTACTTTCAGCGGCTCAATTCGGGGGAGGAATTTATGTGTGGTATCGCCGGATGGGTCTCGTTTGACCGCGATTTGCGCTCTGAGCAGGCGATGGTGGATGCGATGACCGAAACGATGAAGTGCCGCGGTCCGGACGACCGGGGTACCTGGGTGGCGCCGCACGCTGCGCTCGGGCATCGCCGGCTGGCGATCATCGACCTGCCTGGGGGCGCGCAGCCGATGAGCGTGGACACCCCGAACGGCTCGGTCGCGATGGTGTACTCCGGCGAGGCGTACAACTTCTCGCGACTGCGCGAGGAGCTCTACAGCCGGGGGCACAGGTTTCGCACCGACTCCGACACCGAGGTGGTTCTGCGCGGCTACCTCGAGTGGGGCGAGGCGGTCGCGGACCGGCTCAACGGCATGTACGCGTTCGCGATCTGGGACGCCCGCGAGCAGAAGCTGGTCATGATCCGGGACCGGATGGGCATCAAGCCCTTCTACTACTACCCGACGCGCGACGGGGTGCTGTTCGGGTCGGAGCCGAAGGCGATCCTGGCCAACCCGATCGCCGAGCCCGCCGTGAACCTCGACGGGCTGCGCGAGCTTTTCGCGCTCATCAAGACCCCCGGCCACGCCGTGTGGGAAGGCATGCGCGAGGTCGAGCCCGGAACCGTCCTGACCGTGGGCGCGAACGGGATCCGCGAACAGGTGTACTGGAGCCTGCAGACCAGGGAGCACACCGACGACCAGGCGGACAGCGTCGCGCACGTGCGCGAACTGCTCGAGGACATCGTGCGCCGGCAGTTGGTTGCGGACGTGCCGCGCTGCGTCCTGCTCTCGGGTGGCCTCGACTCCTCGGCCTTGACCGGGATCGCGGCCCAGCAGCTGGCCGAGGAGGGCGAGACGGTCCGCAGCTTCGCGGTGGACTTCGTCGGCCAGACCGAGAACTTCGTCGCCGACGAACTCCGCGGCACTCCGGACGCCCCGTACGTGCGCGAGGTCGCGGAGAAGTCCCGGACCGAACACCAGGACATCGTGCTGAACTCCGACGAGTTGGCTGATCCCGAGGTTCGGGCGAAGGTCATCCGCGCCCGGGACATCCCGGTGGGGCTGGGCGACGTCGACTCCTCGCTGTATCTGCTGTTCAGGGCGATCCGGCGGCACTCCACGGTGGCCTTGTCTGGTGAGTCCGCCGACGAGGTCTTCGGCGGGTACAAGCAGTTTTTCGACCCGAAGGTGCAGCAGGCCAACGAGTTCCCGTGGTTGACACACTTCAAGGAGCATTTCATCGGCAACGGCGACATCCTGACCGAGGCCACGACGAAGGCGCTCGACCTGGCCACCTATGTCCAGGACAGCTACGACGCCGCGGTGTCGGGCATCGAACGACTCGACGGGGAGAGCGACTACGAGTACCGGATGCGCAAGATCTGCAACCTGCACCTGACCCGGTTCGTGCGGATCCTGCTGGATCGCAAGGACCGGGTCAGCATGGCGGTCGGTCTCGAGGTGCGGGTCCCGTTCTGTGACCACCGGCTGGTGGAGTACGTCTACAACACCCCGTGGGCGTTGAAGACCTTCGACGGCAGGGAGAAGAGCCTGCTGCGCCACGCCACCTCTGATGTACTGCCGGAGTCGGTCGCGGACCGGGTGAAATCGCCGTACCCGTCAACGCAGGACCCGAAGTACGTGGTGGCCCTGCAGAACAACGCGAAGGAGATCCTGGCGAATCCCGCGCACCCCGTCTTCGAGATCGTCGACCGCGACTGGCTGGCCCGCGCGGTCGCGGCGGACACCCCGCAGATCGTGACGAAAGCATCGCGGCACGGGCTGGAGCGGACGCTGGACCTCGC
>JAODNO010000388.1 GCA_025465235.1 Pseudonocardia sp.
GTGCAGGTCTACATCTCCTATCTCCGGCGCAAGATCGGTGCGGAACGAATCAGGACCGTGCGTGGCGAGGGTTACGTGCTCGAGGCTTGACACCCGGCGCTGAACGTGGGGCAGCGAGCCATAACGCTTCGGGTGTCATCCGGCCTTCTGGCGTGCAGGCCTCTTCGCACCGTGCTACCCAGTGCACACAGGGTCGCGAGGGGTGCGGTCCTGACGAGACCTGGGAGTTTCAATGACCGTAACCGGGATCATCACGGCGATTGTCATCGGTGCCATCATCGGCTTCCTCGGCCGGCTCGTGGCACCCGGGAAGCAGAACATCCCGATCTGGCTGACCGTTCTGGTCGGGATCGTGGCTGCCTTCATCGGCACCTTCATCGCCCGGCTGTTCGGCGTGGCGAACACGGGCGGGATCGACTGGATCGAGCTCATCCTGCAGGTGATCGTCGCAGCCATCGGCGTCACGATCGTGGCGGGCGCCTACGGCAGGCGCGGCGTCACCCGCTGACGCTCACATATCACCGCGGCCGGTCCCGACACCTGGTCGGGACCGCAGCCGCGGACGTCTCCTGGTCTGATCCGGATCGCCCGGTACGACCGGCACCCTGGTCAGTCGCCGTACGACTGCGCCGCGGCCAGGAAGGCGTCGTTCTCCTCCGGCGCCGAGACCGTCACGCGCACGCCGTCTGAAGCGAACGGACGGACGATCACCTTGTTGTCCAGGCAGTGCGCGGAGAACGCCGCGGTCTGGTCGCCCAGCGCGAGCCAGACGAAGTTGGACTGGGTGGGCGGCACCGTGTAGCCGGCCGAGAGCAGCGCGTCGCGCACCCTGATCCGCTCGGTCAGCACCTCCGCGCACGACGGGAGCAGGTCGGCGGCGTTGTCCAACGCCGCGATCGCACCGGCCTGGGCCAGCGAGCTCACGCTGAACGGGGAGCAGACCTTACGCAGCGCGGTGACCACCTCGGGGGAGCCGACCGCGTAACCCACCCGGAGCGCGGCGAGGCGGTAAGCCTTGGAGAACGTTCGCAGCACGACGAGGTTCGGGTGCGCGTCGAGCAAGGTCATCCCGTCGACCGCGGCCGGGTCGTTGACGTACTCGTAGTACGCCTCGTCCAGCGCCACCAGGACGTCGGGGCCGACGGCGGCGAGCAGTCGCTCCATCTCGTCGCGCGTCACCACGGTGCCTGTGGGGTTGTTCGGGGAACACACGATCACCAGCCGCGTGTGCGGGGTGACCGCGGCAGCCATCGCGTCGACGTCGTGGCGGAAGTCGGCGTCCAATGCCACCGTCCGGATCGTGGCACCGCCGATCTGCGTCACGATCGGATAGGCCTCGAACGAGCGCCAGGCGAACAGCACCTCGTCCGACGGCTCGAGGCAGGTGGCCTGCACCAGCTGCTGGCAGAGGGTGACCGACCCGCATCCGATCGCGATCCGCTCCGCGTCCACGCCGAGGAAGCCCGCGAGGCGCGCGGTGAGGCCGGTGACGGCGAGATCCGGGTACCGGTTGCCGGTCGCGGCGGCCTCGGCGATCGCGGCGAGCACCGGTGCCGTCGGCGGAAGGCACACCTCGTTGCTCGCCAGCTTGATCGCTCCCGGGATCGCGCGACCGGGCACATAGGCCGGGAGCGTGTCGAGATCGGGGCGAATCAGCGTCATGCCGACACCTTATGTCTTGCGTGGTCGACGCTGTGCCCGCCGCCCTCCCGCCGATGCAGCCGTGCAACCCTGGTTCCCATGACCGACATCAGGACGGAGACCGTCCCGCTGGTCGATGGCAGCTCGCTGCGGCTCACCGTTGCAGAGCCGGTCAGTCCGGTCCGCGGGGGGATCGTGGTCCTGCACGAGGCGAGGGGCGTCACCGACGCCGTGCGAGGACTCGTGCAGGGTCTCGCCGGGGATGGCTGGCTCACCGTCGCCCCGCACCTCTACCACCGGGACGGGGCCGACGAGCTGGACGGCGCCGCGAACGACGACGAGGTCCAGCAACAGGTCGATCGGCTCGAGGGCGAGCAGGTCATGGCCGACACCGACACGGCGTTCGGGTGGCTCGCCGATCACGACATCAGCGCCGACCGGATGGGTGTCATCGGCTTCGACCTCGGCGGGTCGGTCGCGCTGCTGGTGGCGGCGAAGCGGAGGCTGGGTGCCGCCGTGACAGTGGGGGGCGAGGGGGTCGCTCTTGCCCCCTCCGCGGGTCTCCCGCCGCTCATCGAGGCCGCCCCCGGCCTCACCTGTCCGTGGCTCGGGATCTACGGCGAGTCGGCCGACGGTACGACGGACCCCGAGATCGGCACGCTTCGTGACGCGGCGAGCCGTTCCGAGGTGGCCACCGATCTCGTCGTCTACCCGCGAAGGGGCCACCGGTTCGACGACGACCCGGGCATCGCCGCCGACGCCTGGCAGCGCACGTTGAACTGGTTCGACTCCCACCTACGCTGACCCATCGCTCGCGGCCACGGGCGATGGAGAGTCCCTGAGGCATGGTGCGTGAGCCCACGATTGCTCGGGGATGAGCCCTGACGTCATGGTGTCCGGACCCATGAAGAGATGGCGTGCGGGTGGACCTGCTCGTCACCCGAGGGTCCGCCCTGGCGCGGTCCGGCCTCGGCTTGCATGCTGATCGGCATGGTTGCGTCCGAGACCCCCGACGTCCTGTGGACTCCCGAGCCAGACCAGGCCGGCCCGATGGTCGAGTTCATGGCCTGGGTGCGTGAGCACCGCGGGATCGACATGCCCGACTACGCGGCGCTGCACAGCTGGTCGGTCGAGGACCTCGAGGGTTTCTGGTCCGCCGTCGCCGAGTTCGAGGGTGTCCGGTTCCACGCACAGCCGATTGCTGTGCTCGGAGCGCGGGAGATGCCGGGCGCCGAGTGGTTCCCGGGCGCCACGATCAACTATGCGGAGCACGCGCTCACTCCTGGGCCGGGCCGGGAGGACGGCGACATCGCGCTCGTGTTCGCCCGTGAGGACGGCCTGGAGCGGACCGTCACGCACGCCGAGCTGCGTGAGCTCGTCGGCCGGGCCCGCGCGGGCCTGGTGCGGATCGGGGTCGGCCGGGGGGACCGGGTCGTCGCCCTCGCCCCGAACTGCGTCGAGACGCTGGTGACCTTCCTCGCTGCTGCCAGCGTCGGCGCAATCTGGTCGTCCTGCTCGCCGGACTTCGGCGCCAGGGCCGTGCACGACAGGTTCGCCCAGATCGAGCCGGCGGTGCTGCTTGCCGTGGACGGTTACGTCTACGGCGGGAAGCGGTTCGACGTCCGCGCGAACATCGACGCCCTGCGCGCGCAGCTGCCCACGCTCAAAGCAACCGTCCTCGTCCCGTACCTGGACGACTCCGCGGCGCTCGACGGCACGGTGCCGTGGAGCGATTTCACTGCGACGCACGCAGTGCTGGAGTTCGAGCCCGTGCCGTTCGACCACCCGCTCTGGGTTCTGTACTCGTCCGGCACCACAGGCCTGCCGAAGGGCATCGTGCACGGGCACGGCGGGATCGTCCTGGAGCACGTGAAGGCACTGGGGCTGCAGATGGAGCTCGGCCCGGGCCACCGCTTCTTCTGGTTCACCACCACCGGTTGGATGATGTGGAACTTGCTCATCGGGGGCCTGCTGGTGGGCAGCACCGTCGTGCTGTTCGACGGCAACCCGGGCCACCCCGACCTCGGCGCGCTGTGGAAGCTCGCCGAGCGCCACCGCATCACCTATTTCGGGGTGTCGGCGCCGTTCATCCAGTCGAGCCTCAAGTCCGGGTTGCGTCCCCGGGACGAGTACGACCTGGGGGCGCTCTCGGCGATCGGGTCCACCGGTGCGCCCCTGTCGGTGGAGGGCTTCCGGTGGGTGGGCGACGCCGTGAGCGAGCACATCCAGATCTGTTCGGTGTCGGGGGGCACCGACGTGTGCGCCGCATTCGTCGGCTCCGCACCCCTCGTCCCGGTGTGGCTCGGCGAGATCTCCTGTGCGTCCCTCGGCGCTGCGGTCGCCGCCTACGACGAGTCCGGCAAGGAGCTCGTCGACGAGGTGGGTGAGCTCGTCATCACCCGGCCGATGCCGTCGATGCCGGTGTCGTTCTGGAACGACCCCGACGGCACGCGCCTGCGCGAGGCCTACTTCGAGGACTTCCCCGGCGTCTGGCGCCACGGGGACTGGGTGCGGCTGACCCCCCGCGGCTCGTACGTCATCTACGGCCGCAGCGACTCGACGCTGAACCGCGGTGGCGTGCGGATGGGCACCGCCGACTTCTACGCCGTGGTGGAGGGCTTCGAGGAGATCCTCGACTCGCTCGTGATCGACACCACCGAGCTCGCCGCACGCGACGAGGGTGCTCTGCTCTGCTTCGTCGTGCTGGCGCCCGGAGCGTCGCTCGAGGACGTCGAGCCGACCCTGCGGCGCACCCTGCGTTCCGAGCTGTCGCCACGACACGTGCCCGACCGGTTCATCGTCGTCGACGCCGTCCCCCGGACCCTGAACGGTAAGAAGTGCGAGGTGCCGGTCAAGAAGATCCTCTCGGGCGTGGCCCCGGACAAGGCCGTGAGCAGTGGTGCCCTGCAGAACCCCGACGCGCTCGGCCCGTTCCTCGCGCTGGCGGCCACCGGGGGGGCGTGAGCCGGTGGACCGGCCTGTGTACTCTGGTGCCCGCTGGAGGCCGAGAGGCCCCGGGAGGCTTCGCCTAGTCTGGTCTATGGCGCCGCACTGCTAATGCGGTTTGGGGTCACCCCCCATCCCGGGTTCAAATCCCGGAGCCTCCGCACTGGTGTGGTCGGGTAAGATCGGCCGCGCCGGAGTACGACAACTGAAGAGCACGCGCCCGTAGCTCAACGGATAGAGCATCTGACTACGGATCAGAAGGTTAGGGGTTCGAATCCCTTCGGGCGCACAAGAGAAAGCCCAGGTCAGGGCCCTATTTCATTCCGGTGAGATGGCGCCCTGAGTCGTTCCTGTGGGCCGACTTCTCACCGGTGTCTCACGCTCTTGTTAGTTCATCTTGTACAGCTGCCCCAGGGCTGCGGTGCCCTGACGCATGTCCTCAGTGTGGTCTGCGTGCACGTACTGGCGCAGCGTGAACGTCGAATCGTAGTGGCCTGCCCAGCGCGAGACCACCGAGATCGGCACCCCGGCCTTCTCCATCAGTGACAGTGCTGTGTGGCGTCCCTCGTGGAGTGGAGCACGAGCCGCTTCACCCCAGCACGCTTCGAGACCCGGCCGAACTCGTCGGAGTACCACTCCGGGTGCACCGGCCGCCCCAACTCGTCGACGACCACAAGACCGCTCGACTCGTACGCCTCGCCGGCGGCGAGTCGTTCCCGCGCCTGCTGGGCCCGGAGCGCGCGCAACGCGACGAGCAGGTCGCCGTCCAGGGGGAGGGTCCGGACGCCGTTCCTCGTCTTCGGGTCCTGCTCGAGCACTCGGCCCTCGACCAGGACGCGCGTCCTCGTGACAGACAGAGTCCCTGCCTGGAGGTCGATGTCCTCGTCCCATCGCAGTCCGAGCACCTCGCCGTTTGGTGCCCAGGGGGACCGCGTAGTGAGACGAAACGCTGCACCTCCGCGGCCGGGTCGGGCAGCAACGCGGCGGGGTTCGTGCCGACGTCTTTGAGCAGTTCGCAGGAGGTTTGCTCACGGCGGGCGAAGAGCATTTCGACGGTCAGCGCGTCGGGTGCGTCGCCCAGTTGCCGCACCATCCAGTTGATCCGGCGCGGGCCACCGCCCTCGCGGGGCGCGTCGACCTCGACAGAGGTAGGACCTGGGCATGCGGTACCGACCTCGTCCGACAGTGCCGTCGGTGCTCCCTCCGCGGACGGTGGCCGACGTCACCATCCCGCCGGCGCCGGCGGTACACGTGGCGGGCCGGGCTATCCCCGGCAAGCGATCGCTGACCGGTCAGCGATCCCTTTCCGGTACTCAAGAAGTCGTCGATGATTGACGACCATGCCGAGCCGCCTAGCCGCCATGGCCATCGATGCTGTCCACCCCCGGATGATTGCTGACTTCTGGTGCTCGGTGCTGAACTGGCAGACGGTCGAGGAGGACAGCGAGGGCATCAGCATTGCCGCGCCCAACGGGTCCTTGGCCGACGATCGACGTGTTCGCGGTTCCCGAGGGCAAGACCATCAAGAATCGCCTGCATCTGGACCTGCGCGCCGACGGCTCGACTACCGCCGAGGAACTTCAGCGGCTGCTGAGCCTCGGCGCGCGGCGCATCGACGTCGGGCAGGGGCCGGACGTAAGCTGGGTCGTCCTCGCCGACCCAGAGGGCAACGAGTTCTGCTTGCTCTCCCGCTCCGTGCAGGACCTCTAGCAAGCGCCGCTCCGGGCCCCCCGCAACAGGATCCGCTTCCGGGCGACCAAGATCATCGCGCTTGATGTCGCCAGGACCTGTCCGGCGTGTCCCGTAGAGGTTCGGCTTCCACTTTCGGGATGGTCGAGCTGGTCGCGGATATGCTGGGTCAGCGCGACTGGCGTCGGGTGGGTTACCACCGGGAAGCGCGGTAGTGGAGTGTCGTCCGCCTGGGTGCTCCTCAGCGTTGCTGAGGAGGCGGTCGTGCAGTTGCGTTACGGGATGAACCCGCACCAGGCGGCCCGTGTCACCGAGGTGTCCGGGCGGGTGCCGGTGCGGATCGTGAGCGGTGAGCCGTCCTATCTCAATCTGCTCGACGTGTTGAACGCCTGGCAGCTGGTGCGGGAGGCCGCGGCCGCAACAGGCTCGCCGGTGGCGACGTCGTTCAAGCATGTCTCGCCCGCGGGTGTGGCGACCGCGGGAGCTGTGGACGACACCGCCCGTGAGACCTGGGGTCTGACAGCTCAGGTCGGGTCGCTCACCTCCGCGAATGTCCGGGCCCGCGACTCCGACCCGAAGTCGTCCTTCGGCGACGTGATCGCGGTGTCGGAACCGGTGGATGCCGAGCTGGCGGAGTTGCTGTCCCGGGTCGTGGCCGACGGCATCGTGGCCCCGGGCTACGAGCTCGGCACCGTCGAGGTGCTGTCGCGCAAGAAGCGTGGGACGTTCCTGGTCGCCGAGGCCGACCCCGGCTACCGGGCCCCGGTATGGGAGCGCCACGACGTGCACGGGTTGGTCCTGGAACAAGAACGTGACCAGGCCCCGATCACCGCGGACCTGCTGCGGGCCAGCGAGAGTGGCGAGCTCGTTGCTGCGGGCACGGTCGGAGATGCGCTCGGCCGTGAGACCACGGAAAAGGACGAGCCCGACACGGCCGGGATCGCCGCCTTCCGCATCG
>JAODNO010000392.1 GCA_025465235.1 Pseudonocardia sp.
TGCTGCGGTGCCACAACCCGGTCCCGGCGAGCGCGGAGTGAGCGTCATGGAGAAGAGCGAACCGTTGCTCGACGTCCGCGACCTCGCGGTGCACTTCCCGATCAAACGCGGGCTGGTGCTCGACCGCACGGTCGGGCACGTGTACGCCGTCGACGGTGTCTCGCTCCACATCGCGCGGGGCGAGACCTACGGCCTCGTGGGCGAGTCGGGCTGCGGCAAGACCACGCTCGGCCGGGCGATCCTGCGCCTCGTGGACGTCACCGCGGGGCACGTGACGTTCGACGGGGTGGACGTCGCGCAGCTCAGGGGTGAGCGGCTGCGCCTCATGCGCCGCCGTTTCCAGATGGTGTTCCAGGACCCGATGTCCAGTCTCGACCCGCGCCAGTCGGTCGAGTCGTTGCTGACGGAGGGGATGAAGGCGCACGGGCTGTCCCGCGGCCCCGCGGTCGACGGGGCGCGGCTGCGCGAGCTCGTCGACTCCGTCGGGCTGCCGGCCACCGCGCTGCGTCGCTACCCGCACGAGTTCTCCGGCGGCCAGCGCCAGCGCATCGGGATCGCCCGCGCGCTCTGCGTGGAGCCCGACCTGATCGTCGCCGACGAGCCGGTGTCCGCGCTCGACGTGTCGGTGCAGGCGCAGGTGCTCAACCTGCTCGGCAGGCTGCAGGCCGAGCTCGGCCTCACCTACCTGGTGATCGCGCACGACCTGGCTGTCGTGCGGCATGTGAGCGACCGGGTGGGGGTGATGTACCTCGGCGGTCTCGTCGAGGAGTCGCCCTCGCAGGCGCTCTACGACGACCCGCAGCATCCCTACACGCGTGCCCTGCTCTCCGCCGTGCCGGTGCCCGACCCCGAGTTGGAGGACCGCCGCGAGCGGATCCTGCTCACCGGGGACCTGCCCTCGCCCGCGTCGCCGCCCGCCGGCTGCCGTTTCCACACCCGCTGCCCGTGGCGCCAGCCGCAGCGGTGCGACGACGAGCGGCCCGCACTGCGCGTGATCCCCGGCGCTCCCGACGGACACCGGGTGGCCTGCCACTACGCGGAGGACATCCGCAGCGGGAAGCTCCAGCCGCACCGGGTCGAGCCTGAGTCGGTGGACGATGTCCTCGTCCCCGGGGCGGTGCCGGACCTGCCAGGCTCCGTCACGGAGATCCTCGGCCGTTGACCGGCCCCCCACGTGCCGGTCGGGGTCACCCCGTCCGGCGGCGGAAGGCGGCCAGCAGCGTGTCGGCCGCCTCCTCCGAGAGCGTCTCGACCGGCACCGAGCCCAGCGCGTCGATCGTCGCCCGCATCTGGGCGAGGTAGTTTCCGCATCCCTCGCAGCCGGCCAGATGTACCTCGACGCTCTCCCGCTCGCTAGCCGGCAGCGCATCCTCCAGGTACTCGGTGAGCAGTTCGACCAGCTCGTTGCAGGCCACATCGCGCGGCGTCATGCGATCGCCTCCTCGAGGATCGCCCTCAGCCGGGCGCGTCCGCGGTGCAGGAGCACCCGCTGGTTCGCCGGAGTCAGGTCCAGCAGCATGCACACCTCCGCGCCGTCGAGTCCGTGCACGTCGCGCAGCTCCACGACGGCGCGATGGCGCTCGGGTAGCTCAGCGAGCGCCCGCTCCAGCAGACCACGGAACTCGGCCGCGAGCAGCGCCGGCTCCGGGCCCCAGTCCGCTGGCGCGACGTCGTCCCGCCAGTGACCGGGGTACTCGTCGTCGTCGCCGCGAAACCGGTCGGGATCGACCGTCGGGCCCTCCAGCTCGGCGAGCGTGCGTGCCTCGATGCGGCCGCGCTTGCGGGCGGTGTTGAGCAGGATGCGGAACACCCAGGTGCGCAGCTGGGAGCGGCCCTCGAACCCGTCCAGACCGCGGACGACCCCGAGCCACGTCTCCTGCACGACCTCCTCGGCGGTCGCGTGCGTCCGCACGTGGGCCCTGGCGACGCGCAGCATCGCGGGGGACCATTCCCGCACGACCGTCGCGAATGCGCAGTCGTCACCGCTCCGCAACCGTGCGACCAGGCCCGCGTCCTCGACCAGCACCGGGACAGGCTAACCGCCGTCATGCCGCCGGCCGCGCGTTCCCGGGGGAGCAGTGACAGGGGCATGTCGGCCGCAATGCACGAGAACGCCCTCGGCGAGGTCGTCCGTCCGGGGTATCGGCAGGTGCGTGCGGTCCATGTAGCGCTCCCGGGTCGCTCGACACGACGTGCTTGCGGAACAGTGCCGCGGAGGGACAGTGCCGCGGAGGGACAGTGCCGCGGAGGGACCGCGGCGTTACACAGGAGGAATGAATGGACGAGCAGGTACTGGCGACGACGCGGCGGGCGCTGCACGGGGTGGCGGAGAGCGTGATCGCAGGCCCGCAGTACCGCTCGCACGGCACGATCCGGCTGGCGGTGTCCTCGGGCGGGTTCGCCGGGGTGGCGTCGCCGCTGCGGGTGCAGGGCACAGAGCTCGTCGGCCCCGGGGGACGGTGGCCGCTACGGGGCACCCTTCGCGAGCTGGGTGTGGCGGCTGGGGTGGACCCCGGGCCGCCGGAGGGGCTCTACAGCGACACGTCGGGCGTCGACCTGGACGAGCCGCTGGCCGTCGACCCCGCCGCGACCGAGCTCATCGAGGAGTGGTTCGCCCGTGGCGACGCGGCGCTGCGGGCCTTCGCGCCCGAGGCCGGTCCGGTCCTCTGGCCGGAGCACTTCGACCTCGGCGTCGCCCTCGACGAGGTCAACTACGGCGTCTCGGCCGGCGATCCCGGGCACACCCGCCCCTACGCCTACGTCGTCCCGTGGACCTCCCGCGAGGGGGAGTTCTGGAACGCGCCGTTCGGCGCAAGGCGGTGGGCCACCGACCTCCCCGACGCGGCGGCGGTTGCGGCGTTCTTCACCGAGGGGCGAACGCAGGCATAAAGCTCGTGCGCGGATACGAGTGCTGGAGCACTCGTATCCGCGCACGGCCGGGTCAGCGCATCGCGCGGTTGACCGCGGAGACGACGGCCTTGAGCGAGGCGCTCACGATCGAGCCGTTCACCCCGACGCCCCAGAGCACCGTGTCCTCCACGGCGCACTCGACGTAGGCGGCCGCTCGCGCGTCGTCCCCGGCGGACATGGCGTGCTCGTGGTAGTCGAGCACCCGGACGTCGAAGCCGATGCCGGCGAGCGCGTCGACGAACGCCGCGATCGGTCCGTTGCCGCTGCCGGTGATCTCGTGCAGGTCGTTCTCGACGCGCACGGTCGCGACGATCTCGTCGGTGCCCTCGCCGTCGCTGGACAGCCGGTGGCGGATCAGCTTGAGCGGCGTGACGCGGCCCAGGTACTCGGTATCGAAGGCGTCGCGCATCTCCTTGGGGGAGACCTCACCGCCCTCGGAGTCGGTGACCTCCTGGATCACGCGGGAGAACTCCATCTGAAGCCGCCGCGGCAGGTCCATCTGGTGCTCGGCCTTCATGATGTAGGCGACGCCGCCCTTGCCGGACTGCGAGTTCACCCGGATGACGGCCTCGTAGGTGCGGCCGATGTCCTTCGGGTCCACCGGCAGGTACGGCACCTCCCAGCGGTACTGGTCGACCTCCACCCCGGCCTCGGCGGCGTCGGCCTGCATTGCGGCGAAGCCCTTGTTGATCGCGTCCTGGTGGCTCCCTGAGAACGCGGTGTAGACGAGGTCACCGCCCCAGGGGTGCCGCTCGGAAACCGGCAGCTGGTTGCAGTACTCGACCGTGCGACGGATCTCGTCGATGTCGGAGAAGTCGATCTGCGGGTCGATGCCCTGGGTGAAGAGGTTCATTCCCAGCGTCACCAGGTCGACGTTGCCGGTGCGCTCGCCGTTGCCGAACAGGCAGCCCTCGATGCGGTCGGCACCGGCCTGGTAGCCCAGCTCGGCGGCGGCCACGGCGGTGCCGCGGTCGTTGTGCGGGTGCAGGCTCAGGACCACGGCGTCCCGGCGGGCCAGGTGGCGGTGCATCCACTCGATCGAGTCTGCGTAGACGTTCGGCGTGGCCATCTCGACCGTCGCCGGCAGGTTGACGATCATCGGCGACTCCGGCGTCGGCTGCCAGATCGCGGAGACCGCGTTGCAGACGTCCACCGCGTACTCGAGCTCCGTGCCGGTGTAGGACTCGGGCGAGTACTCGAAGCGCCAGTCGGTCGACGGGTACTTCTCGGCGAACCGCAGCACCTCCTCCGCGCCGTCCGTCGCGATCTTGGAGATGCCGGCACGGTCGGCCCGGAAGACCACCCGGCGCTGCAGGATCGACGTCGAGTTGTAGAGGTGGACGATCGCGCGGGGCGCGCCCTCGCAGGCCTCGTACGTGCGCTCGATCAGCTCCGGCCGGGCTTGGGTGAGCACCTGGATCGTCACGTCGTCGGGGATGTGGTCACCCTCGATGATCTCGCGGACGAAGTCGAAGTCGGTCTGGCTCGCGGCTGGGAACCCGACCTCGATCTCCTTGTAGCCCATGCGTACGAGCAGCTCGAACATGCGGCGCTTGCGGGCCGGGCTCATCGGGTCGATCAGGGCCTGGTTGCCGTCGCGCAGGTCGACGGCGCACCACAGCGGGGCCTTCGTGATCCGCTTGTCCGGCCAGGTGCGGTCGTGCAGCGACACCGGCTCCACCATCTCGTGGAACGGGCGGTAGCGATGGACGGGCAGCTGTGAGCCGCGCTGCGGGTTCCAGGCGGGCTGCCCGTCGGGTACCGGGCCGGACGGGGTGCGCAGCCGGTTGGTCGTCGACGAGGTGTAGGCGTCGGGCGTTGTGGTCATGCGGGATGTGCTCCTGGGGTGGGCCGATCAGGTCTTCCTGACGTGACCGGCACGCACGCCGATACTCCGCGACGAGGGGCCGGTCGGTCAGACCCCGCCGCGGCACCGAAGGAGCAGTCGCGCCACGTCACCGAGGTTAACCCCCGGCGGGGGGCGCTCCGCAACCCGCCCCGTGTCACCGGCGTCATCCGATCGGGTGATACCTGCAGGTGGGATGGAGATGCGGAGCGTGTCACTATGACTGTCATCGTGCGGGTAGGTACTTCGTGCGGGTACAACGGGTCAAAGGGAACGAGTGCCATGGGGAGGCCAGTGTGACGGTGGGAACCACGGCACGGCGAGGAATCGACGCCCTGGGCGGCGTCCTGCGGCTCGTCGGCATGCTGATCGTGCTCGTCCTCGTGGTGCACATCGTGCTCACGCTCCTCGACGCGAACCAGGCCAACCAGCTCGCGATGCTGATCCACGAGACCGCCGACACGTTCAACCTGGGCCTGTCGAACCTGTTCCTGCCCGCGGATCCCAAGCTCGGCGTGGTGCTGAACTACGGCACGGCCGCACTGATCTGGTTCGCGATCACCCAGGTGGTCGTCCGGCTGGTGCGTCGCATCCCCTGACCTCCGCATCCCCTGACCCTGGGGTTGCCTCCGCCAGGCCGCGCGGCCCAGGCCACCCTGTGGTGTCGGCCATTCCCATCGGCAGTCGCTGTCCCGGCCGGTAGGGTGGGAAACCGACCAGCACCTCGGGTGATGCGCTTCGGCGCCGCCCGATGGCACGGTGAGCCCGACAGTGTCGCGCCGCGCGACACCAGGACAGGAGGTCGGCGGTGGCCCTCGTCGTGCAGAAGTACGGCGGATCGTCAGTCCA
>JAODNO010000414.1 GCA_025465235.1 Pseudonocardia sp.
GGAGGCCACCGCGCCCACGTTCCCGCCCGGCGGCGCCGGCACCAGGCCCACGGTCAGCGGCGAGGCCAGGGGAATCCGGGTCGCCGGCGACTTCGTGGAGACGCCGTTCCTCACCGGCCTCATGGAGCGTGCATCCGCGTCGGGGGTGCTGGCGGCCAACGACGTGCTCGCCGAGGTGGGCGCCGGCCCGGAGGAGATCCTGGGTGTGCCGCAACGCGGGTTGCTCGCCGGGCTGCTTCCCACGCGGGCCACACCGCGCCGGTCACCGCCCTCGTCGATACCGCGTCGGGCGCGGGTGGATCCCGAAGGCGCACCCTCGGCAGCGCGGCGCGGGTGAGGATCGCCGTCGATCCGGGGCCACGCGACGGCCCGGTCCGGATCCGACGGCTCGCCGATGACGGCGCCCCGCTCGGGTTCGAGGAGACCCTGACCGACCTGGCGCCCGTCGCCGAGCTGGAGCGCGAGCACGGGCCACGGTGGGTGTTCGCCCGTGCGCACACCTACCGGCGGCTGCTCGCTGCCGGCGTGGACGTGGCCCGCGCTCACGACGTCGAGCTGGTGGAGGGCCTGCTGGTGGGTGCTGCCGGCCACTACGGGCAGCCGCACGGCCTGGCCGCCGCCACCGCCCGGCTGCACGGCCGCACTCCCGACCCCGACCCGCCCGCGGGCGACGACGGCCCACCGGCACTGTTCGAGACCGGGCCAGCCACGGACGAGCTGACCGAGGTCGTGGCGGTGCACGCTGCCCAGCAGCGGGCGCTCGCTGCGGCCGGGCCGAGGATGCGGCTGCTCGCGGCCGCCGAGTCCGCCGGGATGCTCGTGGCCGAGGAGATGACGTGTTACGGCCTGCCATGGCACCCCGACATCCACGACCGGCTGCTCACCGAGCTGCTCGGCCCGCGTCCGGTGCTCGGGGGCAGGCCGCCGAACCTGGCGGCGCTCGCCGAGAAGGTCACCGCTGCCTTCGGGGGCAGGCAACTCAACCCCGACTCCCCCGCTGAGGTGCTGCGCGCCTTCGCCCGGGCCGGGCACGAGCTGGAGACCACACGCTCGTGGGAGCTGCGCCGAATCGACCATCCGGCGGTCGAGCCACTGCTGGCGTACAAGGAGCTGGCCCGGCTGCACTCCGCCCACGGATGGTCGTGGCTGCGCACCTGGGTGGACGGCGGCCGGTTCCGGCCGGAGTACGTGGTCGGCGGGGTGGTGTCGGGCCGGTGGGCCTCCCGCGGCGGGGGCGCCCTGCAGATCCCACGCGCCGTGCGCGCCGCCGTCCGGGCCGATCCCGGATGGCGCCTGGTCGTGGCCGACGCCGCGCAACTGGAGCCACGGGTGCTTGCGGCGCTCTCGGGTGACCACGCGCTCGCCCTCGGCGAGGACGACCTGTACACCGCCCTCGCCGCCCGCGAGTTCGGCGGCGACCGCGCCAAGGCCAAGCTCGCGCTGCTGTCCGCGATGTACGGCCAGACCTCCGGTGGTGCCGGAGTACTGCTGGCCACCTTGCGCAGGCGGTTCCCCGCGGCGATGGGCTACGTGGAGGACGCCGCGAGAGCCGGTGAGGAGGGCAGGCTCGTGCGCTCACACCTCGGCCGCACCTGCCCGCCTGCGCGCCCCGGTCACGAGCAGCCGGCCGCCGCCCGCGCCAGGGGCCGGTTCACCCGCAACTTCGTCGTGCAGGCCACCGCGGCGGAGTGGGCGCTGGTCCTGCTCGCGGAGCTGCGCCTGCAGCTGCGAGCTGCCAGGAGTCCGGCGCGGCTGGTGTTCTTCCAGCACGACGAGGTGCTGCTGCACACCCCGGCCGCAGCAGCCGAGGAGGCCGCGGCTGCCGTCCGCGCCGCCGCGGAGACGGCCGGCCGCCGGCTCTTCGGCGCGTCCCCGGTGCGTTTCCCGATGCAGCTGCGGATCGTCGAGGGCTATGACGAGCGCTGAGTCCCACCAGGCGTGCCCACAGCCTCAGTACTCGTCGTGCAGCCGCCACCACTGGTACGGCGCGGTCTGCGGACGCCCGGCGGGCGAGTCCTCCCACTCCTCCTGGCGGCCCAGGGGCGTCAGGTCGAGGAAGCTCCAGACGCTGCCGAGCTGCTCGACCCCACGCCCAGTGGTGAAGTAGGTGCGGAAGACGCGGTCACCGTCGCGCAGGAAGACGCTCAGGCCGAACCCCTCGGACGTCCCGGTGTCGGCGGCGAAGTCAGGGCCGCACGAGAAGAACGGGACGGTCCAGCCCATGCGTTCGCGGAACGGCTCGAGGTCGCTCCACGCGGACAGGGAGACGATCGCCAGCGAGGTGTTGCGGACGTGCAGGTGCGCGAGGTGACTGATCTGGTCGGTGAACAGCGAGCAGCCCTCGCACCAGCGGGGACCGCGCATGAAGTGGTAGACGATCAGCTGGCGGCGGCCCTCGAACAGGTCGAGCAGGCCGTGCTCGCCCTCCTGCCCGGTGAAGGTGTAGGAGCCGAACTCGACCATCGGGAGCCGCCTGCGCCGCGCCGCCAGCGCGTCGCGTGCACGGGCCACCTCCTTCTCCGCGGCGAGCAGTTCGGCGCGGGCGTCGGCCCATTCCGCGGCGGACACGACAGTCGGCACGGTCGTGGTGGATGTAGTCATGACGTGGTCTCCTCGAACTGGGCGGTCAGGCGGTCGAGGCAGCTCGACCAACCGTCGTGGACGTTCTTGCGGCTCTCGTCGGTGGTGAACCCGGCCTGGTGGAAGGTCATCTCGGTGCGCCCGCCCAGGTCGGCGAGGACGACGGTGACCACCGACTCCTCCCCGCTGTCACCAGGGGCGCCCCACGTGAAGACGAGGCGCTCGGGCTCCACCACCTCGATGTAGAACCCGCCGGTCGGGTACTCGACACCGTCGTCGTCACGGATCAGCGTGGCCCGCCAGGCCCCGCCGGGGCGGACGTCCATCTCGATCGTCGACAGCGGCGTGGTGAAGCCCCCGGGCCCGAACCACGCGGCGACATGGGTGGGCTGGGTCCACGCCCGGAAGACCACCTCTCGTGGTGCGTCGAGGACGCGCGTGATCGTGAACTCCCGCTCCGCAGGCCGTGCCCTGCGCCGGTCAGCCATCCGGGCTCCCCTCCTGGATCTGCCGCAGGTGGTCGTCGAGGCGGTCGAAGCTCCCCTCCCAGAACTCCTGGTAGCGCTGCACCCAGTCGGCCACGTCGGCGAGCGGACGGGCGTCGAGCCGGCACGGCCGCCACTGGGCGGAGCGACTGCGCGTGATCAGGCCGGCGCGTTCGAGCACCTTCAGGTGCTTGGAGATGGCCGGCATGGTGACCGCGAAGGGCTCAGCCAGCTCGGTGACCGAGGCCTCGCCCCGGCTCAGGCGGGCGAGGATGGCGCGCCGCGTGGGATCGGCGAGCGCCGCGAAGGTGACGCTGAGGGCATCGTCTGACATGACCTGCCAAACCATTGGGTTAATTAACGAACTGGTTCAGCATAGGCGAGGTGCGGCACCTGTCAAGGCCGCAAAAGCACAACCGAACGGTCGACGATCGGACTCCGTGGCCTTTATCCTCAACCAAGTGGTTGAACAACTTGACGCGGTGTTCCACGCCCTCGCCGACCCGACTCGCCGGTCGATGGTGCGCGGGCTCGCCGAGCGCGAGCAGACGGTCGGCGAGCTCGCCCAGCCGTTTCCGATCTCGCTCGCCGCCGCGTCCAAGCACATCAAGGTGCTGGAGCGGGCCGGACTGGTGCGGCGCACCGTGCACGGCAGGCGGCACGTGTGCCGCCTGGAGCCGGCGCCACTCGCCGCGGCCAGCCACCACCTGCGCTTCTACGAGCAGTTCTGGATCGACCGCCTCGACGCCCTCGAAGCGTTGGTCAGCCCGATCCGGAGGAACCTCGATGACCCTCGTCCCGCACGCCATCACCGTCTCCCGCATCATCGCGGCGCCTCCGGTCGCGATCTACGCGCCCTGGACCGAGCCCGACCTGATGCGGCGCTGGTTCGCCACCGTCGTTGACGCCGACGTGCGCGTCGGGGGCGGCACCGGACCGAGCTGCATGAGGACGACCGCAGCGTCAACGGCTCCACCGGCGAGTACTTGACGCTCGAGCCCTACTCCCGGATTCGTTCACTCACCTTCCGCGAGATCGAGCCCGGCCGCACCGAGATCACGATCACCAACAGCCGCCCCGAGTTCGAGCCCATCTACTACGACGAGCTGCGCAGCGGCTGGGAGGAGTGGATCGACCGGCTGGAGAAGATGGTCTGAGCGGTATCTCCGTGGCGCCGACGCCGGGCGCTGACCGCGCACTCCCGGTTCGATGCCGGCCCTGTGACACAGCGGGGCCCAGAGGAGGTCAGCCCGCCACCGGGACGGTCTCGTCAGCCAGAGCCTCGACGACCACCGCCGCGATCCCCGCCATGCCGAGCGCGTTGGGGTGCACCGGATAGGCGGGAGCGGTGGGCACCAGCCCCTCGATCCACTTCGTGCCGGGCAGCTGGCACGCATCGTGCCCGATCGTGGGTGTGTAGGTGTCGACGAAGTCGACATCGGCCGCTGCGGCCTCGTCGGCGAGCATCGCGTTGAGCCGCTTCTCGGTCTCGCGCAGGTAGGCCACGTCACCCGGGCTGAACGGGACCACCGGGAAGCAACCGGGCCCGGTGTCCGGGAGGATCGCCGGGTAGCCGACGAGGAGCACCCGGGCATCCGGGGACCGCTTGCCGACCTCCTTCAACGCGTCAGCGATCTTCGGTGCGGTGCCGTCGATCCGCTCGGCGAGCTGGTCGGTGCCGCCCGCGGTGTAGAAGTCCCGGCACGCGGCCCCGGCAGGCTGCTGGGGGGAGCGGGTGGCGCACTCGTTGATGATCGAGCTGAAACCGATGTCGTTGCCACCGATCGTGAGCGTCACCAGCGCGGTGTCCTTCGACAGCCCGTCGAACTGCGGGGCGTTGACGCCCAGCCGTACGGACTGCGAGCCCGCGAGGTTCTCCGTGGTCGCTCCGCTGCAGCTCACGTCTCGGAAACCGGGCACGCCGAGGGTGCGCCCCACGATCGCCGGGTAGTTGTTGGTGGAGCGCAGGCACCCGGCCGGTTGCCCGGTCTGCACAGGGATCAACGGACCGGACGCGTACGAGTCGCCGAGCGCCACGTAGCTCTGCGCCCGCGTCTGCTCCGACGGAGCAGGCGGGACGTCCGCGGTCGCGGTCGCCGCGGCAACCACGGTCGTGACGGCTGCCAGAACGAGGGGGAAGGCCCAGCGGCCGCTACGAGGACGCACGGTATCTCAACGAGGACAACACGAGTGGGTTACTCACCGCCGGCTGGTTGGCGTCGTCACACGGTGACTGTCGTCCTCGCAATGTCCCCAGCCTCTGCGAAGACGCCGGGCTGTCATCGGGGCAGGCGGGCCGCACGGTCCTCCAGATACCGCTGCTCCGGCACGCTGGTGGTGCGGCGGGCTGCCTCCAGGTAGGCGCCCCGAGCCGCTGCCTCGTCCCCCGCCATCTCCAGCAGGTGGGCGCGGACGGCCGGCACGCGATGGAGCCCCGCGATCCGGTCGTCGGAGTCGAGCGTCGCCAATAGGTTCAGGCCCGCCTGCGGACCGTCCACCATCCCGACGGCGACAGCCCGGTTGAGCGTGACGACAGGGCCGGGCGCCAGCACATCCAGAACCCGGTAGAGGGCGGCGACCTGCGGCCAGTCGGTGTCCTCGGCGCGCTCCGCCTCGGCGTGCACGGCCGCGATCGCCGCCTGGAGCTGGTACGGGCCGACCGGTGCGCGGGCCAAGGTGGCGCTGATCAGCGCGGCTCCCTCCGAGATCGACGCGGTATCCCAGCGACTCCTGTCCTGCTCGGCCAGGGGCACGAGAGCGCCGTCCGGGCGGGTGCGGGCGGGCCTGCGGGCGTCCGTGGTCAGCATCAGGGCGAGCAGCCCGGCGACCTCACCGTCGTCGGGCAGCAGCCGATGCACCTGGCGAGCCAGCCGGATCGCCTCGCGGGTGAGGTCGGGACGGTGCAGCTCCGGCCCGGAGGTGGCGGTGTAGCCCTCGTTGAAGACGAGGTACAGCACGTGCAGCACGGCACCGAGCCGTTCGGTCCGCTCGGCCTCGGCCGGCCTGGCGAACTCGGTGCCGGCGACCGTGCGCTTCGCCCGGCTGATCCGCTGCGCCATCGTCGACTCGGGTACGAGGAACGCGTGCGCGATCTGGGCGGTGGTCAGCCCGCCGACGGCCCGCAGGGTGAGCGCCACCTGCGACGGGGGCGACAGCGCCGGGTGGCAGCACAGGAACAGCAGGGTGAGCGTGTCGTCCTCCGCGCCGGCCCGGTCGACGTCCGCGGCAGGTGCCGCGTCCATCCCGTCCAGGGCCGCGGCCGTGCTCTCGCGGCGCCTGCGCGCGTTCTCGCTGCGCCACTGGTCGGCCAGCCGCCGCGAGGCGACGGTGATCAGCCAGCCGCGCGGGTTGTCGGGCACACCCTCGACGGGCCACTGCACCGCGGCGGCGAGGAGCGCGTCCTGCACCGCGTCCTCGCACGCGTCGAACTGGCCGTGCCGGCGCACCACCACCCCGAGGACCTGCGGCGCCAGCGGACGCAGCAGGTCCCCGATGTCCGCGGGCCGCTCGTTCACATCTCCATCCCGGACGGGTCCATCAACGGCCGGACCTCGACCGCCACGGTGCCGGCCCCGGGCAACAGGGCGGCGAGCTCGATGGCCCGGCCCATGCTCTCGCAGTCGACCAACCAGTAGCCCGTCAGCTGCTCCGCGACAGCGGCGAACGGTCCGTCGGTGGTCCCCACGGCTCCGTCGAGCACCCGGACGGTTCGGGTCAGCGCCGGATCGGCCAGTGGTGCCCGGTCCACCCACTCCCCCGTCTCCACGATCTCCGCCAGCAGGGTGTCCTCCGTGCCATCGATATTCGCGCCCGTGGCGGGGATGCCGTAGGTCAGCAGCATCAACTTCATCTGGCGCTCCTCCTCGGCCGGGCGCGGCGGGTGCTGCGCTCCTCACCGAGGACGTCGGAGCCGTGCGGCTGCCCTCGACATGACCGAGCCTACGACCCCGGCGACATGGATACCTGAGTAGGAACGAGGCCGCGCAGACCGCGATATGTGCCCATGTCGCCAGGTGTGCTTCGCTGGCGTGTGTGGACCAGGACGGCACCAGGCCGGTACTGATCGTCGGCGCCGGTCCCACCGGGCTCACCACGGCCCTCCTGCTGGCCCGGTTCGGGGTGGCCTGCACGGTCGTGGACCGGCACGTCGGGATCCATCCGCTGCCCCGTGCGGTGCACCTGGACGACGAGGCGGTGCGCATCCTGCAGCGGGCCGGCGTCGCCGACGCGTTCGCACGCATCAGCAGGCGGGCGACGGGCCTGCGGCTGCTCGACGCGAACCTCCGGCCCTTTGCGGAGTTCCGCCGTGACCGGCCGGTCGGCGACCACGGCCACCCCGAGTCCAACCTGTTCGACCAGCCCGACCTCGAACGGATCCTGCGCGCCGAGGTGGCCCGCCAGCCGCTGGTGGAGCTGCGGGAGGGGGTCGAAGTGACCAGCGTCCGGCCGTCTGACCTGCTCGTCGAGCTGCGTGAGGCGTGCTCGGGCGCCGCACGGCGGGTGCGTGCGGAGGCCATACTCGGCTGCGACGGCGCCGACAGCACGATCCGGCCCGCCATAGGGTCCCGCTTCCGCGATCTGCGGTTCACCGAACGGTGGTTCGTCCTCGACGTCCGCTGCGAGCGTCCGCTGCCGGGTTGGGGCGGTGTCGACCAGGTGTGCGACCCACGCCGCGCGGCGACCTTCCTCCCGCTGGCCGGTGACCGGTATCGGTGGGAGTTTCGGATGCATCCCGGTGAGACCGCCTCGGAACTCGCACGACCGGAGCGGCTCGCCAAGCTGACCGCCCGGTGGGTCACCCCGGGGTCCGGGTTGGAGGTGCTGCGCGCCGCGGAGTACACGTTCCGGGCGAGGATCACCAACCGGTGGCGCCATGGCCGGGTGCTGCTGCTCGGCGACGCCGCCCACCTGACGCCCCCGTTCATCGGTCAGGGCCTCTGCGCCGGGCTGCGCGACGCCCACAACCTCGCCTGGAAGCTCGCCGCCGTGCTGGGCGGCGCCGACGACGACGTCCTCCTCGACAGCTACCAGGCCGAGCGCGCGCCGCACGCCGAGGCGGTGATCCGCGGCGCCGTCCGCGTGGGACGGGCCATGACCGGCGGACAGGACATCGCTGCCGCGTTGCGCCGCCCGGCGACCGGCCTGCTCCTGCGCGTACCGGGGGTGCGAGCGGCGGCGCAGCGTGGGATCGCGACGCTGTATGCGCCTGGTCCGCTGGTCGACCGCCGCCGGCATCGCCGCGACCTCTCCGGCACACACTGCCCGCAGCCGACCGTCCTCGTCGACGGGCACGCGTCCCGGCTCGACGACGTCCTGGGCGACGGCTACACCCTCCTCGCCGCGGGTCCCGTGCCCCCTGCGCTGCGGGCCAGGGCGCAGGGACTCCGCGCCCCGGTCCTCCAACTCCGCCCGACCCCGGAAGCCGCCGGCCGAGTGCACGACTATGGGCAGCTGGACGACGGCGGGCACCTGCGCGCCTGGCTCGCCGGCGGCCGCGCATGCGCGGCCCTGCTCCGCCCCGACCGGATCGTGCTGGCCACCGCCCCACAATCACACTGAGCCCCGCGAGTCGCCCATTCCGCGCCCGCGAGTCGCCCGTTTCGCGACCCCGTGTCGCCCTTTTCGCGCCGGCGAGTCGGAATTTCCCGCCCGCGAGTCGCCCCCTTGCTGCCGTGACTCGCCCGTCCGGGGATGCGGGCGGGCCAGCCGGTGGGCACGCCGCTGCTGACGGATCTCCCGTAGGCGGGTCTCATCATGGAAGAGCCCGCGGGCGACTCACGGGCGGTTTCGGGGCGACTCGCGGGCGGTTTTCGGGCGACTCGCGGGTGCTGCTCGCGCGTCGCGGAGCTACGTGGTGCCGCGCAGCAGGGCGACATAGAGCGTGAGCCCGGGCCCGAAGGCCATTGCCACCGTGGCGCGTCTCGAACGCGGACGCCTGATGGTGCGCAGGGCGTCGAGCACGAGGAGCACCGTCGCCGACGAGCAGTTGCCGCGCTCGGCGAGCACTCCCAGCGAGGCGTCCAACGCGTCGTTCGGTAGCCCGAGCCGCTCCGCGACCGTGCTCAGAATCCGGGGGCCCCCGGGGTGCACAGCCCACCCGTCCACGTCCGCCGTGGTCAGCCCGTGCCGTCCGAGCAGCCCCGACACCATGTCGCTGACGTGTCGAGCCAGCACCCGTGGCACCTCGGGCGAGAGCCCCATCCGGAACCCCAGGTCGGTGACGTCCCACGTCATGTGGTCCGCCGTGGCCGCATCGGTGAGCGCCGCGATCTCGACCACCTCGAGTCCACCAACGCGCCGAGACTCCGCTGCGTTCGGCAACACGACGACAGCAGCGGCGGCGTCGCCGAACAGTGCGTGGGACACGACCTGGCCCCGGTCGATCTGACCGTGGTCGTCCGCGCCCGGCTGCACGTGCAGCGACGTCAGCTCCAGGCACAGCACCACGGCGGGCCGGCCGCGGGCGACGACGTAGTCGGCGGCAGCACCGAGCCCGGGGATGGCCGCGTAGCAACCCATGTGGCCCACGAACAGCCGCTGCACGTCGGAACCCATCCCGAGATCGGCGGCAACGCGGATATCGAGGCCCGGCGTGACGTATCCGGTGCACGAGACGACCGCGAGCAGCCCCACATCAGCGGGCGCGAGGCCCGCGTCGGCGAGCGCCGCAGCCACCGCCTCCTTGCCCAGCGGAAGCGCCTCGGCGACGTAGCGCCGCATCCGCTCGCCGGTCGACCAGCGCGAGACATCCTCGACCACTGGGTTCACCGCGGCGTGCCTGCGCCGTACCCCTGCCCCACGGAAGACCCGCTCCGCCATCCGGTCACCCGCGAAATGCTGCGCGAAGAACCCGTCCCACATCTCGGTCTGGGTGAGCCCGCCCCCCGGTACGGCGATGCCGAATCCCGCGATGTACGCAGAGGCGCTCACGTGGAGGAATCCCCGCCGCCGCCCGATATCAACCCCGGCTCCTCCTGGCCCCGCCTGCCCACGGCCTGGAACAGCACTGCGGTGGTCGGCACCGGCACCATCGGCACCGAGTCGGCCCGTCCGGTGACCCAGCGGGCGAGACCGACGAGCGACGGCCGGATCCCTCGCAGCCGCAGGGACACGCCGTGCCGGGCGCACTCGCGCACGAGGGCGGCCCGGTCGACGAACAGCGCGGGATCGTGGATGCCCGTTGGCACCGCGCCGGGTATGCGCTCGGCCAGCGTCACGGCGACGAACCGCCCCAGCGCCGTGGCAGCCAGGGTGTCGATCACGAGCAGGCCACCGGGACGCAGCAGCCGGCATGCCTCCGCCAGAACGGCGGCCAGGTCGGGTACATGTTCGAGGATCTCCCCCGCTGCGACGACGTCCGCACACCCGTCGGCCAGCGGCACGGCCGCGACGTCAGCGCGCACCCCCGTCACCCCGTGGGCCGCTGCCTGGGCGAGCGCGGACGCCGTGACATCGATGCCGATGTGCCGGTAACCCGCTGCGGCGACGTGCGGGGCGAGCAGGCCCGCTCCGCAGCCGAGGTCGACCAGCACCGCCCCCTCGCGCGGGGCCGGGGGAACCAGCGCGCCGCGAGCCGCCGCGAGCCAGTGCAGCATTGCGAACGGCCCTCGGGGCCGCCACCAGTCCCGCGCCAGCGCGTCGTACTGGGCCGGGTCATTGCGCGCCAACCCGGCTGTTCGGTGATTCCGGACGTCGGGCACGGCTCCAGGCTGCCAGACTGCCCACCATGCGGCCTCTCACCGCGACAGCGGTCGCGCTGCTGCGCTCCTGTCACCCCGAACCCACGGTCGCGGTCACGCTCATGGTCACGGCCCTCGCGGTGACGACCGGCCGGGACGTGGCCGGGGTGCTGCTTGTGGCCGCGGCGGTGCTCACCGGGCAGCTCTCGATCGGCTGGCTCAACGACCTGCTCGACGTCGAACGCGACGTGGCCGTGGCCCGCGCGGACAAACCGGTGGCCGCCGGAACGATCTCGACGCGGGCCGTGGGGGTCGCGACGGCGGTCGCGGTGGTGGTCTGCGTGCCCCTCTCACTCGCGTCCGGTCTCGTCGCCGGCCTGGTGCACCTCATCGCCGTCGCCGCAGGGTGGGCCTACGACCTGGGTATGAAGTCGACGGCGCTGTCGGTACTGCCCTACGTCGTCTGCTTCGGGCTGCTGCCGGTGTTCGTCGTGCTGGGGCTTCCGCCCGACGCGAGCGGCGCCGCCCCGTGGCCCCCCTGGTGGCTCCCGGTTGCAGGCGCACTGATCGGGGCCGGGGCGCACTTCGCGAACGTGCTGCCCGACCTCGACGACGACGCCGCCACCGGGGTGCGTGGGCTTCCGCACCGGCTCGGCGCGGCCCGCAGCCGGGCCGCGGCGGCATTGCTGCTGCTCACCGCCACGGTGGTGCTCGCGTTCAACGCCCCGGTGCCGGGCGAGTTCGCGTGGGGCGTTCCCGTGCTTGCCGCGGTGATCCTCGCGGCCGGGTTCCGCGCCGGCCGGAAGCCGGGTTCACGCGCGCCGTTCCGCGCGGTGCTTGTGGTGGCCGCAGTGGCCGTGGTGCTGCTGGTGGCGTCGGGGCCCGCCCTACTCCCGTAGGCATAGGAGGGTGCTGATCAGCGCGCTGCTGATGAGGGCGATGCCCGGCGTCAGGCGCGCATGGTGACGTAGGTGGCGCCGATTCGGGCCAGGGCGGCCCACGGCGCGGTGCCGCGCCCCAGGCCGAGGTCCACGGCGGCGTCGAACACGTGCTGGTGACGCGCCGCAGCGGTGAGGGCAGCGTCGAGGAAGCGGGCGTTCGGCAACAGCCGGGCCAGCGCGGCGCCGTGGCGGTGGTGGCGGCCGAAGGAGTGGTGCATGGCATCGCGGTGCGCGGCGCCTGCGCTCCCGCCCAGCAGCGCGGCTCGACCGGCGAGAATCCCGGAGGCCACGGCGTCGAAGATCCCCTCACCGGTCAACGGGTTGATCATCGCCGCGGCGTCGCCTGCCAGCAGGACCCGACCGTCGGGATGGTGGCGCGGTCCGGTGGACAGGGGCAGATGGTGCCCACGCACCGTCTCCGGGGCCGGCTCGTGGCCAGGCAGCAGCTCGCGCAGGGCGTCGAGGAGCTGCTGGCGCGATCCGCTGCCGCGCCGGTCGAACACGCCATACCCCACGTTGGATCCGCCCCCTTGGAGGGGGAACGACCACGCGTAGGCCGGGTACCGGCCGCGGGCGAACTCGATCACCAGCGCGTCGGGCTGCAGTGTGGTGGGCGCGTACCCGCGGATCGCGACGGCCGTGGCCATCGGCGGCGTGTCCGGTGCGCCCAGCAGGCGCCGGACCGTGGAGTTGGCACCGTCCGCCCCGATCACGACCCCGGCCTCGATGCTCCCGTCGAGCGCGACGCGGTCGGCGCGGACATCCAGACGACGGACGCGGTGGCGTCGCAGCTCGGCACCACGCGCGACAGCCGCGGCCACCAGCTCCGCGTCGAACACCGCCCGCGGGATCACGCGGTTCGGCCTCGCACAGGTGCGCGCCACGAACCGGCCCCCGGGGCTGTGCAGGTGCAACCCCGGGACGGCGGCGCCGAGCTGGTCCAGGTCCGGCACGCCCAGGGCGCGGAGCAGTTCCAACGCGTGCGCCGAGATCCCGTCGCCGCAGGTCTTGTCCCGCGGGAACTCCGCCGCGTCCAGCAACAGAACGCGCGCATCCGGCCGCAGCTGCAACACCCGCAGTGCGGCCGCCGTCCCTGCGGGACCGGCTCCGACCACAACGACGTCGAAGAACTCGTGCACGCCCTGGTTCTACCCGCGTTTGCCGCGATACACCGCAGTGCATCTGCCCCAGGTGCGCATCGTCATACCGCAGCCAGCGGCAACGTCGGCACCGACGTGCTGCGGCGACGAGACGGCCGTGCTCCCTCCCCTGCCCCGCGAGTCGCCCGGAATCAGCCCGCGAGTCGCCCGATCAACGCCCGCGAGTCGCCTCGAATCAGCCCACGAGCGCCCGATCCGCGGCTCACGAGCTGCCACAGCCCAGGAGTCGGCCCGGCTGCCGAGCACCGGCGCTCACCCGACGCCCGCGATCCCGTCGGTCGACGGCAGGTGGTTCGCCGTCAGTGGTTGACGTAGCGCTCGAAGTCCTTGGCCGCCGCCTGCACGGCGGGCGACAGCACGCGGCGGGCGGGGTCGAGGAGGTTGCGTGCCATCGCCCCGGCCGCGGGCTCGCCCTTGTCGAACGCCTCAACGATCCTCTGCGCCTGCTCCGGCTTCAGCGTCTCCCCGAACGGCGCCTCGAACGGGTCGACGACGACCTCCACGAGGGACGGCCCGTTATGAGTGAGCGCAGCGGCCAGTGCCGCACGGACGTCGCAGGGCTCGCTCACGCTCCAGCTCTCCAGGCCGCAGGCCCGGGCGACCCCGGCGAAGTCGACCGGCGAGAGCTCGCAGCCGTACTGCGGGTTGCCCAGCAGGGCGGCCTGTTCCCAGATCTCCAGCGCGAGCGCGTTGTTGCGCAGCACGACCACGGTGATCGGCAGCTGGTACTGCGCGAGTGTGGCGAGCTCGCCCATTCCCATGGCCATGCCCCCGTCGCCGACCACGGCGACCACCGGCCGCTGCGGGAACGCGATCTGCGCCCCGATCGCGTACGGCACCGCCGACCCCATCGTGCAGAGCGTGCCCGAGAAGCCGTAGTCCATGCCACGGCGCAGCCGCAGCCGGTGGGAGACGAAGGTGTTGCTGCCGGCATCGCCGGTGACGATCGCACGGTCGGGCAGCAGCTCCGACAGCGCGACGGTCACCACCTGCGGCCGGATCGGGCTCCCTGAGCCGTTCGCCTGCTCCTGCAACAACTCCCACCAGCGCAGGACACCACGCTGCGCCTGCTCGAGGAAGGAACGGTCGCGGCGCTCGTGGACCAGGGGCAGCAACGCCGTGAGGGTCGGCTCGGCGTGTCCGACCAGCGCGATCTCGACCGGGTGGCGCAGCCCGATCCGGTCGCCGTTGACGTCGATCTGCACGGTCCGCGCCTGCCCAGGCTTCGGCCAGAACTCCGCGTAGGGCGTGGCCGAGCCGACGATCAGGAAGCCGTTGCACTGCTCGAAGACCTCCTGGCTGGCCCGGGTGCCGAGCAGGCCCATACCGCCGGTGGTGAAGGGGCTGTCGTCGGGCACCACGGCCTTACCGAGCCCGGCCTTGACGATCGGCGCGCCCAAGCTGTCGGCGATCACCTCGAGCACGTCGCCGGCCCCACGCGCACCGGCACCGGCGCAGATCGCGACCCGGTCACAGGCGTTCAGGAGGTCGGCGGCGGCATGGACGAGGTCCGCGGGCGGCGTGAGCGCCGCGGGGGACCACGCTGTCGAGAGGTGGTCCGGCACGTTCTTGGGAGACGGGGTGTCCTCGGTCATCGACTGGACGTCCAGCGGGATCGCGAGGTGCGACGGTGTCCGGTTCTGCAGTGCGCTGCGCACGGCGAGATCGGTCATCGCCACGGCGTGGGCGCGGCCCATCACCCGCTCGTTGAAGGGGCACACGTGCTCGAACAGTCGGTCGGATGGCACGTCCTGCAGCATGTGCGTGCCGAGCACGTCGTGGTAAGGCAGCCCGGTGATCACGATGACCGGGGCGCCGTCCATCCGGGCGTCGTAGAGGCCGTTCAGCAGGTGCAACGCGCCGGGCCCCGCGGTCGTCACCACCGCGGCCGGCCGGCCGGTGAACTTGGCGTGGCCCACCGCCGCGAGCGCGGCCGACTCCTCGTGGCGCACGTGCACGAAGCGGAACCGGTCCGCGCGTGTGCGCATCGCCTCGAAGAATCCGTTGACCTGGTCGCCGCAGATACCGAAGCAGGTGTCGACGCCCCATTCGAGCAGCCGCTCGACGATCAGGTCCGACGTGGTGCTCCCGCTCGCCATAGGCTGGTGACTACCCCATCCGGGGGCAAGCAACTCGCACCTACGGCCCGGTACGGGCTATTCCGGTTCGTGACCGGCGGGTGTTGGAGATCGTCACGGTCTCGATGCCGGGCCGGTCGCGGTCGTCGGGAAGGCGTAGATCGATCCGGCACCCAGGTTGACGGAGAGCAACGCCCTGCCGAGCGGCTCGACGAACGTCTAGCTGGACGACCCGGGCGTCGGGATCCACCTGCAGGGCTGCAGCGACGGCGGGTTCGGGCCTGCGTAGAGCGATCTCCTGCGTGCGCTGTCCGGGCGTCCGGCCCGTCAGGTCGGCCCAGTGGGAGAACGGCGGACCGTGAACAGGTCGAGGCCGCGCACACCGGGTTCGTCACCCGGCTCGCTCAGGCCTACGCCCGCGGCGCCACCCACACCGTTGCCGGGGGTGCCGGAGGCGTTCGCGGCGCGCGCGCTTCGGGGGTACGGGTCACCCTGACCAGCGGGGTCGACCGGCAGGTCACCGATTCGCTGCTCGCCGCGATCGGCTGGCGGGTCGGCGCAGCTCGACGCGGTGGTCTGCGCCGACGAGTGGCGACGGGACGCCCAGCGCCGGACATGATCGAACCCGCGATGGCGCTGACGCGCACGACCGTGCGCGGGCACGGCTGCGCTAGCGTCCGCCCATGAAGGAGCAACGGCGCGCCCGCGCGATCGCGATGTCCCCCGACGAGGTCGACGCCTTCCTCGCGGAGCAGCGCACCTGCCGGGTGGCCACCGTCGGGCGGAACGGCCCGCACGCCACCCCGCTGTGGTTCGTCTGGCAGGACGGAGCGCTGTGGCTGACCTCGCTGTCGCGCAGCCAGCGCTGGACAGACCTGCAGAACGACCCGAGGGTCGCCGTCGTCGTCGACGCCGGAGAGGCCTACGGCGAGCTGCGCGGGGTGGAGCTGCGCGGGCGGGTCGAGGTCGTCGGCGAGGTCCCGCGCACGGGCGAGCCGGTACCCGACCTGGACGGCCCGGAGCAGGCCTTCGCCGACCGCTACACCGACGGCGCCATCGTCCGCGACGGACGCCATGCCTGGCTGCGCCTGGTGCCCGAGAAGATCACGAGCTGGGACTTCCGCAAGCTTGACGGCTGAGCTGCGGCTACCGGCGGCGTCGGCGGAGCCGACACGACGCCGCCACGAGGACGGCGGCGAGGGCCAGCTGTCCACCCAGGACGATCCGGTTGACGTCGACGGCGGGGTGCCAGGCCACCTTCCCGTCCGGGCCGACGGCGAAGGCACCGAGCGGCCGGGCCACGACGCCGGCCCCGGTGCTCGTCGCCCCGGGACGCATGCCGCCCACTCCGCCGCCCGCCCGCACCCGCGCCACCGGAATGAGTGTGGTCCCGCCGCTCGCGACCGGTGGACCGAACACCTGGTCGCGGCCGAGCCGGTCGGCGACGGTGGCCACGATGTCCGACGGCGCGGGCTGGGGAGACGGCTGGGTGGACGTCTGC
>JAODNO010000421.1 GCA_025465235.1 Pseudonocardia sp.
CTGGTGCGCCACTACCCCCGCCGCTACGTCGACCGCGGCAAGCTCACCGACATCGCCGGGCTCGAGATCGGGGAGCACGCCACCCTCGTCGCTCAGGTGGAGAAGGCCACGCTCCGCGACATGCGCGCGCGTCGCGGCAAGCTGTTGAACGTCGTCATCCGCGACGAGAAGGGTGCCACGCTCGACTGCACCTTCTTCAACGGCCACAAGGTCCAGCACGTCATCCGCCCTGGCGTGCGCGCGGTGTTCTCGGGCAAGGTCGGGGTGTTCAACAAGAAGCTGCAGCTCACCCACCCGGAGTTCGAGCCGCTCGACGAGGCCGACGAGGTCCGTCCGTTCCTCTCGGTCTACCCGGCCACTGGCAAGATCAACTCGCAGGAGATCGCCCGCTGCGTCCGCCAGGTGCTCGACCTCCTCGACGACCCCACCGATCCGCTGCCCGCCGCGTTGCGGCAGCGCGAGGGTCTGGCCGAGCTGGGGCGGGCCCTGCGGCGCATCCACGTACCCGAGACCGAGGCCGACTTCCACGCGGCCCGCAACCGGCTCGTCTGGGACGAGGCGATCGGGGTCCAGCTCGCGCTGGCGCTGCGCCGTCAGGCCACCGTCTCGCGCCCCGCAGCGGCGTGCCCGCCGGAGCCAGGCGGCCTGCTCGACGCGTTCGACGCCGCGCTGCCGTTCACGCTCACCGCGGGCCAGCACGCCGTGGGCGCGGAGATCTCCGCCGACCTCGCGCGCGAGCACCCGATGAACCGCCTCGTGCAGGGCGACGTCGGGGCGGGCAAGACCGTGATCGCGCTACGGGCGATGCTCCAGGTCGTCGACGGCGGGCGGCAGGCGGCCATGCTCGCGCCCACCGAGGTGCTTGCCGCTCAGCACGCCCGGTCGTTGCGCACCCTCCTCGGCCCGCTCGGCCAGGCGGGTGAGCTCGGCGGCACCGAGCAGTCCACCGGCGTCACGCTGCTCACCGGGTCGCTCGGCACGAAGGCGCGGCGGCAGGCGCTGCTCGACGCGCAGTCCGGGGCGGCCGGGATCATCGTCGGCACCCACGCGCTGATCCAGGATCACGTCGGGTTCGCCGACCTCGGCCTGGTCGTGGTCGACGAGCAGCACCGCTTCGGTGTCGAGCAGCGCGACGCGCTCCGCGGGCGCGGGGAGTCGGCCCCACACATGCTGGTGATGACCGCCACGCCGATCCCGCGCACCGTCGCGATGACGGTGTACGGCGACCTGGAGGTCTCCGCGCTGCGTGAGCTGCCGAGCGGCCGCTCACCCATCGCCACCACCGTCGTCCCCTTGGCGGAGAAGCCCGGCTGGCTGCAGCAGGTCTGGCGCCGCGTGCGTGAGGAGGCCGCGGCCGGGCACCAGGTCTACGTGGTGTGCCCGCGCGTCGGCGGCGACCAGGCGAAGGGCGATCCCGACGCCGACCTCGTCGATCTCGACGACCCCGACATGGGTGCAGACGCGGACGACGCATCCGCCCGCAGGCCCCCGCTCGCGGTGCTCGAGGTGCTGCCCAAGCTTGCCGAGGGGGCGCTGCACGGGCTGCGGCTCGGCGTCCTGCACGGGAAGCTGCCGCCCGACGAGAAGGACGCCGTGATGCGGGCCTTCGAGCGCGGCGAGCTGGACGTCCTGGTAGCCACCACCGTCATCGAGGTCGGCGTCGACGTACCGAACGCCACCGGCATGGTGATCCTCGACGCCGAACGCTTCGGCCTCTCCCAGCTCCACCAGCTCCGCGGGCGGGTGGGCCGGGGCTCCGCTCCCGGCGTCTGCCTTCTGGTCACCGAGGCGCCAGAGGCGAGCACGGCCCGGGAGCGGCTCGACGCGGTCGCCGGCACCACCGACGGCTTCGAGCTCGCCCGGCTCGACCTCGAACTACGCCGGGAGGGCGACATCCTGGGCGCTCTGCAGTCCGGCCGGCGGTCCGGTCTGCGGCTGCTGTCGCTGCTTCGGCATGAGGAGATCATCGCGAAGGCGCGGGTCTACGCGGCCGACATCGTCGCCGACGACCCCGGCCTCCGCCGCCACCCCGGCCTCGCCGCCCTCGTCGGAGAGACGGTGGGCGACGAGGAACGTGCGGCCTACCTGGACAAGGTCTGACCCTGCGCGGTCGACGCGTCAGGCGGGGAGAGCACCCCGGGCGGCGGCGTCGAGGGCTGCTCCAGCGGAGTGGGGAAGGTGGATCACCCCGGCGCGGTCGAGTTTGGCGAGTTCGGAGCGGGCCCGGGCGTAGGCGGCGAGGCGCTCGGGGTCGCTGTCGGAGTCGCGGGCGGTGGTGAGCAGCTTGATGATGCGCTCGACCGTGCCGCGCTCGGCGGGGGACAGCCCCGAGAGCCGGATGCGTTGCGCGGCATCGCGGGCCGCGTGCCAGGCTCGTTCAGCCCTCTCGACGGCGGCGACGAACTTCGCGGCGTGCTTGCCGGGCGGGAACTTGTCGGTGTCGAGGGCCTGGGCCTCGGCGAAGGCGTCGACGAACCGTGCGGTGCTGGGCACGGACACGTCGGCGAGGGCGGGTAGGCGCAGCACCTCCATCGGGTCGCACTCGAATGCTGCGTACGCCGAGCGCAGGGTGTGGAACCGGATGCGGGCCTCGTTCCAGGCCACCTCGGGCCTGGCCTCGGTACGCACGGGGTGCGGCACGTGGGCAGGGCTGCTCCGCTGCAGCACGTCGTGCCGCCTGTGCCGGTGCACGGCGACGAACGCGATCGCGCCCGCCATCACCATCGGGGCTGCGCCGGCCATGATCGCCACGCCGAAGAGGATCAGGCTGACCATCACCATCGCGAGTGCGCTCGCTCCGCCGGCGACCAGCGGGACGGCGAGCAGCAACAGCCACGGCGGCTGAGGGTGGCGCCGGTGTCCGTGGTGGCCCGCCACGTGACGCCGCCTGCGGCGCATCTCGGCCGCCTCACGAAGGCGCCGCCCCTCCGCGAACGCGGCGGACTGGCCCGCCTGAACCCGTGGAATCACGTCGCACCCTTCGTCGTCACGAAGCCGGCCGCTGACCCGGCCGAGACGGCGGCGCACATCCGCTCCGCGATGCTGCCGCGGTGCGGATGGTGTCGCACCCCTCCTTATTACCGAAGCGCGGTGCGGTTCGCACGGGTCCGATCGAGTGCCCGCAGGTACGGTTCGCTTCCGGCCGGGTCAGCAGGGAAGGGGTTGCCGTGTTCCGCAAGGTGCTCGTCGCGAACCGGGGGGAGATCGCCATCAGGGCTTTCCGGGCGGCCTACGAACTCGGCGTCTCGACCGTGGCGATCTTCCCCTACGAGGACCGCAACTCGCTGCACCGCGCGAAGGCCGACGAGTCCTACCAGATCGGCGAGGAGGGTCACCCCGTCCGGGCCTACCTGTCGGTGGACGAGATCATCGCGGCGGCGCGCCGCGCCGGAGCCGACGCCATCTACCCGGGGTACGGATTCCTGTCCGAGAACCCCGAGCTGGCCGAGGCGTGCGCGCAGGCCGGCATCACGTTCGTCGGGCCCCCGGCCGACGTCCTGCATCTGACGGGCAACAAGGCCCGCGCCATCGCCTCCGCTCGGGAGGCGGGCGTGGCCGTGCTCGACTCGTCGGAGCCGTCCGACGACGTCGACACACTCGTCGCCGCGGCCGAGGATGTCGGGTTCCCGATCTTCGTGAAGGCCGTCGCCGGTGGCGGAGGGCGCGGGATGCGGCGCGTCGAGGAGCCGGGCGACCTCCGCGAGTCCATCGAGGCGGCGATGCGGGAGGCGGAGTCGGCCTTCGGCGACGCGACGGTGTTCCTCGAGCAGGCCGTCGTGAACCCTCGCCACATCGAGGTGCAGATCCTTGCCGACGCCGAGGGCGAAGTCGTGCACCTGTACGAGCGCGACTGCTCGGTGCAGCGCCGTCACCAGAAGGTCATCGAGATCGCGCCGGCGCCGAACCTCGAACCGGAGCTGCGCGACAAGATCTGTGCCGACGCCGTGGCGTTCGCGCGTCACATCGGCTACGTCAACGCGGGCACGGTCGAGTTCCTGCTCGACGAGCGCGGCCACCATGTGTTCATCGAGATGAACCCGCGTATCCAGGTGGAGCACACGGTCACCGAGGAGGTCACCGACCGCGACCTGGTGATCGCGCAGCTGCGCATCGCCGCCGGCGCGACGCTGGCGGGCCTGGGGCTGCGGCAGGAGGACATCCACCTCCACGGTGCCGCGCTGCAGTGCCGGATCACCACCGAGGACCCGTCGAACGGCTTCCGCCCGGACACCGGCGTGATCGGCGCCTACCGTTCCCCTGGCGGAGCGGGTGTCCGCCTCGACGGCGGGACGACGCACACCGGCGCCGAGGTGAGCGCCCACTTCGACTCGATGCTGGTCAAACTCACCTGCCGCGGCCGCACCTTCCGCACCGCCGTGCGCCGCGCGAAGCGGGCCGTGGCCGAGTTCCGCATCCGCGGTGTGTCCACCAACATCCCGTTCCTGGCAGCGGTGCTCGACGACCCCGACTTCCAGGAGGGCCGGATCACCACGAGCTTCATCGACGAGCGCCCGCAGCTGCTGACGGCTCGCCAACCCGCGGACCGCGGCACGCGGCTGCTCACCTATCTGGCCGAGACCACCGTGAACCGGCCCAACGGGCCACGGCCCAAGGGGGTCGAGCCGGTGGACAAGCTGCCGGTCTGCGAGCTGGGCCCAGCTGCGCCGGACGGATCTCGCCAGCTCCTGCGCGAGCTCGGTCCCGAGGGATTCGCCTCGTGGCTGCGTGGGCGGGAGGCCGTGGCCGTCACCGACACGACCTTCCGCGACGCGCACCAGTCGCTGCTGGCAACGCGGGTACGCACCCGCGACCTGCTCGCCGTCGCCCCGTATGTCGCGCGGACCATGCCACAGCTGTTCAGCCTGGAGTGCTGGGGCGGTGCGACCTACGACGTCGCGCTGCGGTTCCTCGCCGAGGACCCATGGGAGCGGCTTGCGGCCCTGCGTGAGGCCGTGCCCAACATCTGCACGCAGATGCTGCTTCGGGGGCGCAACACCGTCGGCTACACGCCCTACCCGACGGAGGTGACCGATGCCTTCGTCGAGGAGGCGGCCCGCACCGGGATGGACATCTTCCGGATCTTCGACGCGCTCAACGACGTCGAGCAGATGCGCCCGGCGATCGAGGCGGTCCGGAGGACCGGGACAACGGTCGCCGAGGTCGCGCTGTGCTACACCGGCGACCTCTCCGACCCCGCCGAGCCGCTGTACACCTTGGACTACTACCTCCGGCTGGCCGAGCAGATCGTCGAGGCCGGCGCGCACGTGCTGGCGATCAAGGACATGGCGGGGCTGCTGCGCCCGCCCGCCGCCCGCACCCTGGTGACGGCGCTGCGTGAGCGGTTCGACCTGCCGGTGCACCTGCACACCCACGACACCGCGGGCGGACAGCTCGCCACGCTCGTCGCCGCGATCGAGGCCGGGGTCGACGCGGTCGACGCGGCCGTGGCGTCGATGGCAGGGACGACGAGCCAGCCCGCGCTGTCGTCGCTGGTCGCAGCCACCGACCACACGGCGCGTGCCACCGGGCTCGACCTGCAGGCCTGCTGCGACTTCGAGCCGTACTGGGAGGCGGTGCGCAAGGTTTACGCGCCGTTCGAATCGGGCCTCGCATCCCCGACCGGGCGCGTCTACCACCACGAGATCCCCGGAGGGCAGCTGTCGAACCTGCGCCAGCAGGCCATCGCGCTGGGGCTCGGCGACCGCTTCGAGCTGATCGAGGACTGCTACGCCGCGGCCGACCGGATGCTGGGCAGGCTGGTGAAGGTGACACCGTCGTCGAAGGTGGTGGGCGACCTCGCGCTGCACCTCGTGGGCGCCGGGGTCGAGCCCAAGGACTTCGAGGCCGCACCGGGCGACTTCGACGTGCCCGACTCCGTGATCGGGTTCCTCCGCGGCGAGCTGGGGGACCCGCCCGGCGGCTGGCCGGAGCCGTTCCGCACGCGGGCGCTGGCGGGTCGGTCGGCCGAGAAGGAGGCGGTGGACCTGTCGATCGGCGACCGCAGAGCGTTGCGCGATGACCGCCGCCCGGCGTTGAACCGGCTGCTGTTCGAGGAGCCGGCGAAGGAGTTCGCGACGCACCTGGAGACCTACGGCGACACGTCCGTGCTGTCCACGAAGGATTTCCTGTACGGGCTCGAGCCGGAGCTCGAGCACACGGTCGACCTGGAGCCGGGCGTGACGCTGCTGATCGAGCTGGAGGCGATCTCCGAGCCCGACGAGCGCGGCTACCGCAACGTGCTCGCCACGCTCAACGGCCAGATGCGGCCCGTGTCGGTGCGGGACCACTCGGTGGCCAGCGACGTCAAGGCGGCGGAGAAGGCCGACCGGTCCAACCCGCAGCACGTCGCCGCGCCGTTCGCCGGTGTCGTCACGCTGTCGGTGGGCGAGGGCGACTCCGTGGAGTCCGGCCAGACGGTGGCGACGATCGAGGCGATGAAGATGGAGGCGTCGATCACCGCGCATCTGGCGGGCACGGTCGCGAGGCTCGCCATCGGCCAGGTTCAGCAGGTAGAAGGCGGCGATCTACTCCTGGAGCTGTCGTGAGGGGCCGTGCGCGGATACGAGTGTTCTGGCACTCGTATCCCCGCACGGGCGGCGCAGCCGCATGACCCGCATCGTGTCCGGCGCTGCAGGCGGGAGACGGCTGCTGGTGCCGCCAAAGGGCACGAGACCAACCTCGGACCGGGTGCGCGAGGCGCTGTTCAGCGCACTGGAGAACGACCCGGGGATCGAGGGGGCCGCCGTGCTCGACCTGTGCGCCGGGTCAGGGGCCCTCGGGCTGGAGGCGCTCTCCCGAGGCGCGGAGCACGCGCTGTTCGTCGAGTCCGATCGGCGTGCGGCCACGGTTCTGCGACGCAACGTCGCCGCAATCGGGCTGGCCGGCGCGGTCGTCCGCTCGGCGCCTGCAGCCACCGTTCTCGGTGAGGCGGCTGACCGGGCGTACGACATCGTGCTCGTCGACCCGCCCTACGACGTGCCGGACGCCGAGGTCGCGGGCTGGCTCACCGCGGCCGCGGCGCACGGCTGGCTGGCAGATGCCGTCACGGTCGTGGTGGAGCGGGCGGCGCGCGGTGGCTCGTTCCCCTGGCCGGAGCCGTTGCGAGGTGTGCGTGAGCGCCGGTACGGGGAGACGGCACTGCACGTCGCCCTCCGGTAACGTCCGGGTTGTGAGGTTCCCGAGATGAGGCGCGCCGTATGCCCCGGCTCGTTCGATCCACCGACCAACGGGCACCTCGATGTCATCAGCCGGGCGTCGGCCCTGTTCGACGAGCTCGTCGTCGCGGTGCTGGTCAACAAGAGCAAGAAGAGCATGTTCACCGTCGACGAGCGCATGGCGATGCTCGCCGAGATCGCCGCGCCGTATCCGAACGTGCGCGTCGGGTCGTTCCACGGCCTCCTGGTGGACTACTGCCGGGACAACGACATCAGGGCCATCGTCAAGGGCCTGCGAGCGGTCACCGACTTCGACTACGAGCTGCAGATGGCGCAGATGAACCAGCGGCTGTCCGGTGTGGACACGCTGTTCATGTCGACCAGCCCCGACTACAGCTTCGTGTCGAGCTCGCTGATCAAGGAGGTGGCGACCTACGGCGGCGACGTCGCCCACCTCCTGCCGGAGTCGGTACATCGGCGTCTCCTCGAGCGGATCGCCGAACGTTCCTGAGTCACCCGTTCGGGAACTTGACACGCGGGAGCGGCGGCAATTCGAGCCGCGGCGGTGTCGCGGTGAGAGGATGCCCCGCGTGTACCGGGTCTTCGAATCGCTCGACGCGCTGGTCACGGTCGTCGAGGAGGCTCGGGGTGTCCCGATGACCTCGAACTGCGTGGTTCCCCGCGGTGACGTGCTCGAGCTGCTCGACGACGTCCGGGAGGCGCTGCCCGGCGAGCTGGACGATGCCCAGGACGTGCTCGACCGGCGTGACGAGCTGGTGGACGAGGCGGCACAGGAGGCCGAGCAGACGCGCTCCGGTGCGCAGGCCGACGCCGAGGAGATGCTCGCCCAGGCGCGCGCGGAGGCCGAGCGCATGGTCGCTGAGGCCCGCGCGGAGGCGGAGCAGACCCTCGCGCAGGCCCGGCACGACGCGGAGCGGGCCGTCACGGAGGGCCGCCGCCAGTACACGGAGCTGACCGACCGGGCCCAGGCCGAGGCTGATCGGCTCGCCCATGCCGGCCGCGCCGCACACGACCGCTACATCGCGGACGGTCAAGTTGAACAGGCCCGGCTGGTGTCGCAGACCGAGGTGGTGCAGGCCGCGCACGCCGAGGCGGCCCGCCTCGTCGACGGCGCCGAGAGGGAGGTCGACCGGCTGCGTCGCGAGTGCGACAACTACGTCGACGCGAAGCTGGCCGAGTTCGAGGATGCCCTGGGCAAGGCCCTGCGCACGATCTCCCGCGGCCGCACACAGATGTGGCGGGGCGGTTCACCCACCGGTGCCCCGACCGGGATCCCCAACGGTCGTTCGGGCACCGGTATGGACCTCATCGACTGACGCGACACCGCCGGACGGATCACCGCTTGATCACCATGGGGTGGCCTACGGTCTTCGTCGCGTTACTCTCTGCCAGTGGCGCGTGGCCAGGTCGAACCTGATCCTTCCATCTGGTGGGAGCGGTACGGCCACCGGTTGGAACCACGCTCGCCGGTCATGATCACGGCCCGGCCACGCACGGGAGCCGGTCCGCAGCCTGGGGGTGCAGTGAGCTCGATGGGAGATCGATCCCCGGCTGGTCCGGTGCTGGGGGACGGGACGCCGACGACGGCGTCGGAGCTGAGCTCCGAGGCCATTCTGCGGGCCAGACCCGACGAACCGGCCTCGGGCTGGCGCCGCGCCGTCCTCCGCGCCACCGGGGGCCTGGTGAACCCGGGACCGAGCCCCGCCGAGGTGCAGTGGCGGGATCAGCTCCACCGCATCCGCCACCCGCTCCTGCAGTCCCACCGGATCGCGGTGACGTCGATCAAGGGCGGGGTAGGCAAGACCACGGTGGCCACGTTGCTGGGTCTGGTCATGGCCGAGAACCGCGGCGACCGGGTGGTCGTCCTGGACGCCAACCCCGATGCCGGGACGCTGGCCGACCGCCTCACCGGCGAGTCATCGGTCACCGTCCGCGAGCTGCTCCGTGACCTCCACCGCATCCATTCCTGGACCGAGGTCTCCCGCTACACCAGCCTGGCCGGACGCCTGCAGGTGCTGGCATCCGAGCAGGACCCAGCGTCGAGCGACGCGTTCAGCCGCGAGGAGTACGAGCACATCTGCGGGTTGCTCGACCGGTTCTTCAACATCATCATCACCGACTCGGGCACAGGCCTCGTGCACTCCGCGATGGAGGGCACCCTCAAGCTCGCCGACAGCCTCATCGTCGTCGGGGCGCCCACGGTGGACGGGGCGGGCCGCGCGAGCAAGACCCTCGACTGGCTGCACGCGCACGAGCACACCGCGCTCGCGTCGGAGGCCGTGGTGGTGCTGTCGTGCGACCGGGTCAGCGCGGAGGTCGATCGGGAGCGCATCCGCGAGCACTTCACCGCCCGGTGCCGTGCCGTCATCGAGCTGCCACACGACCCGCATCTCGCGACGGGCGGCCGGGTGGAGATCGCCCGGCTGCGACCTGCCACCCGCGACGCCGCCTTCCAGCTCGCGGCACTCATGGCCGACCGCTTCGTCCCGTGAGTGCGGTCGCCACGATGTCGACCATGAGTCCGCGGCGATCAACTACGGCGGTACTCTTCGGACATTCGTGGTGATCGGGCGCAGGCCTGTGATCAGGGGGAGAGGTGGCCGTGAGCGGCCGGGGGAGCACCATCGCGGCGGGAGCGGCGAACGACGACCGGAGCGGTACCACGGGCGTGCGTAGGCTGCCGGCCCTCGCGACGAACGGTTCGGCTGCGCTCGTCCGACCTGAGGTGGCACGAAGATGACACAGCCGCGCGAGGCGACCGGCGGCACCCAGGCCGACGCCTCACCCCACGAGCCGAAAGCGGCCCCCGCCGAGGGGTCGGTCGGCCCGGCCACCACGGCCCCCGGATCACCCGACCACGCCGCCGGCAGCACCACCGACTCCGATGCGCAGTCCGCTGCACGTCCCGTGGCGGAGCGGACCGCGACGCGCCCGCACCCGGAAGCCGCCAGCGCCGCAGAGCTCACCGAGGACGCCATCGTGCGCTTCCGCAGTGATCGTCCGCAGCGCGGTTGGCGCGGTGCGCTCTACAAGATCACCGGTGGGGTGGTGAACCCTGGTGTGGGTGCGGCCGAGCGTGCCCGGCAGGACCAGCTCCGCCGGATCCGGCGCCCGTTGCCCGGCTCGCACCAGATCGCGGTCAGCTCGCTCAAGGGCGGGGTCGGCAAGACCACCGTCTCGGCGTGCCTGGGGCTCGTGCTTGCCGAGAACCGGGGCGACCGGGTGCTCGCTCTCGATGCCAATCCCGACGCCGGCACGCTGGCCGACCGTCTCACCACGGAGACATCCGTGACGGTCCGGAACCTGCTCGACAACATCCAGGCCACGCACTCGCTCACCGACGTCGCGCGCTATACCAGCCTCGCGGGCAGGCTGCAGGTTCTCGCGTCGGAGCAGGACCCGGCGATGAGCGAGGCGTTCAGCCGCGACGAGTACGAGCAGGTCTGCGAGGTGCTCACCCGCTTCTACAACATCGTGATCACCGACTCGGGCACGGGGCTGGTGCATTCGGCGATGGAGGGCACGCTGGCGCTGGCCGACAGCCTGGTAGTGGTCGGTGCCCCGACCGTCGACGGCGCGAGCCGGGCCAGCAAGACCCTCGACTGGTTGATCGCGCACGGCAACGCCGCGCAGGTGGGGAACGCAGTCGTGGTGCTCAGCTGCGACCGGATGAGCAAGGAGGTCGACCTGGAGCGGGTCAGGGGGCACTTCGGGGCCCGCTGTCGCGCCGTGGTCGAGATCCCGCACGACCCGCACCTCGCCACCGGGGGCCGGATCGAGCTCGCACGGTTGCGGCCGGCCACCCACGACGCCTTCCTGACCCTCGCCGCACTCCTTGCCGACGCCTTCGACTCCTCCAAGGCTCCGGCTCGGCAGGTGGCGCCGGAGCAGGTGCCCAGCCTGAGCTGAGCGGAGCAGGCCAACCCGGCCTGCCCAGGACGCTCCTGCGCGTGCTGGGCGGCTACACGCGGGTGGCGGACACCGGGGCGGGTTCGTGACCACACGACGATGCCGGGCCGTGCCGTAGCGATCTGCGGGGGCCCGGCATCGGTCGTGTCGATCAGCCCCTGCTGGAGCTGCCGGCTTTGGAGCTGTCGCTCTTGGAGCTGCTGGGCTTGGAGCTGTCGCCCTTGGAGCCGCCGGCCTTCGAGCTGTCGCCCTTGGAGCTGTCGCCCTTCCCGCTGGTGCTCTTGGTGCTGCCGGTGTCGGAGCTGTTGGTTCTGGTGGTCTTCTTGCCGGTGCCCGAGCCGCCGCTGTCGGAGCTGTTGATCCTGGTCTTCTTGCCGGTCGGTCTGCTGCCGATCTCGGAGCTGGTGGGCTTGGTCGCGCCGGCCTTGCTGCCGTCCGCCGTCCGGTCCTTGGCCTTGCTGCTGGTGCTCTTGTGGCTTGCGGAGCCGGGCTCGGTGGTCCTCGTGATCTTCCTGCCGTCACCCGTGCTGCCTGCTGCCCTGCCACGATCGTTCCTCGACGCCGTGGACGTGCCGGACCTGCGCTTCGCGCCAGGGGCCGTCGTGCCGGCCTTCGAACCGCGTTCCTTCGCCGGAGCGAGCACCCCCGCCACCGCGCGGTCGGCAACGGCTTTCGCCGCGGCCGTGGCGCGTTCGGCCTTGCCACGCGGCTTGCTCGTGGAGCCCGCCTTGCGGTGACCGCCTGCCGACTGCTGCGTCTCCTGGTGTCGATGAGCCTGCGAGCCGGAGTCCCCGGACCGCCTGGACGAGTCGGCGTTCGACGAGCTGGAGCTGCGCCGGTCATGGGATCCGAGCACCGAATCGGTGACCGTGTTGACGACCTTGCTGACCGGCCTGACTGGCTCCTCGGACCGCTCCGAGCGGTCGGCGTCGTTCGACTGCCCGTTGGTGGCGGCCTTCTCGGCGGTGTCCACGACGTGTCCGCCGGTGCGCATGACGGCACCGCTCGTGCGGACCGCGTTGGTCATGGCCACGTTGGTCACGGCACCGCTCGTCCGGCCCGTGTTCTCCGCGGTGTTGCCGTCCTGGCCGCGGTCGACGCGCTGTGCGACGACAAGGCCTCCGGCCGGCCGGGACGGGTCGGGGGGAGCGGTGGCGCTGATGGTCTGCCGTTCCTCGCGCGTGCTCTCGCGGCGGGGAGGGATCGCGGGTGCCTGCTGGCGCGCTTCCGCCCGCGGGCGTGGGTCGGGCCGGTGGTCTATCAGCGCCAGGACCCGCTCGACGATCGGTGTGGTCTGATCGGTCTCGTCCGGTAGCGGCGCGGCGACCGACTCCTGGACACCGCTGCGGAGGGTGGCGAGCTCCCGCATGTTGTAGTCGCGCTGCTGGAGGTGCAGGTCGCGCTGCGCTGCCAGGTTCCGGAGAGCCTCGACCTGGTCGGGAGAGCTCGTCTGCTCCGGGGCGGTGCGCAGGGCCCGCTCCACGGCGTCCAGCTGTCCCTGCGCCGCAGCGAGGTCGGTGGTGACGTCCGACAGGTTCCGGAAGGCCCCGATCTGCGACTGCAACGTGACCCGCTGCTGTTCCAGGAGCGCCTTCCGCTCCTCGAGCGCACGCAAGGCGGCCGGTTGCCCGCTTCGCTGGTGTTCTGGCAGCCGCGTCCAGCTCGCTTCGGTGAGCGCGACGGTGTCGAGCTGCTTGTTGATCGACGCAAGGACGACCTCGGCGCGGGCGACCCATTGGTCGGCGTTCGCGGTGGGTGGAGGCACCGACGGCGGCTGTGCCTGCGGGGTGACCGGGACCGGGGTGTTCGTGAGCAGGTAGCCGCCGCCTCCGGCGATCAGACTCGCGACCGCGACGCTGGCGACAGCTCTTGTGCGAAGCAGCGAGGCCACAGCCTTGCGCTCACCCGCGCTGCGAGCAGCACGGCGGTTCTCAGGGCGCGGACGCTCGGGCTTCGGCGGTGGTGGTGGCGTCGGTGTGATCAGCCAGCTCGCGGCGGCGCTCCACGGGCTCACGGAGGGAGGGGGCGAGGGAGCCGGCTCGGGCGTCGGGTCCGAGGTGACGGGGACCGTGAGTGCCGCGGGGGCCGCAACGGTCGGGGCCTCGGGCGCCGCGTCGTTGTGGGCCGCGAGGTGGCGCTGCTTACGGGCGGCAGCCCGATGGGCGGGCGTGCAGTACCGACGCGGAGGCCCCCCGCCGTCGGGCTGCTCGATGGTCTCGCCGCACCCCGGTAGGGCGCACGTGTTCGGCTCGTCGGTCATCTCGTCCCCCCAGGAGAGGTCACCTATGTGTCGTGTTCAGGGCCTCGCCACATCGCGGCCAGGAGTCGTCGCCGTCAGGCACTGCTCGACGCCACCTGCCCCCCGTGCATCTCTGCCGCTCCCCACGCAGACGCCGTCCCTCAGCGGGACGGGCGTACGGCGAGCGCACGGCTGCGATTGTCGTTGATCGCACTGCCGCACCGATGCCAGCACGATGCCTGAATGGGGAACAGTGGATCATATTGCCCGTTGTGTCCGGACACGCGCGCATCGTCACGAACGACGAGTCGGCGGAACCGTGACCGGCGCGGACGTCGCCATCCAGTGGCCGGACCATCAGGACCGCTGCACCGTCTGCTCACGCAGTGGTGCGCCTGACCGGTCGTAGCGGTTGTGGTCGGCGGATCCTTCGGCCTCGATCAGGCGTTGCCTCGCGGCGTGGATCTGGGCCGGCGAGTCCTCGAGCGTCAGGCGCTGCGCGGCGAAAGCGCGGGTCAGGTCGTGCAACTGGTACCCGCCATCGGCGCGCCGATGCAGCAGGCCGGCCTCGGCGAGCTGGTCCAGACCCGTCGACGTGGCCACGATCGGGCTCTCCGTCAGGGCCGCGACCGCCGCCAGGGCGACCCGACCATCCGGCACGAGGCTGATCAGTCGCAGCAGTCGCCGCTGCTCGACGTCCAGCTGCACGTAGGACGCCTCGAGCGCGGTGGCCACCCCCATCTGGCCTTCGCCCTCGATCCGTAGTGCCGAGACCGGCTCCCCGACCCGCAGCTCGTCGAGGTAGGCGGCGAGCGACAGGTGGGGTCGTGTCACGAGGTGAGCAGCGGCGACGCGCAGTGCCAGCGGCAGCCCGGCGCAGAGTGCGATCAGCTCGTCGGTGGCGCCCGGATCTGCCGCCAGCCGCTTCTCGCCGACGATGCCCCGCAGCACCCTGTCCGCTTCGTCCGGCGGCAGCATTCCGACCGACACCCGGCGGCCGCCGGGGGAGACCAGCAGGCCGGCCAGCTCGTGGCGGCTCGTGACCACCACGGCGCAGGTGGGGGAGCCGGGCAGCAGCGTCCGGACCTGCGCCGGGCTGTTCACGTTGTCCAGGACGATGAGCAGCCGGCGTCCGGCGGTCAGCGAGCGGTACGTCGCGATCGCGTCGTCCAGTCGTCGCGGCAGTCCCTCCGGTGGCATTCCGAGCGCCCGCAGGAAATGCGCCACGGCTTCCTCGGTCGTCCGCGGCGGCGCGGCGCCGTACCCGCCGAGGTCGACGAACAGCTGGCCGTCGGGGAACCGATCGACGAGCCGGTGGGCGGCATGGACGGCCACGGTCGTCTTCCCCACTCCTGGCGGTCCTGCCACCACGACCAGACGTGCCGCGGCGGCGTTTCCAGCTCCCAGCAGGGCTGTGATCTGCTCGATTTCACGGTGGCGCCCGACGACGCCCGCGGGGGCCATGGGGAGCTGCCGGACCCCGTGCGAGACCGCGATCGCCTGCGAACCGGCGGGCGGGTCTGTCCGCCGCAGGATCTGCTCGTGGGCGGCGCGCAGCTCCGGGCCGGGGTCGATGCCGAGCTCGTCGGCCAGCAGCCGCGTCACCTCCCGGTAGGCCTCGAGCGCCTCGCCCTGGCGCCCCGTCGCGTGGAGCGCCCGCATCCACTGTGCCCAGAACCGTTCCCGCAGCGGGTAGCTCAGCACCAGCCCGATGAGCTCCTCGGACAGCTCGGCATGGCGGCCGAGCCGGAGGTCCACGTCGATCCGCAGCTCCAATGCCTGCAGATACCGCTCGACGAGGCGGGGCACCTCGTTGCGGTGCAGGGCCGGTGACGCGACGTTCGTCAGCGGCGGTACCGCCCGCCACAGCTGCAGCGCATCGGCGAGGGCCGCCGACGCGGCGCGGTCGTCGCCCTGCTCGGCAGCGCGCCTGCCCTGGTGGACGAGGGCGTCCGAGCGGTCCAGGTCGAGCTGACCGGGCAGGAGCTCGATGCGGTAGCCGTCGGGCTCGGTCTGGATGCTGACGTCGGTGCCGGACAGGGCCTGCCGCAGTCGCATCACGTATTTCTGCACCGCGCCCCTGCTGTCGAAAGGGGCGGCACCGTCCCACAGCTGATCGGTCAGATCCGTGATGGACACGGTCCGGTTCGCCCGCAGCA
>JAODNO010000443.1 GCA_025465235.1 Pseudonocardia sp.
GCTGGCCGCCCAGCTGGACCGCGCGGGCCGCGGGGCCGTGCTCGCCGGGCGCGCAGGTTCGGCGGACGCGACGGGCGCGGTGGGGGTGGCGCGGGCCGACCCGAACATCACTGCGTCGCTCTCCACGGTGGACGACGTGCACACGGGGCCCGGCCAGGTGTCGGCGGTGCTGGCGCTGCGTGAGCAGCTCGACGGACGTGCCGGGCGCTACGGCACCGCGGTGACGGCCGCGGACGGAGCCGCCCCGGCCGCATGACGCGCTGTCGCTCAGACGGTGCAGTCCGCGGCGTGCAGCGGGGCGAAGTGCTCGAAGAACAAGGCCGCGACCAGCTCCGTGCGGCTGCCGACGCCGAACTTCTTAAACACGGACCTCAGATGGTCCTGCATCGCGTGCTCGGGCAGCATCAGCTCTCGGGCGATCATCCGGTCGGACCGGCCGCGCGCGACGGCGGCCAGCACCTCCTGCTCGCACGGGGTGAGCCCCCTGCTCCGCACGACCAGGTCGGCCAGCTGGTGCGGCCGGACCAACTCCACCACCACCGCGAGGCGATCGCCCAGCGCGGACGCATGGAAGGCCAGCCAGCGCCCGTCGCGCGTCGGGCACGCGGCGCTGGCCGGGCGTCCTACGGCGCGCCGGGCCGCGACAGCCTGGATCACCAGCGGCAGGTCGTCGACCGGGGTGGCGTCGAGCAGTCGGCGTGCGTCATCAGCCATGTCGAGGATGCGGCCGGTGGCCGTGGCCAGGATGAGCCCGGCCGGGGCCGGACCGGTGACGTCGGCAGCGCCGCGGACCAGGGATCTGCGCAGCGTGGTGGCGAACGGCTGCCCCAAGCCGGCCAGCGCGTCGACCTCCCTGTCGTCGAACGAACCGCCCGCCCGCAGCAGGCACAGCAGGCCCCACGCAGACCGGCCGTCGTGCATGACGAGGCGCAGTTCATCGGTGAACCCGCGGGGAGCGAGGATCTGGCGATAGCGCGGGCTGATGGCAGGGTCACCCCCGGTGACCCCGCACAGCGTCCCGATGCCGGGCCCGGCTGCGAGGTCGACCAACTTCAGCACGTCGCGCGCCCGGTACTCGTTCTCGAAGACCGCGTCCTCCAGGTCGTCGAAGTCGCGGGGTGCGTTGTCGACCACGCAGGATCCCCACATGATCGTCGCGGGATCCAGGACCGCCCACACGGCCAGGTCGAACGCGACTTGCGTGCGGAGGCGTATGCTCGCCTGCCGCCGTAGCGACACGTGGTCGAGGGTGTCGTCGAGTCCGTGCACCACGCGCTCGGCCAGCGCCTGTTCCGTGCTGTCCATTCCGGCTCCGTCCCGGGCCCGCAGAACCCCCGGGACGAGGGATGGGCGCAGACCGCGAGGTTTCCCAAGGGTTGACTCGCCGGACAGGTCGTGAACGCAACAGGGTCTCGCCACGGTCGTGGTCGTCGTCCGGTGAGAACCACGGGCTGACACCGCCGTCTCACTGACGGTGCTCGGCGACCCCTGAACGGCCGCGCCCAATCGGTCATGTTGTCCGCGACACGCGGGTAGGGGCGCCGGTGCCCGCTGTCCTATGTACCCTGAAGCTCCGTGCAGCCTCGCGCCACGCGTCATCTGTTTGTCACCGGCGGGGTCGCGTCCTCGCTGGGTAAGGGTCTGACGGCCTCGAGCCTCGGGCAACTTCTCACCTCACGCGGCCTGCGGGTCATCATGCAGAAGCTGGACCCATATCTGAACGTGGATCCAGGCACGATGAACCCGTTCCAGCATGGTGAGGTGTTCGTCACGGAGGACGGAGCCGAGACCGACCTCGATATCGGCCACTACGAGCGGTTCCTGGACCGCGACCTCCACGGGCGCGCCAACGTGACCACCGGGCAGGTGTACTCGTCCGTGATCGCGAAGGAGCGCCGTGGTGAGTACCTCGGCGACACCGTGCAGGTCATCCCGCACATCACCAACGAGATCAAGGACCGCATTCTCGCGATGGGGGACCCCGACGACGGTGGGGTCACGCCCGACGTCGTGATCACGGAGGTGGGCGGCACCGTCGGCGACATCGAGTCGCTGCCGTTCCTGGAGGCGGCCCGCCAGGTCCGCCATGACGTGGGCCGGGACAACTGCTTCTTCCTGCACGTGTCCCTGGTGCCCTATCTCGCGCCGTCGGGGGAGCTCAAGACCAAGCCGACGCAGCACTCCGTCGCGGCGCTGCGCAACATCGGTATCCAGCCCGACGCGCTCGTACTGCGCGCGGACCGGGAGATCCCGGACGACATGAAGCGCAAGATCAGCCTCATGTGCGACGTGGAGACCGACGGCGTCGTCGCGGCGCCTGACGCGCCGTCGATCTACGACATCCCGCGGGTCCTGCATCGCGAGGGGCTCGACGCGTTCGTGGTGCGCAGGCTGTCGCTGCCGTTCCGCGACGTCGACTGGACGGTCTGGGGTGACCTCCTTGACCGTGTGCACCACTCTGACGAGACCGCGCGTATCGCGCTCGTCGGCAAGTACGTCGACCTGCCCGATGCCTACCTCTCGGTCACGGAGGCGCTGCGGGCCGGAGGGTTCGCCCACCGCGCCCGCGTCGAGATCGTGTGGGTCCAGTCCGACGAGTGCCGCACCCCGGCGGGGGCGGCAGCGGCGCTGGAGGGCATGGACGGCGTGCTGATCCCCGGTGGCTTCGGGGTGCGCGGCATCGAGGGCAAGCTCGGAGCGGTGCGGCATGCCCGCACCCGCGGCATTCCCACCCTCGGGCTGTGCCTCGGCCTGCAGTGCATGGTGATCGAGGCTGCGCGGTCGCTCGCCAACCTGGGCGACGCCAACTCCACCGAGTTCGACGAGCGCACCCCGCACCCGGTGATCTCGACGATGGCCGACCAGCGCGACGTCGTCGCGGGCGACCGCGACATGGGCGGCACCATGCGGCTCGGGGCGTATCCGGCCGCGCTGGGCGAGGGCACGGTCGTCGCGGGAGCCTATGGCGCCCGGGAGGTCTCCGAGCGACACCGGCACCGCTACGAGGTCAACAACGCCTACCGCTCGCGGCTCGAGGAGGCCGGGCTGGTGTTCGGCGGGACGTCGCCCGACGGCACGCTGGTGGAGTTCGTGGAGCTGCCGGCCGACGTGCACCCGTTCTTCGTCGGTACCCAGGCCCACCCGGAGCTCAAGAGCCGCCCGACGCGACCGCACCCCCTGTTCAGCGCGTTCGTGAAGGCTGCCCTCGCCTACCGAGCCGCGGACCGGCTCCCGGTCGAGCTGCCCACCAGGGAACGTGCCGCGGCAGGCGTCAACGGGACCGCGTCGTGAGCGCCCCGCGGCACGACTTCCCCGTGCGCTCCAGCAAGGTCATCTATGCGGGCGCAGTGATGGCCCTGCGCGCGGACGAGGTGGTGATGCCGGGCGGACGCGTCGCCGTCCGGGAGGTCCTGGAGCATCCGGGCGCCGTAGCGGTCGCCGCCCTGGACGACGATGACCGCGTGATGATGATCCACCAGTACCGCCACCCGGTGCGGCGCCGGCTCTGGGAGTTGCCGGCCGGCCTGCTCGACATCGACGGGGAGGATCCGCTCGAGACTGCCAAGCGCGAGTTGGCGGAGGAGGCGGGACTCGCTGCCGCCGACTGGTCGACGCTGGTCGACGTGGTGCCCTCGCCCGGGTTCTCTGACGAGTCGGTGCGTGTATACCTCGCGCGGGGGCTGAGTGAGGTGGACCGGCCGGAGATGGGGGACGACGAGGAGTCCGACCTGTCCACCCGGTGGGTGTCGCTCTCCGTCGCGGTACGGATGGTGCTCTCCGGCACGATCGTCAACGGCGTGACGGTGGCGGGCGTGCTCGCGGCCCACGCCCTGGCAGGGGCGCCCACCGCGGCCCGGCCGGCTGACGCACCGTGGCCGGACCGACCGACGCGGTTCGCCGAGCGCAGGGCCGAAGCGGCGGATGGTCCGGATCGTGCTGATGCCGCGACGTAATGGGATGGGTGCCTCCGCCGGCGCCGGCGAGCGGGCACGACGAACGCGGATCGTCCCGGCGCTGCGCTGATCACGGGCGAAGGGGCCGCCCGTGGGGATCGGTGGGTCGGCCGGCAAGGATCACGATTCCGTCGATGAATGCCCACAGCACGCCGATTCCGATGAAGCTCAGCAGCAGCTGGGCGATGGCGATGCCGGTGTGGCCGCTGTAGAACCGCCCGATGCCGAACGGCAGCAGCAGCTGCAGCACGCCGGCCACCACCTTGTACCGGTCGGAGTAGGGCAGCCCGGTCGCCGGGTCGCGGCCGTAGGGCGCGGCAACGTCGTGCGGCGGGGCCTGTGGCAGCGGCGCGGCCGCGGTCGGCGGAACCGGCAGCACGGTCGTGGCCTGCTCGCCGTGGCCGGGGAGGTCCTCGAACAGGGGCGCGAGCTCGTCGGTGCTGCGGGCGGCGTACGCCGCGGATGTGCGCTCCTCGTACTCCTGTGGGTCGAGTCGTCCCTGCGCGTAGTGCTCGCCGAGGGCGCGCACGGCAGCCTCCCGCTCCGCGTTGCCGATCCGCATCGGACGGGAGCCGGGCATGCTCATGGCGCCGACGGTACCGGTGGGCCGGTCAGGTGTGGAACAGCACGCTGCGGCAGGCTAGGTGGAGCGCGAGCCGCTCGTCAGGGTCGGTGAGCTCGACGCCCAGGAGCTCCTGCGCCCGCGAGACGCGGGCGGTGACCGTGTTGCGGTGGACCCCGAGCACGGCGGCGGTCTCCGTGAGCGACGACTCCGCGTCGAGGTAGGCCGTGAGTGTGGTGAGCAGGTCGCCGGACTGCGCGCGCAGCGGCTCCAACATCGACCGCGCGGCAGGCAGGAACGTGTCGGTCCGGGTCCAGGCGAGCAACAGCTGGCCGAGCCCGAGCCGGTCCACGTGCACGAAATACCCGCTGGCCGACCGTGCGCTGGCCAACCGCGCGGCGTCGCCGGCCTCGCCGAGGGTGCGGGCCAGCCCCGCGGCGCCGCGGTGCACGCGCCCGACACCCATGGCGCTGGGCAGCGACGAGCGCAGCAGCCACTGTGCTCTCCGGACGGCCGTCGCGTGCCGTTGCAGCCGGTCGGGCGCCGGATCTTCAGCGAACGTGGACCACGCGCCCCAGCCGGATCCCTGCTCGACGACGAGCGCATTCAGGTGGGCGGTGTCGAACGCGCGCAGCACCTCTGGCCGCATTGTCACCGGGTCGACAGTGCCGGGGACGTCGATGCGGATCCCCACGTGCCATCCCTCGAGCTGCCAGCCCGCGTCGAGGGCCCGGCGCCGGGTGCCGGGATCCGGCTCCGCCGCCGCCTGGACGAGCTCCGCGAGCAGGGACATGCGCAGCCGGGCGTCACGCTCCACGGTCAGCCGCTTCTCGGCCATGCGGTGCCCGACGGCGCCAGCCGCGACCCCCAGTGCCGCGCGGACGGCCTCAAGCTCGGCTGGAATCCCCGTCGGAACGGCCGCGGCGAGGGCGGTGGGCCGTGGCCGCTGCGCACCGACGGGCATCAGGACGGTGACTATCTCCTGCCCGCCGGGTGGACCGGGCTCCGGCCCTGCCACCACCTCGCCGGTGCCGTCGAGCAGCCACACCGGGCGGCGCCACACCCTCGCCAGCTCGGCCACGAGCTCGTCGACTCCGCCGGGCGCCGCCGCGCAGGCGGTGACGGTGCGCATCACCAGCTCCGCCACCACCTGGTCGGGTTCGCGGAGCAGGCGCGTGGCGGCGAGCGCGACCGATAGCGGGTCGGCAGCCCCCAGAACCGTGAGCCCGACCCGGTCGGCGAGCAGGTGGCTCGCGAGTCGCAGCGGCTCCGCACCGGGCAGCAGCACCGTCACGACGCCTGCGGCCGCCGCCCGCCGCAGGAGCGCATCGAGGTGCCAGTCCTCGCGGTCGCCCGACAGCGCGACGGCGAGCAGCGCGCCCGGGGCGCCTGCGGGATCGGCGCGCAGATCGGGCACGGTGCGCACCTCGCGGACCGAGACCGTGGATCCGTCGCCTGCCCCGTCGCCGGCCAGCACAGTGACCCCGGACCAGTCGGGGTGGGCCAGCAGCGCGCGCAGCGCCACCGCCGACGCGGCCGGTCCTGCGCCGGACCGGGCTCCCTGTCCCGTCACGCGACGAGCCCGACCGGGTCGGGCAGCAGCACCGCGTCGCAGTCCAGCCCGAACGCGCGCGGGTCGACGTGCCGCAGCCGGTGCGGGTCGGCGCGCCACCACTGCGGGCTGGGCAACACCACGGCCAGCACGTCGTCACCGAGGCGCAGGCCGTCCACCGCGATCGGAGCGGCCGTGCGGCGGTCGAGCAGACACAGCAGGTCGGGGCAGCTCGCGACCGGCTCGCCGTCAAGCAGGGCGAGCAGGTACTCGTTCTCGGCCTCGATCCGCAGCACCCCGCCGCCGTCGCAGGCAACGGCAATGCCGGCGCGCCCGAACGAACTCGAGGCCGTCGGATGCCGGGCAATCTCCACGGTCCGTCCGGCAGCGAGCACCCGGCCGCCCAGCGCCGCGGCCACCTCCCCGCCGGTCCGGCGGACGAGCCCGGCATGCGCGCGCCCGAGCCGCAGCGCCCTGGCGAGGGTGCCGACGCAGGAGTCCGTGCTCGCGCGGCTCGCAGGCACCGGTGCGAGCGCGCCTCCGACCCACCCCCCGCCCTGGGCCACGACCGTGCGCGCGATCCGCTCCAGCGCCGCCGGC
>JAODNO010000469.1 GCA_025465235.1 Pseudonocardia sp.
GACAGCGGGCCGTCGGACCAGCCCGGGGCGCCGATGGCGGCCGGGGCGCGGCCGAGCAACGCGGAGGACACGAGCGCGGAGTGCACGTCGATCCGGCTCAGGTAGACGGGGGCGCCTGCGGCGGCACGGTCCAGCGCGGCGCGCGGGGGCGGCGGTTGCGGCCAGTGCTGGTCCTGCCAGCCGTGACCCCAGACCAGCGCCCCCGGTCGGGCGGCGGCGCGGGCGGCGACGGCGTCGAGTAACGCCTCGGGGGACGCGCAGCCGGTGAGGTCGAGGCCGTCGACCAGCAGGCCGGTGGCGGTGGCGTGCACGTGGGCGTCGACGAACGCGGGGGTGAGCACAGCGCCGTCCAACTCGAGCACGGCCGCGCCCCGCATCCGCTCCCGCGCGTGCGCCACCCGCCCGACAAAGGTGATCTTGCCGTCGCTGATCTCGACGGCGTCGGTTCCTGCCGGGCCGCCCGGGTCGAGGACCCGGGCGCCGAGCAGCAGGGTGCGAGTCACCCCGCCTGTCTACCGCACAGATCAGTAGGGCCGCTTCGGCATGATCACCCACAGCACGAGGTAGATCACGAACTGCGGGCCGGGCAGCAGGCACGACAGCAGGAACGCGAGCCGGACCACGAACGGGCTCCAGCCGAAGCGCTCGGCGAGTCCGGCGCAGACGCCGGCAATGACCTTCCCGTGTCGCGGGCGGGTCAGGGTCGATGCCACGAGGGGCTCCTTCCAGGTCGCGGCGACTCTCGCCGCTGAGGTTCAGTCTCCGCTGTGGGCGGCCTCCCGTGCTGGGTGAATGCCCCGGAGTCGCCCCTGAGGTTCCACCCCCGAGGTACCCCGGAAGGCTGACGGCACTCGCGGACGGTGAGACCGCGCTGCTCCGCGCGGGCAAGGATCCCCGGTTGTCCACAGTGCTCGGTGAGCGCCCTGGTCAGTTCCCGAGGACGAGCCCTAGCGTCATCCTCGTGATGCGATACCGCTGCCTCCTCGCCCTGCTCGCCGTTGCAGCCGCCGCGGCACTGCTGGGCGCCCCTGCCGCGGCCGCAGCGCGGCCCACCGCGGTGGTCGCGATGGGCGACAGCGCCGCGTCAGGCGAGGGCGCGGGCGACTACGAGGCCGGCACCCGCGGGGAGGGTGGCGACTGGTGCCACCGCTCTGCCCACGCCTACGTGCACCGCACCGGGCTCGCCACCGAGGCGGTCAACCTGGCGTGCTCCGGCGCCGACGCGGCGGGCGTCGCATTCGGCCCCGGCACCCACAACACCGAGGGGTCCCAGGCGCAGCGGCTCGTCGACGTCGCCGCCCGCTACCAGGTCACCACCGTCGTCCTGCAGGTCGGTGCCAACGACGACGCCGCACTCACCGGCACCGGCATCGCCTGCATCCGGGCGTTCCTCAACCTCCGCGAACCACCGTGCCGCGGCACCCTCGGCCCGCTCGTGGCAGGCCGGATGGGGGCCACCGCTACCAAGGTCGAGAGGGCCGTGCGAGACGTGCAGGAGGCCATGCGCCGGGCCGGCTATGCCGACGGGAGCTACGAGTTCGTGCTGGCGTCCTACGCCTCGCCGGTCACGGAGCGGATGGTGCCGGTGCAGGGTCTGCAGGGCTGCCCCTACAGCAAGGCCGACGCCGGCTGGGGCCGCACCGTCCTGTTCCCTGCCCTGTCGGCCGCACTCGGCGGTGTCGCCGAGCGCACCGGCACCCGATTTCTCGACATGACGCGCGCCACCGAGGGCTTCGAGGCGTGCAGCCGCCCGCTGAACAGCCAGGAGTGGCAGCGACGGATCACCGTCGATCCGGAGGCGTTCATCCACGGCGGCCTCGACGCGGCCGGTTACCACCTCGCCCAGGAGTCGTTCCATCCCACTGCGGCGGCGCACGCCGAGATGGGCCGGTGCGTCGGGGATTTCGTGCGGTCGGGCGCCCCTGCGGCTGCGTGCGTCGCGGGCGCCGACGGCAGGGCGCACCTGGAAGGCACCGCGCTCGCCCCGGCGGCCTAGCGTCTGTGAACGGGGTCATCGAACCGACCGAGATCGAGGAGACCGGATCGTGCCAGCTCGATGAGGCGGGTGTTCGACCGCCATACGGCACGAGACACAGGTTCAGCGCAGTCCACGGTCCCGCCTGGTGCCGGGTCCACCGAGCCGAGCGAGCCTGGCCGCCTCTGCCCGGTCCTCGCAGGGCCCACGAGCCGGCGAGGACGGGGTCAGCGCGCGGAAGTGCCGGTCAGAGCACCACGAGGTCGCGGGGCCGGGTGTTGAGCCGCTCGCAGCCGTTGTCGGTCACCACGACGATGTCCTCGATTCGGGCGCCCCACTCGCCGTCCAGGTAGATGCCGGGTTCCACGCTGAACGCCATACCCGGCTCGAGCTGCAGCTCGTTGCCCCCCACGATGTAGGGCTCCTCGTGCACGTCCAGGCCGATGCCGTGCCCGGTGCGGTGGACGAACCGCTCCCCCAGCCCGGCCGCCCTGATCGGCTGGCGAGCGGCAGCATCCACCTGCTCGGCGGTGACACTCGGCCGGACGGCGGCCACGGCTCGCTCCTGGGCGTCCTGCAGCACGGCGTAGGCCTCGCGCACCGACGCGGCGGGCTCCCCACCCACGGCGTAGGTGCGCGTGCAGTCAGAGTTGTATCCACTCGGCAGCGGGCCCCCGATGTCGATCACGACGACGTCCCCGCTCTCGATCACGCGATCGGACACGTCGTGGTGGGGGCTCGCCCCGTTCGGCCCGGAACCGACGATCACGAAGGCCGCCTGCCTGTGGCCCTCCTCGAGGATCGCCGCGGCAATGTCGGCGCCCACCTGCTTCTCAGTGCGGCCGGGCTTCAGGAACTCACCCATCCGCGCGTGCACGCGGTCGATCGCGGCACCGGCCGCCCGCAGTTCGGCCACCTCGGCCGGGTCCTTCCGCATCCGTAGCTCGCGGATCACCGGGCCGGCCAGCTCCTGTGCCACCTCGGGGAACGCGTCCCGCAGACCGATGACATGGGCGGCCGGCATGGAGTCCACCAGCCCGATCCGGGTCGGCCCGCCTGCCAGATCGCTCACCAGCAGATAGGGGTCGTCACCATCGGTCCAGGTGACGATCTCCACACCCAGCTCCTCGAGCGGGAGCCCGGCGAGGCCCGGCGCCTCCAGCCGTGGCACGACGAGCGCAGGCGGTGCCCGGTGCCCGGCGGCGGGCAGCACGAGGCAGGTCAGGCGCTCGTGGGACGAGCCTTCGGCGCCGATCAGGTACTGCAGATCGGTGCCCGGCGTGACGAGCAGCAGGTCGGTGTCGTGAAGCGCCGCCACCTCTCCGGCGCGGCGGAGGCGGTCGGCGAACAGCGCGCTGGGAACGGCCGGTGTCATGGAGAGCAGGGTATTCGGGCAAGCTGTGGCACCGTGACCGTGCCTGCACCCTCGTTGATGCTGCTGGACGCCGCGAGCCTCTACTTCCGGGCCTACTACGGGGTGCCGGAGTCGATGACGGCCCCGGACGGCACGCCGGTGAACGCGGTGCGCGGGTTCACCGACATGGTGGCGCGGCTGATCACCGACCGGCGGCCCACCCGGCTCGTCGCGTGCCTGGACCTGGACTGGCGTCCGGCGTTCCGCGTCGAGGCGTTGCCGTCCTACAAGGCACACCGGGTGCCCGGTGAGCCCGAGGTCGCACCAGCCGGGCTGCCCGAGGAGGTGCCCGACACCCTCGCGCCTCAGGTCCCGGTGTTGCTCGAGGTGCTGGCCGCGGCCGGCATCGCCACCGCGGGCGCCGAGGGCTATGAGGCCGACGATGTGATCGGGACGCTCGCCGCGGCCGAACGGGAGGACCCGGTGCTGGCCGTCAGCGGCGACCGCGACCTCATGCAGATCGTCCGCGACGAGCCGGTCCCGGTACGGCTGCTGTACGTCGGCAGGGGGCTGGCGAAGGCTGAGCACCTGGGCCCGCTCGAGGTGGCCGAGAAGTACGGGGTGCCCGCCGCACGGGCCGGCGAGGCCTATGCCGAGATGGCGATGCTGCGCGGCGACCCGTCCGACGGGCTGCCCGGGGTCCCTGGCGTCGGCGCGAAGACCGCAGCCACGCTCGTCGGGCGCTTCGGCTCGTGGGCCGAGCTGCGCGCCGCCGTCACCGACCGGAGCGACGTGCGGCTGACCCCGCCCGTACGAAGCAAGCTGGCTGCCGCGGCGCCCTACCTCGCCGTCGTCGAACCCGTGGTGCGGGTGGCGCTGGACGCCCCGGTGCAGCTCGACCGGCCCGACAACAGGCCCAGCTCCCCGGCCGACCCCGACCGCCTTGCCGCGCTCGCCGAGCGCTGGGGTGTCGGCAGCTCGATCGACCGGCTGCTCACGGCGCTCGCCCGGTAGCCGCCTGCCGGGGTCTCAGAAGTACGTGCCGCACCACGGGGCGACGGACGACGTGAAAGCGGCGTCCGCGCGGTGCACCGCTGCGCCGTCGTGCGCGCGCCACCACCCGGTGGCCACGAGCTGCGACGGGCTGCGGTCCCCGAGGTAGGCCATCCCCAACGCCGCAACGTCGCACTCCAGCTGCGGCTCGATCGGACCGCCGAGCGGCGCGACGCGCTCCGCGCCGCCGCCGGCGATCCGGTAGACGCCGGCGTTCTTCTCCAGCAGTGGGTCATGCACGGCGAGCAGCACGGGTTCCGCGGCGCCGTAGGAGCGGGCGGCCAGTGCTGTGGGCACGTCCACGAGACGGAGCCAGGTCTCGTCGTGGTGCCCGGTGACGGCGCACGCCCGGGGGTCGGCCAGCAGGAGCTCGAGGGGTTCGTCGAGCGGCCGTAGCTCGGCCTGCACCGAGGAGACCAGGTCGATGTCGAGCAGGAACCGCCAGAGCCCGGCCGTCGCCTCCACGTCGGCGGCGTGCAGGTCCACGACCTCCAGCGTCTGCTCGGAGAAGCTGTCGGCGTCGGTGCGGAACGCGACGGCGAACCCGTCGTCCCCGTGCGCTCCCGTGTGCACGGCGGCGAGGACGGGTTCACGGTCCTCGATCCTGCGCCCGATCGCACCCCACCACCAGCTGTCCTGCCTGGTCAAGCTCCCGGGCCGGCTCAGCGCGATGGCCTCGTGCACGTCCCGCAGCGTGGGGATGATCTCGTCGCGGTCGAGCAGCCGCACCGACCTGCCCTGCGGCGCGTCCGGCCGCCATGCCGGGCGGCGGACCCGAACCCGCACGTCGCGCCCGCGGCTGGCGACCCCGTAGCCGAACCGCCCGTAGATCCGCGCTTCAGTGGCGCGCAGCGTCGCGACCGGTTCACCCCGGGCGGCGACGTCGTCGAGCTGGGCCCGCATCATGGCCGAGAGCAGGCCGCGCCGGGTGCGGTCGGCCCGCACCCCCACACGCGTGACCGCGGCCATCGGCAGCACGGCGCCGCCGGGCACGGCCACCCGGCTCGGGAACGCCGTCGGCGTGCCCACCAGCGCGCCCCCGTCGTGGATCCCGACGGTGCGCCCGGGGCTGTAGCTGGTGGCGGCGCGCGACCACCATTCGTCGTCGACCGGACCCCGGTGGATCGTGGAGGCGAA
>JAODNO010000471.1 GCA_025465235.1 Pseudonocardia sp.
CACCGCGTTACGTAACGATTGTGCGATGCTTGTAGACCGTTGGGGTCAAACATCGCTACTGCAGTCGCGGGTGCGGGTGCCCCCGTCGACCGGCACTCTACGGATGGTCCACACCGGTCCGCATCGCGGTACCCGATCGTGTCAGAGCGGGGGTGCGGCGGTCACTCCCCGTGCCGAGAGGTACCGTCGCGCCGTCCCTGAACCGGCAGGAGAGAAGGCCCCGTGTTGCTGCCGATGGCGAGCGTCTCCGTCTGCATCCCGGTCTACAACGGCGAGCGTTTCCTCGCGGAGACGATCAGGAGCGTCCTCGACCAGACCTATCGCGACTTCGAGCTCGTCATCCTCGATAACGCAAGCACGGACGACAGCGGAGCCATCGCCCGGTCCTTCGCGGAGCACGACTCACGGATCCGCATCGAGCGCAACCCGACCACCGTGTCGCAGCCCGACAACTGGAACCGAGTCGTCCAGCTCAGTACCGCTCCCCTGGTGAAGGACGTGTGCGCCGACGACCTGCTGCACCCGCGATGCCTCGAGTACCAGGTCGCCCCGATGGAAGCCGATCCCGGACTCGCACTGGTGGCGTCCCGCCGCCACATGATCGACGAGCAGAGCCGCGTGATCGTGCCCCGCCGCGGCCTGCCCGGGCTGACCGGCGTCCGCACCGGGGTCGAGGTGGCCCGGCGCGTCGTGCGCAACGGCTCCAACCCGATCGGCGAGTCGAACAACGTGCTGTTCCGCCGCGACGACTTCTTCGCCGTGGGCGGCTGGCGTGGCGACCGGACCTTCATCATGGATCTCGACCTGTGGCTGCGCCTGCTGCAGTACGGCGAGTTCCTCGGCCTGCCGGAGACGCTGGCGGCCTTCCGGATCGGGCGCGGCACGGTGTCCGCCGAGAATGCGGACGAGATCTACACGCAGCAGCGGATGCTCCTGGAGGAGATCGGGGATTCGCCCTTCTTCCAGGTCCGCGGCGTGGATCTCGCGGTCGGGCGGCTGCTCGCCCCCGCGGGACGATCCCGCAGGCGCGCCCTTTATGCGATCTCCAAGATCGCCGCACGGCGCAGCGACCGCGACATCGCCTGAGCCGAGCCGACATGCCCCGCAGTTGGCACCCGGCTCCGACGTAATCGCACATACTTTGCGACAGCCGCTCCACGGCGACTAGCCTGAGCCGGCCACTCTCCGGTGGTCGTGGGTGCTCGTCGTGAGGGAGGTCGGCGTGGTCGGCGACATCGTCTTAGCCATGCATATGAGCGACGGCCTGGTCAACGCGCCGACCGCGGCGGTCTTCGGCCTGGTCGCGGTGATCGGGCTGGCTGTCGCTGTCAGTCGCGCACGGGCCGACCTCGACGACCGGACGGCGCCGATGGCGGGCCTGGTCACCGCGTTCGTCTTCGCCGTTCAGATGATCAATTTTCCCATCCTGCCCGGCGCCAGCGGGCACCTCCTGGGCGGCGCGCTCGTCGCGATCCTCGTCGGACCGTGGGTCGGGTCACTGTGCATCGCCATCGTGCTCGCGGTGCAGGCACTGCTCTTCGCCGACGGAGGCCTCACCGCGCTGGGCGCCAACATCGTCAACATGGCGCTGATCGGAGTGTTCGCGGGCTACACGGTCGCGATCGCACTGCGCCCGCTCGCCCGGCGCGGCCGCGGCGGACTGGTCGCCACGGCGTTCGTCGCCGCACTGGTGAACACCGTCGTCGCAGCGCTCGCGTTCGTTATCGAGTACGCCATCGGCGGCGCCGGCGGCGCCTCACTCGGCACCGTGTTCACCCTGATGCTCGGTCTGCACGTCCTGATCGGCATCGGCGAGGGAGTCATCACCGCCGCGACGGTCGGCGCCGTCGCCTCGGTCCGGCCCGACCTCATCCATCTCCTACGGGGATCCACGACACCGCTGCAGATCCGCGGCCCCGCCACTGCCGAGGGAAACCCGTCGTGACCGCACCCGCACCGAGCAGCCGGCGGTCGGCCGGCTTCTTCGTGGGCTTCCTCGTCGTCGCCCTGCTCGTCGCGGGCGCCCTGTCCTACTTCGCCAGCCCCCACCCGGACGGGCTGGACACCGTGACCCTGGAGGGCTGCCAGGTCGTCGAGACAAACGCAGGAGAGCAGCTTGCCGGCACCTGCATCGCGCAGAACGCTACCGACCACACCATCGCCGGCAGCCCGCTCGCCCACTACGCGGTCGCGGGAGGCGCCGCCACGGTCGGGCTGGCCGGCGTGATCGGCGTCTTGGTCACAGTCGTCGTGGCCGGCGGGCTGTTCTGGGTGCTGCGCCGGCGGGGCACCCCCGGGGACGACCACCAGTGACGGAGTCCTAGGTGGGCGCAGGGCATTCCCATCCGCTCTACCTCGCCGGTGCATCGCCGGTGCACCGGCTCCCGTCCGAGGTCAAGATCGTCGCTGCGTTCCTCGGCGTGGTGTGTGTGGTCGCCACGCCGCGGGAGGCCTTCCCTGTCTTCGGCGGCTATCTGCTGCTGCTCGCCGTGATCTGGACCCTTGCCGGGATCCCGCCGACATGGATGGCGCGGCGGTCGTTGATCGAGGCGCCGTTCGTGGTCCTTGCGGTGCTGCTGCCGTTCACCGGCGGCGACCCGCACATCCCGGTGCCGGGACTGTCGTGGTCAGGGCTCACGCTTTCCGAGCCTGGACTGCTCGGCGCGTGGAACATCCTCGTCAAGGGCACACTCGGCGTGCTGACCTCGCTCACCCTGGCCGCCACCACCCCGCTGCGCGACCTGCTTCTCGGGCTGCAACGTCTGCACGCGCCGGGGCTCGTCGTCACGATCGCCACCCTGATGCTGCGCTACATCGACGTGATCGCCGCCGAGGCCCGGCGCATGCGACTGGCCCGGATCTCGCGAGGGCACGACCCGCGCTTCCTGTGGCAGGCGACGGCCACCGCACGCGGCGTCGGGTCGCTGTTCGTCCGCTCCTACGAGCGTGGAGAACGGGTGCACCTCGCGATGCTGTCGCGTGGCTGGGCCGGGGAGATGCCGCGGCTTTCCGACGCCGTGACGACCCACCGACACTGGTGCATCGGCCTGGCCCCCGTGGCCGTCGCGGCCGCGCTCGTCGTCACGGGCTGGTCGACCACGTGACGGGCCCAGCAGAGCGCGCCGACGCCAGCAGGCCCGGCGCTCTGTCGCCGGGCGCACCACCACCTTCGCTGGGGATCACCGACCTCGCCTTCGCCTACCCGGACGGGCGTCAGGCGCTCTTCGGGATCAACCTGACGATCGCGCGCGGTGAGCGTGTGGCACTCCTGGGCCCGAACGGTGCCGGGAAGACGACCCTCGTACTGCACCTCAACGGCATCCTCACCCCGGGCCACGGCTCCGTGTCGGTGGGCGGGCTGCCCGTCGCGAAGGAGCACCTGCGCGAGATCCGGCGCCGGGTCGGCATCGTCTTCCAGGATCCCGACGACCAACTGTTCATGCCGAGCGTCGCCGAGGACGTCGCGTTCGGACCGGCGAACTTCGGCGTCACGGGTGCCGACCTGCGCGCCCGCGTGGACACCGCGCTCACGACCGTCGGCATGGCCGAGCACAGGGACCGCTCACCCCTGCATCTCTCCGGTGGTCAGCGCAGGCGTGTGGCGCTGGCCACGGTGCTGGCCTGCGAGCCGGAGATCCTCGTGCTGGACGAGCCATCGTCCAACCTCGACCCGATGGCCCGCCGTGAGCTCGCCGAGGTCCTGCTCGGGCTGGAGGCCACGATGCTGATGGTGACCCACGATCTGCCCTACGCGCTGCAGCTCTGCCCTCGTGGGGTGGTGCTCGACGACGGCGTGGTCGTGGCCGACGGGCCCATCCGCGAGCTGCTCGCCGATGCCGAGCTGCTGCGGCGCCACCGCCTCGAGCTGCCCTACGGCTTCACCCTCGGCTAGGCGGGCGGGTAGGTCGACGCAGCCGAGTGATGCGGGTGTGGAAGCAACGAAGTCGAGGAGCGCGCGAGCGAAGGTGTCAGGCTCGTCGATGTGCTGGCCGAAGGGGCCGCCCGGTGGTCAGGGAAATAGTCTGGGAAGGGCCGTCGAGCGGCGGTGGCGAACCCGGCGTCGGACGAGATCGTCGGCGCCGACGTCCAGGCCTCGACGGTGTCCGGGAGCCGCGGCTTGTCCGCGTTCTTCGTCCCGTGACCGTCCGTGGTGCGGACGCGGGTTGGTGGTGGCCGTATCCATGGGACTCCGATCGCGGTTGGCGGTCGGTTCGGGGAACCACTGGCCCCCGCTCCTCGAACTCGTGGCAGAGAAAAGCGTCGCCCGGCCCCTCACGGGACCGGGCGACGCCGACGCGGGTGCGCCGAGACGGGCTCTACTGCTGCGGCGGCGGTGAAGGGTAGCCGGGACGAGGCGCCTCGTGAGGGGCGGGTGGCACCTGCGGTATCCCGCGCGGCGGAGTGGGCACCGCGCTCTCCGGCAGCGGCCGTTCCTGCTCGCTGGTGGACGGGGCCGGAGGGAGCTCCTGCTGCTCCGGACGATCGTGGAGGTCGGCTTGCTTCTGCAGAGCCGGACGTGCCGGTCCGTTGCCATGCGCGGGCGGCGGCAGGTGCGGCGCGAGGGACGGTGTGGTCGCGGGCGGCGCGCCGATCGCGGGCACCTCCTTGCGGGCCTCCGCCTCTGCGTCGGCGACGACCTTGGCGATCGCCGGGTCGCCCGCGGTGTCGAACCAGTCCTTGATCGACTCGTCGTCCTCCTCCGGCTTCGACACGGTGTCGTCCACGGCAGATGGCTCGAACCGGAACACCCCGTTGTCGCCGGGCGCCCCGAGCATCCGGCTGAAGCCCTCCAGCGCCTTCCCGAAGTCCGAGGGAACGATCCAGACCTTGTTCGCGTCGCCCTGTGCCATCTGGGGCAGCGTCTGCAGGTACTGGTACGCGAGCAGCTCCGGAGTCGGCTTGCCCGCCTTGATCGCAGCGAACACCTTCTCGATGGCCTTGGCCTGGCCCTGGGCCTGGAGGTAGCGGGCGGCCCGGTCGCCCTGGGCGCGCAGGATGCGGGACTGCCGCTCGGCCTCAGCGTTGAGGATCGCGGCCTGCTTGGCCCCCTCCGCGGTGAGGATCTGCGCCTGCTTCTGGCCCTCGGCGCTGCGGATGGCCGACTCCCGCTGACCTTCGGCGGTGAGGATCGTCGCGCGCTTCTCGCGGTCGGCCTTCATCTGCCGCTCCATCGACTCCTGGATCGATGCGGGCGGGTCGATGGCCTTGATCTCCACGCGCGCCACCCGGATGCCCCACCGCCCGGTGGCCTCGTCCAGCTCGCCGCGGAGCACCGTGTTGATCTCGTCGCGGGAGGTGAGGGTGCCCTCCAGGCTCATCCCACCGACGACGTTGCGCAACGTCGTGGTCGTGATCTGCTCGACGCCCACGATGTAGTCGTTGATCTCGTAGACGGCGGCCTTCGGGTCGGTCACCTGGTAGTAGACGACGGTGTCGATGTTCACCGTGAGGTTGTCCTGAGTGATCACCGGCTGCGGGGGGAAGGAGACCACCTGCTCACGCAGGTCGATCCGCTCACGGACCTTGTCGATGAACGGCACCAGGAACACCAGGCCCGGGTCGGCCGTGGCCTTGAACCGGCCGAGCCGCTCGATCACGGCGGCCGTGGCCTGCGGGATGATCTGCACCGCCTTGACCAGTGCCACCACGACCAGCAACACCAGCAGCACCACGATGATGAGCAGTACCGTGCCTTCGGCCACCGCTTCCCCTCCCTCGTCCCATCCGACCGCTGGATGTCAGCGGTGCGGATCCTCGCGCACCGGCTTACGCCGGTTCCCCCCGACCTGCTCCGTTGCTCCCGGTGTACTCCTGTTGGTCCGGGCCTGCTCCGGTCAGTCCTGTGCGACGACGAGCGCCGTGGCACCGGAGATGTCCATGACGGTGACCCTCGCGCCCGGCTCGATCACCTCGTTCCCGTCGCTCGATCGGGCGGACCACAGCTCACCGCCGATCTTGACGCGACCGCCGTGGCCGTCCACTCGTGCGACCACGATCGCGGTGACGCCCACGAGCGCCTTGTGGTGCATCACCGAGTGGTCGAGCCCCCGGTTCAGCCGGCGCCGTAGCGCCGGGCGTACTGCGAACACCAGGAGCACCGAGACGAGAACGAACACGACCCCGCCGACGAGCGGACCCCCGACGAGGAACGACACCCCGGCCGCGGCGAGCGCGCCGCCGCCGAGCATCAGCAGCACGAAGTCGCCGGAGAGCACCTCGGCGGCGATCAGCACCAGGCTCAGGATGAGCCAGATCACTGCGGCCGTCATGGTGCGATCCTGCCAGACGGGCGCTACTCGGTGATCACTTCGTCACGAAATCGATAAGGCGCTCCACCGCGTTGATCAGCGGCACCTCGACGTCGCGGAAGCTGCGGACCGCACCGAGTACGCGGCGGGCCCCGTCCGCCGGCTCGCCCCACCGCAATGCGGCGCAGACCCCGGACTTCCAGTCGGTGCCACGGGGCACGTCCGGCCAGGCCCGGATCCCGACGACGGACGGCTTCACCGCTTGCCAGACATCGACGTAGGGGTGTCCGGTGACGAGCACGTGCGGCCCCGCCACCGCTGCGGCTGCGCGTGTCTCCTTCGAGCCCTGTACGAGGTGGTCGACCAGCACTCCGAGCCTGCGCTCCGGGCCAGGGCCGAACTCGGACACAGCGGCGGCGAGATCGTCCATGCCGTGCATCGGCTCGACCACCACACCCTCCACCCGCAGGTCGTGCCCCCAGACGCGCTCGACGAGCTCGGCATCGTGCAGGCCCTCCACCCAGATCCGGGCGGCTCGCGCCGTACGGGCGTTGTGTCCCTGCACCTTCACCGACCCGGAGGCCGAGCGGGCCGGGCCGGCGGGTGCACGCTGGGGCAGCACCAGGGTGGCGGGAGCACCCTCGAACAGGAACGCGGCGGGCCGCAGCGGGAAGACGCGGCGCCGGCCGTGCCGATCCTCCAGGGTCACCTCACGCACCGTAGCCGCGATAACCGCGCCACAGAAGCCGCTCGCCGGGTCCTCGACGACGAGGCCGGCCTCGGCGGGCACCTCCGGAACCTGCCTGCGCACCAGGTTGCGAGTGCCGTCGGCGCCGAACGCCCCTCGATAATCGTGCGCGCGCGTCACCCCGCTGTTCTACCGCCGCGACCGTGCCCAGCACGGCAGCGACACGCCCGTTCGATGACGGACACGTCCGACCTGCGGCAACGCATCGTGTTCGCGTTCACCCGCACGGCAGGAGTGCCCTGGCCCCGCGACGTGGCTAGCCTGACGGCGTGCCCTGCCCCTCCGCCACCTTCACCGTGTGGGCCTCGGCCTGGCTCGCGGGTGCCGCGGCGCCCGACGATGTGCTCGACTCACTCGGCCCATGGGCCGACGCGCACGACGTTCAGGCCATCGACACGGATACCGCTCGCGTCACCTCGCTCCCGCCGCCCGGGGCACCGGTGTCCTCGGTGACGTTCCTGCTCGCCGCACTGCGCCGAGCTACACCGCGCGGCCCGGCGCGGCTGGTGCTCCCCGTGCCGGGAGACGTGCGCGGGCTGCCCGGGCCCGGCCTCTTCAGCCAGGAGGCGACGGCTGTAGGTGAAGGCGTGCTGTTCGCCGACGCCGGGTTGGGCATCGTGCCCAGCCGGGTCGCCGACGGCGTGCTGCGCTGGACGGTCTACCCGGTGCCGGACCCCGGGCCACCGCCGGAGTTCGTCGCGCTCACGCAGGCTGAGCGGGAGCTGCGCGACCAGGTCCGGCAGTCGGCGTCGGTCCTCACCTCGCTCGGCGTCGCGCGGCACCGCCCCGGCGTGCGGGAGGAGATCGCGGCGGCCCTGCGCGCGCGCCCGAAGTCGCTGTGGCCCGCTGGGATGCCCGGCCAGCCGCTGCGGGTGCTGCAGCACGCCGACGAGGTGGAGGCGATCCTCGCCGCGGCGTCCGTCGACGAGCCGGGCGGCGCGCTGTCGGCGTCGGCAGCCGCCGCCCGCCGCGAGGCACTGCGGCCGATCGAGACCGCGGTACGCGTGGCGCGGCGGGCCGCCGTCGCCGAGGCCGTCCGCGTGCTCGCGGCGAGCCCCCTGGTATGACGACGGTCAGCCGCACCAGCGTGCCAGCAGCGCCCCGTACACCTCCACCGCCTGTTCCACGCGCGGCGCCAGGCACCACTCGTTCGCGACATGGCACTGCGCAGCCTCACCCGGCCCCAGCACGACGGTCGGCACCGCCGACCCGTTGCCCAGCACGTCCGCCAGCACCGATGCGTCCGTGAAGTAGCGGGCGGGCGCGATCGGCGTGTCGTCGAGTCCGACGGCCTCGAGGGCCGAGCGGACGAGCGCGACGAACGGCTCGTCGGCGGCGGTGTCCACGGGGGGTAGCAGCACGTGGTCCTGCACTTCCACCTGCTCCCCCGCCAGCGTGCGAACCTGCGCGCGCAGCGCCTCGGCGTCGACCCCGGGCACGGTGCGCACGTCCAGCAGCAGCTCCGAGTCGTCGGGCACGACGTTGGGTGCGACCCCACCGCGGAGCACACCGACGTTCGCCGTCACCGGTCCGAAGAGCTCGTGACGCGGCCAGTCGGCGTAGTCGTGCAGCGCGACCGCAGCACGGGCCAGCCGGACGACGGCGTTGTCTCCCAGCTCGGGGGCCGAGCCGTGGGCCGCGCGCCCCGTGGCGTGCAGCCGCATCCAGTGGGCGCCCTTGTGCCCCAGCACGAGCTCGTTCCCGGTCGGCTCCGCCACGACCAGGGGCCCACCGCCCGCGAGCTCCGACCGAGCGCGAGCGTCGAGGCCGAGCAGCCCCGTGCAGCCGGTCTCCTCACCCGCTGTGAGCACGAGCTGGACGCCGCGGCAGCGGTGCGGCGTGCTCGCGTGCTCCACCGCGGCGACGACGGCAGCCGCCACCCCGGACTTCATGTCGCTGGCCCCGCGGCCGACGAGCCGGTCGCCGTCCCGCTCGGCTCCCCACGGGTCGACCGACCAGTCCGCCATGTTCACCGGCACCGTGTCGAGGTGCCCGGTGAAGGTCAGCGGTGGGCCGTCACCCATCCCGGTCCGGGCGACGAGCTGCTCGCGACCGTCGGCCCAGCCCAGCAGCCGGGTGTCCATCCCGGCCTGCTCCGTGATCGTGGCGCAGCGGCGGGCTGCGGCGCCCTCGTCGACCCCGACGGTGCGGAACCGGATCAGGTCGGAGAGCAGCCGCAGTGCCCTCGTCATCTACCGCAACACCTCGCCCTTCGTCTCCCGCAGGCTGAGGATCACCAGGAACGCGATCGCGGCGCCCGCGGCGACGTACCAGAAGAACGCCCCGGCGAGGCCCGCACTGGACAGCGACTGGATGACCAGGGGCGCGGTGCCGCCGAAGACGGCGACGGTGAGGTTGTACCAGGCTCCGATGCCCAGCCCGCGCAGCTCCGTCGGGAACAGCTCGCTCATGACCGCCGGGGCGATGGAGGTCATCATCGTGTAGAGCCCGAGGCCGACGCAGAACACCACGAGCAGGTTGCCCAGCCCCGGCCCGATCAGGGTGGAGAGCGGGACGATCAGCACCGCCGTCGCCGCCGACCACACCAGCAGCTGTGGCTTCCGACCGACCCGGTCCGACAGCACGCCCATCGGATACTGGAGCAGCACGAACAACGCGGTTGCGATGGCGAGCGCGACAAAGACCTCGTTCGGGTCGGCGCCGCGCGATCGCACCGCGAACGGCGTGAGCGCGGAGAAGAAGGTGTAGTAGCAGAGGGTGGAGAGCAGGGTGAACCCGATGAGCTGCCCCACGGCCTTCGGATGCTCGCGCAGGGTCGTCATGAGCGGGTGGCGCAGAGCCTCGGCCTTGGTCTTGTTCTCCTCGAACTGGTCGGTCTCCGGCATGGCCCGCCGCAGCCACAGGCCGACGATGCCCAGCACGCCTCCGACGATGAACGGGATCCGCCACCCGTAGGCGGCGAGCTGCTGTTTGTCGAGCGTCGCGGTCAGCAGCGCCCCGAGCAGCGACGCGATCAGCACCGCTGAGCCGGTCGAGATGTAGAAGAACGACGAGTAGCGGCCCCGGCGCTCCGGTGGAGCGATCTCGGCCAGGTACGCCGAGGCGTTGGACACCTCCCCGCCCAGCGACATCCCCTGCGCGATACGGGCGAGCAGCAGCAGGATCGGCGCGAGCCACCCGACCATCGCGAACGTCGGCAGCAGCCCGATGGCGAGCGACCCGCAGGCCATCAGCAGGATCGTCAGCAACATGGCCGTCCGCCGCCCGCGCAGGTCGGCGAACCGGCCCAGCAACCACCCGCCGAGCGGGCGGAAGAAGAACGCCAGCGCGTACGTGGCCAGCGTGCTGATCAGCGCGAGTGCCTCGTTCTCGGCCGGGAAGATCTGTGTGGCGAAGAAGATGCTGAACGTCGCGTAGATCGTCCAGTCGTACCACTCGATCGCGTTGCCGATCGACGCCGCCACCAGCGTCCGCACGGGCAGCCGATGCGGGGTCGAAACCCCCGGCCCACCGGGAGAAGCGGATTTCGTCGATGGCTCGGACACGGCTACCCCCACAGCTGGCGGTGACGGACAGTCAGGAGGCTAGCGGCCAGACGTGCACTCGTCACTCGCAAAGCTGACGTGCTGATCAGCCCTGCGTCAGCTGCGGGACGCAGGTCCCGACCTCCGTCTCTCGCGGTGGAGGCGCTCAGCGCGTCGGGGGGACGAACTCCGGCTGGTCGAGCAGCCGGAGCCAGCTTCCGTCCGGCTGGCGGCGGACGACCTGCGCGCGAGCGCCCGCCCCGTCCTCCGGCGGCGTCGAGGTCAGGGCGATGTCGCCGCTCATCAGCGTCGGCAGTGGTTGCTCCGGCTCGAAGCGGGGACGCTCGGCCAGCACCTTCTCCCACAGCGCGCGGATCGCCTCCCGGCCCACCGTCCGCCCGCCCGGGGGGTAGGCCAGCACAGCGTCCTCTTCGTAGAGGGCGGCGACTCCCGCCGCGTCGCCGGCGTTGGATCGTTCGACGAACAGGCGGGTGATGTCCTCGGGCCGCATGGCCTTCTCGTACTCCGGCATGGCTTCCTCCTGGGGCTGGTGCACTTCCCACCGTGGTTGGTCGCGCGTCAGAAGTCCAACAGATGGATCTGCTAGAAGCTAGAATCCACAGTCATGGAGCTCCGGCAGCTGGAATACTTCGTCGCGGTCGCCGAGGAGCAGAACTTCACCCGGGCCGCCGAGCGGGTACACATCAGCCAGTCCGGTGTCAGCGCCCAGATTCGCCAACTGGAACGTGAACTCGGTGCCGAGCTCTTCGACCGGTCGACGCGCACCGCCACCCTCACGGTGGCCGGAGAGGCCGCGCTCGAACACGCCCGGGCCGCGCTCGCCGCTGCCGGCGCGGTGGGGCAGGCAGTCGGCGACGTGACCGAGCTGATCCGCGGCCGGCTCACCGTCGGGATGGTCATCGGCTGCACGGTCACGCCGCTGTTCGACGCCCTCGCCGCGTTCCACCGGGCGCATCCCGGTGTGGAGATCTCGCTACTGGAGGACAACTCCGACCGGCTCATCGAGGCGGTGCACGCCGGCACCATCGACCTGGCCCTCGTCGGGACCGCAACCGCCACGCCCGACGGGCTGGACGTGTTGACGATCATCAGCGAACGGCTCGTCGCGGCAGTCCCGGCCGTGCACCCCCTGGCCACGCAGCGCCGCGTCACCCTGCGCGACCTGGCAGCCCACCCGATCGCCTGCATGCCGCCGGGCACCGGCCTGCGCACGGTGTTCGACCGGGCCTGCGCTGCGCAGAGCCTCCAACCTGAGATCGCCCTGCAAGCCAGCGCCGCGGAGGCCATCGCCGACCTCGCCACCCGTGGGCTCGCCGTTGCGATCCTCAGCGAGTCGATGGCCGCCCACTACCGGGACCGGCTCACCGCCCGCATCATCGACGATGTCGACACGCCGACCCTGCTCGCCCTGATCTGGAAGAGCACGCACAGCCCCGCGGTGCGTGAGCTGCTCGTGCACAGCCAGCAGGCATTCGCCGAGCCGTCGTGACCGGTCGGCCGGCGGCAGCCACCGCCGGCCCGTGGGGCTCCTACCCGGCTCGCACACCGTCGTAGAAGGCACCTGCACGGTCCAGCACCTCTGCAGCCGACCTGGCCGTCTGCCCGAGATCGATGAAGACCTCGTCCGCACCCACCTCCACCAGGGATCGCGCATAGGAGATGACCTGGTCCATGGTGCCCTTGGAGGGAACCTTCTCGGCCTCGGCCTTCTCGTCCGTCAGATGGGGATTCATCCGGACGATGAACCGGATCTCGGCAGGGTCGCGCCCGGCGTCCTCGGCCTCGCGGCGGATGGTGCTCCAGAGGTAGCCGAGGACGGACAGGGGAGCACCGACTGCGAGCCATCCGTCGGCGCGCCGCGCGACCCGACGCATGGCCTGCCGTGTGAAACCGGGGAGCAGGATCGGCGGCCGGGGGCGCTGCACCGGCTTGGGTTCGATCGGTGTCGGGACGACCGTGAACAGTGGGCCGTCATGGTGCACGAGCTCCGAGGTCCAGATCTTCTCCAGCAGGTCGAGCGTCTCGTCGAGGCGCGCGCCCCGGCGCTCCCACGGGACGTTCACCGCCGTGTACTCGTCACGCATCCAGCCGATTCCGAATCCCGCGTCGACCCGTCCGCGACTGAGGATGTCGAGCGTGGTGAGGGTGCGGGCCAGCACCACCGGCGGATACCACAGAACGTTGAGCGTGCTCATGCCCAGCCGCACCCGCTCGGTGTGCGCGGCAGCGAACGTCAACGCGGCGAGCGGATCCAGGAACGTCGCGAACTGGGGCGGAATGACGCCGCCGGCGTTCGGGTAAGGGTTGCTCGGACGGACCGGGACGAAAAGGCGATCGCCCGTCCACAGGCTGTCGTACCCCATCGCCTCGGCGGCCCGGCTGACCTCCACCAACGCGTCGACGGTGGCGAGCGAGCCGTAATGGGGTAAGCCCAGACCGATTCGCATGAGGAATCCTCATATCGTCCGAATTTTCGCCGTCGCACTGCCATCGCATGAACCCACCGACCGATGGACGCGCCTCAGTCCACCGTACGGTCGGTCGAGATCGACAGGTCCGCGTACGCCTCGAGGTCGTCCAACTGGCGCTTGAGCTTCTCGCGGATGCGCTGGACTGCCGCCTGTCCCAGCGGCAACCGCAACGGCGCCGAACCGGCGCGAACCACCCCGATGATCGCCGCGATCGCCAGAACGGGGTCGCCCGGCTGCAGCCCGTGCTGCGTCGCGAACCGGGCGCGCAGCGCCCCCGCCGGTCCGTCCTGGTAGTCCGCGATCGGCGTGGACATCTCGAGCGATCGGCCCAGGAAGTCGGTGCGGAACGGCCCCGGCTCGACGATCAGCACGCGGATCCCGAACGGTGCGACCTCGCCCGCGAGCGCCTCCGATGCCCCCTCCAACGCGAACTTCGTGGTCGCGTAGACCGCGTGGCCCGGGTTGGCGACGACGCCGCCGACCGACGACATCTGCACGATGTGCCCGGTCCCCCTGGCGCGCATGTGCGGCAGCACGGCCCGGGTGATGGCCAGCGCTCCGAGCAGGTTGACCCCGAGCACCCGCTGGATCTGCTCGTCGGACAGCTCCTCGAGCGCGCCGAGCAGACCGTGGCCCGCGTTGTTGACCAGGACGTCGACGGAGCCCGCCTCAGTGGCAGCGGCCACCGCCTCGCGGACCTGCTCGGGGTCGGTGACGTCGAGCGGGAGCGCGAGCGCCGTGTCGGGATAGCGCTCCACCAGGTCGGCAACGGCACCCTTGTCCCGGGCGGTCGCGACGACGTGGTCGCCCTGGGCCAGCAGCACCTCCGCGAAGGTGCGTCCGAAGCCGGTGGATGCGCCGGTGATGAACCAGCGGAGCGGAGACGTCATACGACCATGGTGCATCCCGCCTACGGCTGAATCTCCGATCAGAGGTCCTTACCCTGCACGGCGGCCGCGACGAGAGCCCGCAGTTCGTCGGTGCCGCGTTCCCGCAGGGCAGCCAGTTCGGCCCTCGCCAGCCGGGCGTCGGTGTGGGCTCGCTCGACCTCCGTCCGCAGTCGCTCGAGCTCGCCGTCCGCCCGCGCCCGCAGGGCCATCTCCGCCCCCGCGCGCTCCCGCGCACCGGCCAGCTCCTGCTCGGCCCGCTGCCGCCCCTCTCGCTCCTCGGCCAGGGCGTCGGCGGCAGCAGAGGCCCGTCGTGCCGCGTCGTCGCGGGCGTTCGCGACGGCCGCCAGCTGCGACCTGACGGCGTCGAGCTCGACCCGCCGTTCCTCGGACTCGGCCCGCCACTCCTGTGCGCGGGCCTGCGCCGCAGCCCGT
>JAODNO010000478.1 GCA_025465235.1 Pseudonocardia sp.
GACCGCGTGCTCGCGGTGGTGATCGGGCTCGTGCTCCTTGCCGCCGGCATCCTCGTCGCACTACTGGCCTACGGCGTCTTCGGCACCGCACGGGCCGGACGGCCGCTGCTGGATCCGCTGCTCGTCGACGCGTTTCGCTCCCAACCCGACGTCTACCGCCTGGTTGCCATCGGCTGCGGAGTGCTGCTCATCCTCGTCGGGCTGACGTGGGCCGCGCGGTCGCTGCGCCCGGAACAGCGGCCGGACGTCGTGCTCGACGGTGGCCCGGACACCGCGATCGTCGTCAGCTCGTCCGCAGCGGCCGACGCCGTCGCCGCCCAGGCGGCCGGCCTCCCCGGGGTGGGGCGGGCCAGGGCGCGAATGGTCGGCACGAACGAGGCGCCTGCCCTGCGCATCACGCTCTGGCTGGCCGACGACGCCGATGTCCGCGAGGTGCTCGCCCGGCTGGACGACGAGGTCCTCGCGGCCGCGCGTACCTCGCTGGGGCTCGCCGAGCTACCCGTCGCCGTGCGGTTGCAGCTCGATCCCTCGGGGGCGCCACCCCGAGTGAGCTGACGGTGGCGCGCATGCCCCCTGTTCACCCTCCCCATACCGGCGGTGCGGCAGGGTGGGCGCCGACCAGCAGGATCGGGAGGGCACGTGGCACGAGCACCGCGTCACGCGGTCGCCGCCGCGATCGTCTGCCTCGCCATGCTGGTCGCGGGCTGCACCGTCGGCCCGTCCCAGCGCCCGCCCGTTGCGGTGCGCGGGCAGAACATGCCGGTCATTCCGACGTCGCCCGCAGCGGCGCCCGATCCCTCCGAGACGCTCCCCGAGCCGCAGCAGCAGCGGGCCTCGATCCCGTTCTCCGAATGCACCGAGGACACGCTGTCGACGCTGTCCACACCGCTTCCCACCGACCGCAAGCTGAGGGTGGATTGTGGCGAGCTCACCGTGCCCGCCGACCCCGACCAGCCGGGTCTCGGCGCGGCCAGGCTCAGTGTGCTGCGTGTCGGCCTCGACACAGCCCCGGCGAACCGGCCGCCGTTGCTCGTGCTCGGTGACACCACGCTCGAGCCGTCGGCCCGCGACGCCGTGATGCTGGCCGAGCAGGTCGCGCCGGCGGTCCTCGAGAACTACACGCTGATCGGCCTGGACCGCCGGGGCGCAGGCGAGGACATCCTCGACTGCGCCCCTGACGACGCCCGCGCCGCGCTCGTCGACGCCGATCCCAACGGGTCGACGGAGTCCGAGCTCGCCCAGCTGCTGGAGCAGGCCCGTGCCGTGGTGCAGGAGTGCAACCTCGTACTCGACGGCGGGCTCGGCAGCTACCGCACCACCGCCAGCGCGGCCGACGTCGAGCTCCTGCGCGCCGCACTCGGTGTCGACCGGCTCTCGGCCATCGGGGTGGGAGACGGAGCCGCGGCGCTCGCGGGCTGGGCCCGTTCCGCACCGACCGCCGTCGGCAGGCTCGTGCTCGACGGTCCACCACACCCCACGCTCGACGAGCCCGACCTCAGCGAGGCCCGCGCCGGGGCAGCCGAAGCGGCGTTCGGGGCGTTCGCCGTGGCGTGCACAGCGCACCCGGACTGCCCACTGGGCGCCGACCCGCGCGCAACCGTGACCCGGCTCCTCCAGCAGCTCCGTACGCAGCCGCTCGCTGCCGCCGACGGCCGCAGGCTCACCGCCGGTGCCACCGTCACCGCCATACTCGCGAGGCTCGCCGAACCGCGGGGGTGGGCCGACCTCAGTGCTGCGTTGGCCGCGGCCGGCGCGGGTGATCCGGCTCCGATGCTCACCCTGCTCGATCCGTTGGTGGGGCCGAGAGGGAAGTTCGACGGCATGCTCGCCACCAGTTGCAACGACACCCGCCGACGACTCTCCCCTGGCGAGATCGGCGATCTCGCGCAGCGGTGGCGCACCGCGTACCCCCTCTTCGGCGCCACCTTCGCCGTGCGCCTGCTGGCCTGCGCCCCGTGGCCGACCGGGGGACCCGTGCCGGCGGCCGGGCAGGCCGACGGCGCGCCGCCGATCCTCGTCATCGGAACGGCGGCCGACCCCCGTGGCCAGCAGGACGGCTCGCGACGCACGGCCGACGGCCTCGCGCCCGCGCGCTTCCTCAGCTGGCAGGGTGCCGGTACGGGCGCCTACCCGCGCACCCCCTGTGTGAGCGCCGTGGTGAACGCCATGCTGGTCGACGGCGTCGCACCCCAGGCCGGGACGCTCTGCCCACCCTGACGCTCTGACCACCCTGACGAACCCATCCCGAGCCGACAACGGTCCTGAACAACGAAGCCCGCCGCGACCGCGGCGGGCCTGTCCGTCAGGAGCAGTAGAGCTCCTGCGCGAGCTCGACGACGTCGGCCGCCTGCCGCGTCGACACCGAGGGGAGCGCCGCCGGGATCGCGCGGGCGATGCTGTCCTTGCTGATCCCGTTGTCGAGCTTCTGGCAGATGACCGCGGCCGTCTCGGTCTCAGCCCGGCCGGAGCGGGTCGTCGGGATGTCGGCGGCGCGCACCGCGCTCAGGAAGGCGACGGCCTTGTCGCTCTTCGGGTCGACCTCCGCACCGGCAGCCGGGCCGGGCACGTCCGCATGGGGCGCGGGAGCCTCGGGCGCTGCGGTCGGAACGGGTGCGCTCCCCACAGTGGGTGCCGGGCTCGTCGTGGGACCCGCGATAGCGAGGATCAGCCCCGCGAGGATCAGCAGTACGCCGAAGATCATCACAGCCACCACCGGACGCCTCGGGAGGTGCCGGGGGGGCCGCTCCGCGTGCTTGCGGTCGAGCCGCCGCACGGGCGGTTCCTCGGCCGCGACCAGATCCTCGTCGCTCTCCGGGTCCGGATCCGCCACCTCCAGCTCGTCCGGCCGCAGGTCCATACCGCTGACGGGGATCACAGTGGTCTCCGCCTCCGCGGCCTCGGCCGCATGCCTGCGCGCCCGCCTGCCGCCCGCCGCCGCCCCCTCGACGGTCGGGGCCTCGTGCGGCGGCAGGTTCCACGGTGCACCCGGCGCCACGTCCGTCACGGGGAACATCGACGGCCACGAGTTCGTAGGCGGCGCTCCCGGCGGGAAGAAGCCCCCGCGCGGCGGCCCCGCCTGCGTCGCGGCCGGCACAACCGACCACCCACGAGGCGCTCCCCCGCCGTCGGACCCGGCGAGAACCCACGCTCCCTGGCCGGGCCCGGGCCGGAACTCGCCCTGGAGTGCAGCGCTGGTGCGCTCCTCCTCCGCGATCGCGGCGGAGGCTTCGGAGGATGCGCGAGCGGCCGCCTCCGCCGCGGCCTCCGCCTCCTCGGCGGCGCGGGCGGCGGTAGCGATGGCTGCTGCCGCCTTGCCCGCCGCTGCCGCCGCATCGATCTCGGCCACCATGGCGGCCTGCTCCGCCGTGGCCCGTCTACGGGCGAGCTCATCGAGCCTTTCCGCCCCTACGTGCGGGGCGTCCATGAAGTCGTCCGCGAACGGACGGTCCTCGGTCAGGACGCTCTCGCGGGCCTCACTGGGCACGCCGCTCCGGCCATCGCCGGCCACACCGTGCCGGGCCATCGGTCGTCCACTTGACACCTCACCGGCCATCGCATACTCCCCGATTCCAGGGCCGCTATCCGGCCTGTTCATTCAGAGCAACGAACCCGCGTCAGGGAAGGCGCGGTGCCGGAGGAGAGGGTGCCTGGCTGAGTGAGAGCACGCACGCGGCGTGGCGGCGCACCCGACCTGAGAGGCCAATTTCGTCACGCACTGTCACTGGAAGTGCCCAACCGAGGTGCCTTCCCCGGCGTTTTGCGCTCTCTCAGTGATCGGTGTGCTCAGCCAGATGCGTCGAGCGCACCCCGAACGGCCTCACGGAGCAGATCGAGGTGATCGTCGCCGAGCGTGAGCGGCGGGGAGAAGCCCAGCGAGCTGATCATCGGCCGGATCAGGACGCCACGCTCCCGCGCGCCACGCGCGACTGCCGCCGGTAACCCCGGGTCCGCCGCCACCCGGTCCGGATCGAGCTCCAGCGCCCCCAGTACCCCCGTGCCGCCGCGGACCTCGGCCACCAGCGGATGGTCCTGCAGCGAGCGCAGCGCCGCATGCAATGTCCCCTCCAGCGCCTCGGCGCGCTTGAGGAGGCCCTCGCCCTCCATGATGTCCAGGTTGGCCATCGCCGCGGCGCACGCCGCTGGGTGCCCGGCGTAGGTGGCGCCGTGCCGGAAGGCGGCCGCGCCCGGCTCCCAGAACGGCGCTGCCACGCGCTCATGGGCCACGACCCCACCGAGCGGGAGGTACCCGCTGGTGACGCCCTTGGCGAAGACGACGAGGTCGGGGACGACGCCGAAGCGGTCGACGCCGAACCAGTCGCCGAGCCGGCCGAACCCACAGATCACGCTGTCGATGACGAGCAACACACCGTGGCGGGTGCAGATCTCGCGGACCCGCTCGATGTATCCCGGGGGCGGGGGCAGCACCCCACCCGCGCCGATCACCGGCTCCGCGAAGAACGCGGCCACCCGCTCCGGCCCGATCCGTTCCAGCTCCGCTTCGAGCGCCGCCGGATCGTCGTAGGCGACGCGGACCACGTCCGGCACGAACGGCGCGGCGACCCGGTTGGCCGGCATCCCACCCAGCGACGTGCCGAAGCCGTGCGTGCCGTGGTAGGCGTTCTCGCGGCTGACCAGCACCGTCCGCTCCGGCTCGCCCGTGCGGGCGAAGTACTCACGGGCCATCTTGGCCGCCGTGTCGATCGCGTCGCCGCCGCCGCTGGCCAGGAACACCTTCGCCCCCGGCACCGGCGCCAGCGCGGCGAGGCGGCGGGTGAGCTCGAGCGCCGGGCGGTTCGCGAAGTCGCCGAACGTCTGGTACGTGGCCAGCTCGCTCATCTGCGCAGCCACCGCATCGACGATCTCGGGCCGCCCGTGCCAGACGTTGACGCACCACAGGCTGGCGGTCGCGTCCAGGTAACGGCGCCCGGCGTCATCCCAGAGCCAGACGTCCTCGCCGCGGGTGACCACGAACTCGGCGCCGCGAACGGCACCCATCGGGGCGAATGGATGCCAGAAGGCGGTATCGGTCATGGCCACCGACAGTACCCACCGGTCCACGCCGTGGTGTGTTACCTCGCGAACAGCTGCGACCGGTCCTTGAACGCCTTGAACTCGAGCGCGTTGCCTGCGGGGTCGAGCAGGAACATCGTCCACTGCTCACCGGGCTCACCGGCAAACCGCAGGTACGGCTCGATGACGAACTTCGTGCCTGCCGCCCGGAGGCGCTCGGCCATCTCGTGGAAGCGCTCGACGGCGAGCACGAGCCCGAAGTGCGGCACAGGCACACGGTGTCCGTCCACGTCGCTGTGCCCCACAGGTCCGGAGCCCGGTGCCCGGTGTGTGACGAACTGGTGGCCGTCGAGGTCCCAGTCCACCCAGTGGACGTCCGACCGGCCCTCGGCGAGCCCCAGGACGCCGCCGTAGAACTCCCGCGCGCGGGCGATGTCGTCGACCGGGACGGCCAGGTGGAAGGGGGACAGGTCGGTCACGTGCACTCCTTGCGGTTGGCGGCTCGGGCACACCCGAGCGGGCTACGAGTCGACCATATGACGTGCGCGCCCGCCGCCGTGCCTCATGCCACGGGCTCCCCCTGCACCCGTCCTGGGCAGTGGAGCGCGAGCAGCACCACCGCGGCGTCGGTGGGTACGGTCACGTCCCGTCCGGTGAGCTCGGCGAACCGGCGCAGCCGGTTGACCACGGTGTTGCGGTGGCAGTACACCCGCGCCGCGACCTCGGCGACGGAGCCGGTGGCGGCGTAGGCACGCACGGTCTCCAGCAATCGGTCGCGCTCCCGCGGCGCCGCGTCCGCGAGCCCGGCGAGCTCCGCCCCGACGAGCTCGCCGGCGGTGTCGGCGAGCCGCGCGGCGGCGAGCGGGAGCCACGCGTCGAACAGCTCGCGCGGTCCGCCGAGGTCAGGGAGGACATCGACCAACTCGCCTGCCAGCCTCGCACTGCGCGGCACCGCAGCGAGCCCGTGCGCGAGCGGGCCTACCCCGCACGGCACCCCGGCCAGCACAGCCCGCACCGGTGCTCCGGTGCCGCCGTCCCAGCGCGCGAGCAGCACGACGTGCCGCCCGGTCGACTGGACGTGCACCATCCGGCCATCCGCGGCGAGCCGATCGGCCGCCTGCCGCAGCCGTAGCCCCGAGGCCGGCGACGCGGCTGCGACGAGCAGGTCGGCGTCCACATCGACATCGAGGGCCACGGCGACCCGCGCCACCTCGTCGGGATCGGGGACTGCGCTGCTCAGCAGCGCCGCCACCAGCATCGTCCGCTCTCCCATGCGCTCACGCGCCAGCACCGCGGCCTCGGCCTGGTAGCTCACCTGGATCTGCGTCGAGTACTCCTCGACGACGTTCCAGACGTCCTCGGCCCGGGCCACGAGCAACGCCTCGTCGGCCGGGTCTGCGCACTCGCGCAGGGCTGCCCAGAGCACGCGGAAGTCCAGCCGCACGGCGGTGAGCAGGTCGTTCAGCGGCACGCCACGGCGCGCGCGGTCGCGGCCGATGGACGGCCCGGTGGCGAGCAGCCGCTCCGGCACGGGCTGCCCGGCAAGCCGGCGCAGCAGGTAGTCGAAGGTGAGGTGGGCGTCGGTCTCCAGCCGGTCCGTCGGCACGACGCCCCGCCCGTACGGCGGGACCGCCCGTACCCGCGCGACGAACGCCGCCACGAGTACCCCGGCGTCAACGCGCAGCCTGCCGACCAGCGATGTCCAGCGCTCCTCGTGACCGACCCTGTGCATGTGCACAACCTAGCTGTCGTTTCCCGTGGTGAATCGGACTACAAGCGGGCGCGGGCAGGGCGCATGCTCTGCCGATGCACCTGACGCCGCGCGAGCAGGAGCGGCTGCTGCTGGCGAGCGGCGCCGAGCTCGCCCGGCGACGCCTCGCGCGTGGGGCACGGCTGGCCGCGCCCGACGCCGTGGCGCTCGTGTGCGACGAGATCTGCGAGCTGGCCTGGGACGGTGTGTCCCTCGCCGACGTCGTGGCCCGGGCACGGGAGGTCGTGCGCCCCGAGCAGCTCGTCGACGGCGTGGCATCCGCGGTACCGGCGCTGCAGGTGGAAGCGCTGTTCCCGCACGGGAGCGTGCTCGTGCACGTCGACGCACCGTTCGGTCCGGCGTCCGCGGACGGGCCGGGCGCGGTCCGCGCCGCGGGCGGGGAGATCGAGCTGGCCCCCGGCCGCGAGCGGGCCACCGCCGTTCTGCACAACACCGGGCCGTTGCCGATCTGGGTGTCCTCACACGTCCCGCTGGACCGGCTCAACCCCGCGCTCCAGGTGCGGATCACCGCAGCGGGCCGCTACCGGCTCGACGTCCCGGCCGGCACCGCGCTGCGCGTGGATGCCGGCGCGGAGCGCGAGGTCGCGGTCGTCCGGCTCAGGGGCGGCTCGTGAGCGCCCTCGATCACGCCGGGTACGCGCGGCTCTACGGCCCCACCACCGGCGACCGGATCCGGCTCGCCGACACCGACCTGTGGGTCGAGGTCGACGCCGACGACACGGAGCCCGGGGAGGAGCTGATCGGCGGCTGCGGCAAGACCGCCCGGCACGGCGCCCTCGTGAGCAGCTCCGCCGGCCGCGCCTCGGCGCTGGACATGATCGTGCTCGGCGTCGTGGTGCT
>JAODNO010000483.1 GCA_025465235.1 Pseudonocardia sp.
GGGCGCGGCCCTCGGCGAAGGTGGTCGTGATGATTGACAGCCCGGCGGGCGCCATGAACGCGGCGGCCACTCCAGTCATGAAGCGGGCGACGACGAGGACCCAGCCCTCGGTGGCGAGCCCGCCGAGGCCGGAGAAGGCCACGAACACCACCAGCACTTCGAAGTCACCGACGCACTCCTGCGGCACCGACGGGCCCTACACGGACGCGTACCAGTGGGACACCCGTGAGGACTGCGAGGTCCGGCAGATCCTCGACCGCATAGGGGACAAGTGGTCGCTGCTGGTCATCGCCCTGCTCGACCGGCGCAGGCTGCGCTTCACGGAGCTCCGTCGTGAGATCGACGGCGTCAGCCAGCGCATGCTCACCGTCACCCTGCGCCAGCTCGAGCGCGACGGGCTGGTGCGCCGCACGGTGCACGCCGTCGTCCCACCGCGGGTGGACTACGAGCTCACGTCCCTCGGTGTCACGCTGCACGAGACCATCCAGGCTCTGGTCACGTGGACCGAGTCGCACCAGAACGAGATCGCCGCCGCCCGTGCCGCATACGATGCGCGCGCAGCCCACGAAGCGGAGACCGCGCACGCGCGCTGAGGTCGGGGCGAACGTGCCGGGACGGCGGTGCCCGCCCCGCGCAGCGCTAGCCTCTGCGGCATGGACGTGCAGGTCGTCGACCACCCACTGGCCAAGGCCCGGCTCTCGGAGCTGCGCGACGCGCGCACGGACAACCCCACGTTCCGCGCGGCTCTGCGCGACCTCACCCTGATGCTGATCTACGAGGCCACCCGGGACGCGCCGCTGGTCACCGCCCCGTTGCACACGCCAGTGGCGCGCACCCTCGGGCACCGGCTGGCGAACCCGCCGCTGCTGGTGCCGGTGCTGCGCGCCGGGCTCGGGATGGCTGACGCCGCGCTGGGGCTGATGCCCGAGGCACAGATGGGTTTCGTCGGGCTCTCCCGCGACGAGGAGACCCACCAGCCCGTGCCCTACATGGAGTCGCTCCCTGAAACGCTCGACGGGCGCCCTGTGTTCGTACTCGACCCGATGCTCGCCACCGGGGGCTCGATGGCACACACCATCCGGCTGCTCACCGAGCGCGGGGCCACCGACGTGACGTCGATCTGCGTGCTGGCCGCCCCCGAGGGTGTCGAGCACCTGCGGGCCAGCGGGCTACCGGTTCGCGTCGTCACCGCCAGCATCGACGAGCGGCTCAACGACTCCGCGTTCATCGTCCCCGGCCTCGGAGATGCCGGCGACCGCCAGTTCGGCGCCGTCTGACCGCGACACGCAGCAGGACCGTCACCATTCCTGGTGAATCTCGCGCCGCGGCGAGACGCTCGGCCCCGCCGCATCGACCTACGGGACGACGGCGGGCCGAGGGGCGGTACTCGGACGAGGGGGCGGACGACGATTGCCGAGCAGCAGCCGGTGGTCGTCGAACGCTGTGGTCCGCGCCCGGCCCGCCGTCCCACAGTGAGTGCTCCGGCTGCGGTCGTCCGCCGCGCACGGCCGTCCTAGGGCGCCGTCGCGGTCCAGCCGGCCGTGACGCAACGCAGGACGTCCTCGAAGCGGGCCTCGGTGCCCGGCGGGAGCAGACCCCGCAGCTGCAGCGACACCCAGCCGTGCACGGTGGCCCAGAGAGCGAGAGCGGCGGTGGTGGGGTCGATGTCGGGCGGCAGCGCGTCGCTCTTGACCGCGCGATCGACGAACTCACGCAGTGGCGCGAGCGCGGCTCCGGCGGCGCGGTTCGGGGGACCGCCGTCGAACACCACCTCGAAGAGGTGTGGATGCGCGAGCGCCCCGCGTTGGTAGGCCAGTCCGAGCCGGACCAGATCGTCGAGGGTGTCGTCGCCCGGCGTCACGGCCAGGTGCTCTCGGAACAGCCGCAACGCCTCGTCGAACAGGGCCGCCAACAGCCCGGTCTTGCCGCCGAACAGGGAGTAGACGGCCGTGGTGGACGTGCCGCAGTCGGCGGCGAGGGCACGCAGGCTCAGCCCCGAAACGCCGTCGGCGGCGACTCGCTCCAGCGCTCGACCGAGGAGGCGGCTACGCAGCGCCTCGTCGTGGACCTTGGGCCGCACCATCGGCGAAGGTTAGTACCCCGGTGATCGGGCCCGGATACCAGTGCTCCCTCCGCGATATCAGCTGTCCAGCAGATCGCGGGCCTCGCCGCGCAGCGCGTCGAGGCGGGACTGTGCTGCGGCCTTCGCGGCGGTCAGCGTTGCCGCGTCCGGCACCGGTTCGACCACCTCCAGGTACGCCTTGAGCTTCGGCTCGGTGCCCGACGGGCGGATCACCAGGCGTTCGCCGTCGCGCCGGAGCACGATGACGTCGGGTGCGGGGTACTCGGCCGACCAGCCGACCGGCGGCGCGCACCGGAGCCGCTCGACCACGGCGTCGCGCTGTGCGGGGTCCGTCCGCAGTGACAGGCCCTCGGTGCGGTGCACCCCATGTGCGACGGCCAGCTCGTCGAGCCGGTCGGCCAGACCCCGTCCCGTGGCCTTCAGCCCCGCCGCCAGGTCGCATGCCAGCACCGCGGCCGCGATGCCGTCCTTGTCGCGCACCGCGTCCGGGTCGACGCAGTAGCCCAGCGCCTCCTCGTAGCCGTACACGAGCCCGGGGCCGCCCCGGACGATCCACTTGAACCCCGTGAGGGTCTCGGCGTACCGCGCCCCGTACGCGGCGGCGAGCGGGCGGAGCATCGACGAGGAGACGACCGTGGTGGCCACGAGCGGGTCGCGGTACGGAACGCCGTGAGCGTCCCCGGAACGCAGCAGATGGTCGCCCAGCAGCACGCCGGTCTCGTCGCCGGTGAGCATCCGCCAGGCGCTCCCGCTCCCGCCCTCGCCGAAGCCCGCGACCGGCACGGCCAGCGCGCACCGGTCGGCGTCCGGGTCCAGGGCGATCGCGAGGTCGGCGCCCACCTCAGCCGCCAGCGCGAGCAGCGCGTCGGTGGCCCCGAGCTCCTCAGGGTTGGGGAAGGACACCGTCGGGAAGTCGGGATCCGGCACTGCCTGCGCCGCGACGACATGGACGTCGGTGAACCCGGCCCGGTGCAGCGCGTGCACCGCGGTGGCGCCGCCGACCCCGTGCATCGGGGTGAGCGCCACCCGCAGCTGCCTGGCCGGGCCACGCGGCAACTGCCCCACGCGGTCCAGGTAGGCCTCCGCGACGTCGACGGTCGAGAATGCGCCGCTGGTCGGAATCGAGACCGCGGCCGGGGTGGCGCTGATGGCCGCCTCGATCTCGGCATCCGACGGCGGCGCGAGCTGGGCTCCGTCGGCCAGGTAGACCTTGTAGCCGTTGTCGGCCGGCGGGTTGTGCGACGCCGTGATCTGCACGCCGGCCACGGCGCCGAGCTCGCGGACGGCGAACGCCAGCAGCGGGGTGGGCAGCGGCGCGGGCAGCGCCAGAACCCGGAAGCCCGCGCCTGCCAGCACCTCCGCGGCTGCCGTGGCGAACGCCTCCGAGCCGTGCCGTGCGTCGCGACCCACCACCACCGAACCCCGCTCGCCCCCTTGGGCCAGCCACGCCGCCAGTCCGGCCGTGGCGCGGCGCACCACGGCCACATTCATCCCCGCCGGGCCGGCGCGCACCGGTCCGCGCAGTCCGGCGGTACCGAAGCGCAGCGTTCCCGCCATCCGGTCGCGGAGGCCTTCGACCGCCCCCGGCGCATCGACCATGGCCGCCGCCAGCACCCGCTGCAGCTCCGTGCGCGTCTCGGGGTCGGGGTCGTCGGCGATCCACCGCATCGCCGCGTCCCGCAGGCCGGGCGGCAGGGTCACGAGCGGGCGATCAGGTCGCGCAGCAGCTCACCCATGCGTCCTGCCGACGCCGCACCTGCGGCCAGCACCTCGTGGTGGTCGAGCGGCTCGCCGGTCATCCCGGCGGCCAGGTTCGTCACGAGCGACAGGCCGAACACCTCGACGCCCTCGGCGCGCGCCGCGATCGCCTCGAGCACCGTGGACATCCCGACGAGATCGGCCCCCAACCCGCGCAGCATCCGGATCTCGGCCGGCGTCTCGAAATGGGGGCCGGGCAGGCCGGCGTAGACGCCCTCGGAGAGCGTCGGGTCGATCTCGCGGGCGAGCGCGCGCAGCCGCGGCGAGTAGAGGTCGGTCATGTCCGTGAAGCGCGGGCCGTGAAGCGACGAGCGTGCCGTCAGGTTCAGATGGTCGGAGATCAGCACGGGCTCGCCCACCCGCATGCCCTCCCGGATACCGCCCGCCGCGTTGGTGAGCACCACCGTGCGGCAGCCCGCCGCCGCGGCAGTGCGCACGCCGTGTGCCACGGGGTCGACGCCGTGGCCCTCGTACAGGTGCGTGCGGCCGAGCAGCACGAGCGCGCGGTGGCCGCCGACGGGCACCGACCGGATGGTGCCGCCGTGCCCCGCGACGGCGGGGGGGACGAAACCGGGCAGGTCCGCCATCGCGATCTCGTGCGCCGGCTCGCCGATCACATCGGCCGCGGGGCGCCAGCCGGACCCGAGCACGACTGCCACGTCGTGGGCGTCGACCCCGGTGGCGGCGGCGATGGCGGCGGCCGCGGCGACGGCTGGTGCTGGGGAGGCGTCGACGCTCATGCGCGGAGCCTACGTTCGGGCCGGACGGCCGCCGGAGTCAGGCGGCCGGGGGTGTGAAGCCGCCGGCGATCAGCTCGAACAGGGCTGCGGAGGTGGATCCGGCGGCGACGCGCGGGACGGTCAGCGTGATCGTCCACACGCCCTTGTCGGCGGGCAGGATGCGCCGCCAGGACGTGTAGTCGCCGGACTCGTACCGCAGCTGTACGGCATCGGCCGGGGCAGGCGCAGGTGCGGGTGCGGGTGGGTCGAGCACCGTTCCCGCAACGGCCTGGGCGGCCTCCGTGGAGTCGGCCCGCTGCACGGCGAGCTCCTCGGTGCGGCCGGAGCTGACGAAGTCGACGGTGGGCAGCCCACCGGCCGGCTCGTTCCGCTGCTCCGTCCAGTCCTGAGGCACCGAGATGGTGAAGCCCAGCGCGTCCGTGTGCTGGCGCATGGACGCGCTGGTCGAGGTGACGTTCACCGTGGTCAGCGGCGACTGGCCGCCCAGCAGTCGGGTGGCCGACCACCCACCCAGTGCACCGGCCAGCACGACCGCGGCACCTGCGACCACCAGCCCGGCCGCGCTCCATCCCGACACGGACTCCGCGGCGACCGTGCGTCGCGCCGGGACCGCTGTGCTCGCGGCCCGCGACGGCGCCGTCGGTCGGTTGCGGACCGGCGGCAAGGGACCGGGCGACGTCGCCAGTGGGGCGGCTGCCTCCACCGGCCCTCGCGCGCCGGTCGCCGCCGGCGGAAGGGGAGGCGGGCGCCCCCCGGCGAACTCGTAGCGCGCCGCCGAGCTCGGTACGGCGAGCCCCGACCCGATCGTCGGTGCGTCGGGCGACCCGGGGTAGAGCGGGTCGTCGGGGTCGTCGATCAGCGGCCGCAGCCGGTGCCGGACCTCCTCGAGCGGCATCCGGGCGTCCGGGTCCTTGACCATCAGGGCCATGATCACGTCCGCCACCGCGCTGGACGTGCGCGGTCGTGGCACCTCGCCGTCCACCACCTCGGTGATCGTCGACACCGGGTCGCCGTGCACGTCGTACGGCGGGCGCCCCTCGAGGGCGGCGAAGAGCGTGGCGCCGAGGCCCCAGAGGTCCGCAGCCGGAGTCACCGGCTGGCCGGCCGCGACCTCCGGTGCGATGTACGCGGGGGAGCCGAGGACGAGGCCCACGCTGGTCATGGGCGCATCGGCGATGTTGCGGGCGATGCCGAAGTCGGTGAGCTTGACGCGGCCGTCGTCGGCGACGAGGACGTTGCCCGGCTTGACGTCCCGGTGGGTGATCCCGCTGCGGTGCGCCGCCCGGAGCCCGCCCGCGGTCGCGAACCCGACGACCGCGGTCTGCTGCAGCGTGAGCGTCCCCTGCTCACCGATCATCGTGGCCAGGTTGCGCGACGGCACGAGCTCCAGGACGACCATCGGTGCGCCGTCGACGTCGACGACGTCGAACACCGTGATGATGTTCGGGTGCGACAGGCCGCCGAGTGCCCGCGCCTCGCGCATGATGCGTTCGCGCGCCTCCGCCGCCTCCTGCTCGGGTACGCCGGGCGGGACCTTCAGCTCCTTGACCGCCACCCGGCGCTGCAGCACCTCGTCGTAGCCGGCCCACACCGTGCCCATGGCGCCGCTGCCGAGCAGATCGGACAACCGGTACCGCCCACCGATCCGGCGCACGTGTTGGTCTTCCGGGCTGTCCTGGGACACCCACCCATTCTGACGAGCCCGCGCCCGGGTTGCGCTGGCGCCCCCCGCGTCCCTGACGCAGTGCCTCACCCCACGTGGTCACATGGGCCGTCGGAGGGTGCGTGGGAGAGGTCCGGACGGGGTAGGACGACGACTGTGCGCTACTCAGAAGGTCGCGTGGACGGACGACGAGCGGTGCCAGCCCCCGTTCGTCTCGGCTTCCGACGACCGTTCGTCACTGCATACGGGCCCGCCCGCAGCAGATCCGCAACCCCTCGGCGAGGATTTCGACCCGAGGCGCGATTCCGGTTGGTACACCGCCGTCCGGGTGAGCACCATGGCCAGATGCCCGACAGATCAGCCTCGAGGCGCGCACCGCTGACGCTGCGCGCTGCGACCGGTCTCTCGACGACCACCGCACAGGGTGGTGTGAGGTGACCTTGCTGGAGGCCCATACCGACCTCGTGCCACCCGCGGAGGCTGCCGTCACCGACTTCGGAGCGGGCAGCGGACCGGCATGGCTCGACTCCTGGCTGCTGGCCCACCGCGGCGACGTGGTGGCCTGGCGGCGCGCCCTGCACGCCGTACCGGAGCTCGGCCGCGCCGAGCACCGCACCACCGAGCTGCTGGCGCGGCGACTGATGGCGGCCGGTCTCGAGCCGCGTACCCTCCCCGGCGGCACCGGCCTCGTCTGCGACATCGGCTACGGCGACCGCTGCGTCGCCTTGCGTGCCGACCTCGACGCCCTTCCCCTGCAGGAGTGCACGGGCCTGCCCTACGCGTCCACCGTCGACGGCGTCATGCACGCCTGCGGGCACGACGCGCACGCCGCAATGCTGCTCGGGGCAGGCCTCGCACTCGCTTCCGCGCCCGCGTTGCCCGGCCGCGTGCGGCTCATCTTCCAGCCGGCCGAGGAGGTCCAGCCCGGCGGGGCGATCGACATGGTCGCCGACGGTGTCATGGAAGGCGTCCAGCGCGTCTTCGCGCTGCACTGCGACCCGCGGCTGGATGTCGGCAAGGTCGGCACCAGGGTCGGGCCGATCACGTCGGCCTGCGACGTCCTGGAGGTCCGGCTCACCTCGCCCGGTGGCCACACCTCACGGCCGCACCTCACGGCCGATCTCGTCGAGGCCCTCGGGATCCTCATCACGCAACTGCCGCTGCTCCTCACCCGGCAGGTCGACCCGCGCTCGGGCACTGTGCTCGTCTGGGGTGCGGTGCAGGCAGGCGAGGCGGCCAACGCCATCCCGCAGCAGGGTGTCCTTCGCGGCACCCTCCGCACGGCCGACCACCACACCTGGGGGGAGCTGGAGGGCAAGGTCCGTGCACTGGTCGCGGCCTTGCTCGCTCCCACCGGAACCGGGTACGTGCTCGAGCACATCCGGGGCGTGCCGCCCGTGGTCAACGAGGCGGTCAGCGCCGGCATGCTGGCCGACGCCGCCACCGCCATCCTGGGCCCGGAGGCCGCGACCAGCACCGAGCAGTCCAGCGGCGGCGAGGACTTCGCCTGGTACCTGGAGCACGCGCCCGGCGCCATGGCGCGGCTCGGGGTGTGGCCCGGCCACGGCCCGATGCGCGACATCCACCAGCCCACGTTCGACCTCGACGAGCGCGCCCTCCCCTTCGGCGTCCGGATGCACGTCCAGGTAGCCCTGGCCGCCCTGGCCACCTAACCAACCCCCCGCGAGTCGCCCGATCTCAGCCCGCGAGTCGCCCGGATTCAGCCCGGGAGTCGCCCGGAATCGATGGGCAATTCTCCTCGTGTGGCCGCCGCGTCCGGGCGAAGCACCCGGCGTACGTGCCTGCCTGCCGGTGTGTCAGGCAGATGGTGTCCGGAGTGGACGTCGACCTGGACCGGTTCAGCGGGCGATCGTGCCGACGGGCACGTCGGCTCCGGTGGACGGGGTCGGCCGCCGCCGCTCAGACGGACTTGCGGCTGGGGCGGCTGCGTAGCGCCGAGACGTAGTCGTCAGGTGCGCCGGCCTGTTCGGCGGCGTCGGCGATCACCCCGAGGTAGCGAGCGCTCGGTTCCCCGCCCTCGTAGTCGTTGAGCACGTAGATCCACGCCAGGACGTCGCCCTCGAGGGTATGCACCCGCAGGCGTAGCTTCTTGTGCAACCCGAGCTCACCGCCCTCCCAGCGGTCCAGCTGGGCGGAGTCGTGGTCGGGCACGTCGTAGAGGACGACGAACACCTGCGAACCGGGCTCCTCGACGACCGTGGAGAGCGCGCCCTCCCAACCGTAGTCCTCGCCACCGAAGGTCAACCGCCAGTCGACGAGCCACCCGGTACCCGCCATCGGCGAGTGCGGGGCACGCTCCTTCATCTGCGCGGGATCCATGTTCGACCCGTAGGCGGCGTACAACGGCACCGCCACAGAGTAGTGCGCCGCCGCCCGCGTACGGTTCTGGGGGAACCGGACATCTGGAGGAGGCATGCCTCGGTGACGCGCATCGTGATCATGGGCGGGGGCCCGGCGGGGTACGAGGCAGCGCTGGTGGCAGCCCAACACGGCAGCGACGTCACCGTCGTCGAGCGGGAAGGCATGGGCGGCGCATGCGTGCTCGACGACTGTGTGCCGTCGAAGACCCTCATCTCGTCGGCCAGTATCCGGGTTGACCTGCACCGCGCCCCTGACCTGGGCATCATCGCCGACCGGCAGGCGATCGCGGTCGACCTGCCCACCGTCCACGCCCGGGTCAAGCGCCTCGCGCTGGCCCAGTCGGCCGACGTGCGGGCCCGTGTGGAGCGCGAGGGCGTCCGCATCGTCCGCGGCACGGGCGTCTTCACCGACGCGCCGTCCGCGCGGGCGCCTCACGTCGTGGAGGCCCGGACACCCGACGGCGGCCGTGAGGAGCTCCCGGCCGATGTGGTGTTGATCGCCACGGGCGCCACCCCGCGCGTGCTCGACGACGCGAAGCCCGACGGGGAGCGCATCCTCACGTGGCGCCAGCTCTACGACCTCGAGGCGTTGCCCGAGCACCTGATCGTGGTGGGGTCCGGCGTCACCGGAGCGGAGTTCGTGTCGGCATACGTCGAGCTCGGTGCGCGTGTCACGCTGGTGTCCAGCCGCGACCGCGTGCTGCCCGGGGAGGACGCCGACGCCGCAGCAGTACTGCAGGACGTGTTCGCCGAGCGTGGGGTGGAGATTCTCTCCCAGGCCAGGGCCGACTCGGTGCGCCGTGACGGCGACGGGGTCGTCGTCACCCTCGCCGACGGGCGCACGGTCACCGGCTCCCACGCGCTCATGACCGTGGGATCGGTGCCCAACACCGCCGACCTCGGACTGGAGAAGATCGGCGTCGAGACCGGGCGGGGCGGCTTCGTCCCGGTCGACCGGGTCTCCCGCACGTCGGTGCCCGGCGTCTATGCGGCGGGCGACTGTACGGGCGTGCTGATGCTCGCCTCCGTCGCCGCGATGCAGGGCCGGATCGCGATGTGGCACGCCCTCGGTGAGGGCGTGGCACCGATCAAGCTCAAGACGGTGGCCGCCGCCGTGTTCACCCGCCCGGAGATCGCGACCGTCGGGATCAGCCAGAATGCGATCGACGCAGGCGAGGTTCCCGCTCGCACGATCATGATGCCGCTGTCGACGAACCCGCGGGCGAAGATGCAGGGGTTGCGCCGCGGTTTCGTGAAGCTGTTCTGTCGCCCCGCGACGGGCGTGGTCGTGGGCGGTGTCGTGGTCGCGCCGGTCGCGAGCGAGCTGATCCTGCCGATCGCGTTGGCCGTGCAGAACGGGCTCACCGTCGCCGACCTGGCCCATACGTTCTCGGTCTACCCGTCGCTGTCCGGTTCCATCACCGAGGCAGGCCGCCAGCTGATGCGCCACGGCGACCTGGACTAGGGACGCACCTCAACCGCGGCCGCTCGCCAGCTCGCGCAGCGCCGCGAAGTTGACCGTCCATCCGACGCCGAACGCGTGCGGCACCAGCACGGCCGGATCATCCGGGTTCCACAGCCTGCTCCGGAACCGGTCGAACGTAGGCGGCCGCAGGTCGTAGGGAACCAGGCCGGCGACGCTCCCGTGCCACGTCCGTTCGACCGGGGGCTTGCGCAGCTCGGTCGCGACAGCCGCGCCCACCAGCACGGCGGCTGCAGCTGCGGCGGTCCGATCCACGCCTCTCGCCATGCTGGGCGACGATACGCCGACCGCCGCCGGTGACCGGTGCGCTCGCGCCGGGCGACCCAGGGTCCGGCTCCGGGGGATCCCGGATGCCGGTCGCAGCGGCGGCGCGGACGATCGGTGCCATGACCACTGTGCCTGCCACGTCCCGGGTGCCCGCCGGCGCCGTCCTACTCGCCGGGCTCGGCGCGCAGCTCGTGGACGATGCCGTCTTCTTCGTCCTCCCGCCGACTGCGCTGCTCGCCCCGTTGACCGGGCTGCTCGCGATACTCCTCACCGCTGGTGCCGCGCGGATCATCACGCGGAACCGCACCGGCGCCGTGGTGGCGCGCACCGGCCTCGCCGTCGGCCTTACATCGGCGGTGATCGGGCTCCTCGTCAGCGGCCTCGGCCTGGTGACGATCCTGCTCGCCGGCGTCACTGTCCTGGCCGGGGTGGCCGGCGCGGTGGCGAGGCGCGGCCTGACCAAGAACGACATCTCCTGACGGCTCCCGGGCGGGAAGGGGCGACTCGCGGGCGGGATCGGGGCGACTCGCGGGCGGAGAAGGGGCGACTCGCGGGGTTAGGTGGGGCTCGTTGGCGGGTTTGCAAGTAGTTCGGCGACGCGGTGTTGCAACCGGCGGGCGTCGGTGGGGGCCACCGTGGCCCACTCGACGCCGTCCTCACCGACCGTGCGGGTCATGAGGTAGCGGCCGCGGGGTCCGTCGAGTACCGCGAGGACACCGCCCGAGCGGCGGAGCACGCCCCAGCGGTCGCTGACCAGGGCGACGATCTGCGCGCGGCCCTCGATCCCGATGAGCATGCGGGCGAGGATGCCCGCGTCGGCGGGCGGGACGTGCCTGGCGAGGAGCGCCGTCCGCAGCCCGGCGCCCTGTGCTGCGGTGGCCGCTGCGAGCACGGCTGCCGGCACCGTGCTCGCCCGACCAGGGCCCGGCCCGGCCTGCGGGAGCGCGCGGAGCAGCGCGGACGGGAGTGAGCCGTGCGATCCGAGCGTGACGGTGTCGTCCTGCCGGACGGCGAGGACACAGGCCCCGCGTGCGCTGGCGGACACGGCCCGGACGCTGCGCTCCCACCACCCTCGCAGCTCGAGTTGCTCCGCAGGCCGGGCCAGCAGGCGCAGCAGGCGCACGAGCTCGGGGTCGGCGCCGGCGGGGCCTGCCAGCCCGCGCTCACGCAGCGCCTGCCAGCCCGCCGCCAGGACGTCCCGCCGCTCCGCATGGGTGCGGCCGGGCGACGCGAGCCGCAGGACGACGGGGGTGGCGCCCAGCCCGAGGCGTTCCCACAACACGTCGAACTCGACGGCGGTGAGCACGTGCCGGTGCATGTGCGGCGGGTCAAGGACGAGAGGCGGCTCGGTCATCGCGGTCCTCCCACGGGGCGGTCTCCGACCGCGACGGTAGGCGGGGAGGTGCGGTGGCGTGGGCGTTCGACGAACTCAATTGCGATCGCGAAGATCGCTGCGGGCCGGCCGCGACGGCCGATGCGGTTGCAGTCCGCACCGGCCGTCGCGGGTGTCCACCTCTCGTCAGCTCGTCCAGGCCAGCGACGGCTCCGGCATCCGACATCCGGCGAGCGGACAGAGGGTCGAGCAGCTCATGCGGCCGTGGAGGCCCGCATCGGTGAGCGTGCTGGCGAAGGGCCAGCGCCCGGTGAATCGTTGGAGATACCAGTACAGGAACAGATAGTCGGGTTCTGCGGTGTCGGCGACGAACACCGGGCGCCCTGGCAGCTGATCGATCCATTGGGCGAAGGCGGTCATCGCGAGGGCGGGTGGACGGCTCGCCCGGCGGGTGGAGAGCCAGTCCTCCGCCCGTCGCCTCCAGCTCTGGAGAGCGACCGGGTGCAGGGTGGCACCAGGCAGTTCGCGCACGTTGGTGGTGAACTCGGCTGTCGGACCGTCGAGCGGGTGCGCGGCGGCGGTGACGGTGAGCAGGGAGTGTGGGCCGGGGATCGGCCCGTCGATGTGGATGTGGCTGGTCACGTACGTGTCGAGGGGCATACGGATCCTGGTCGCCGGTGTGGATGGGGCGTGTTCGCGGCGCGGCCTGAGCCAGCGTGGCAAACGGATCCGCGGCGCGGCACTTCCGCGTGGCGGAGTCACCGGGCCCCGTGAGGTCACGGGTTGCGTCACTGCTTTCCGCTATGCACTTGTCCAGCACGGTGCGGGGTCGCTGTGGAATCGCCTGGCGCAACGACGGTAGGACGTCCCGCACATGATCGTCAACTGTCCGTCGCCAACCGGCTGGCGACCAGGATGTCCGTCTGGCGTCCCTCGACCACCCACGCCGAACGCTGCCTGACCTCCGGATGGAAACCGCACTTGATCGCCACGCGCGCCGACGCCGCGTTGTCCTCTGCCCACGCGTAGGTGACGCGCCGCAGGCCCACCCCGTCGAAGGCGAACCGCAGCACGGCCGACAGGGCGGTCGTGGTCATCCCCCGCCCACGGGCGTCGGGCAGCGCCCAACAGGCCGCCTCGGCCGTACCCGAGGCCAGGTCGACGGCGGCTAGCTCGATCTCGCCGAGCATCTCCCCGGTGGTCGGCTCGCACACAGCCCACGTGTAGCGCTCATCGCGCGCCCACTCCCGCGCCCGAAGACGGATGTAGGCGTCGGCCTCCGCCTGCTCGGCCGGGGGGCGACGGCGCCAGCGACAGATCTCCGGATCGAGGCAGGACGCCAGCACAGCAGGCCGGTCGTCGATGCGGTCGTCGGCCCGCAGGGCGCGCAGGTACCAGGATCCGGCGTTGATCTCGATGGGATCCATGTCTGTGGCGGTGCGCGGAGCGCCTACTCCTTGATCTCGCAGATGATGGAGCCCTGCGACACGGAGCTGCCGGTCTTGGCCGACAGACCGGTGATCGTGCCGTCCTTGTGTGCGGTGACGGGGTTCTCCATCTTCATCGCCTCGAGCAC
>JAODNO010000500.1 GCA_025465235.1 Pseudonocardia sp.
GGCACCGGTGATGGCCCCAACCGGTCCCACGCCATCGGCTTGGAGTGGACGAGGACATGGGTGATCAGGTGGTCCAGCGACACCACGGGGCGGCGCGTGCCGATCCGGCGAGGGTCGATGAACGCGCGACAGGCCATGTCCTCGAAGAAGATGTGCGCCGACCCGCGGCCGTTGCCGAGGAGCAGCGCCGCACCGATGTAGGCACCCGCTGAGCTGCCGTAGATCACGTCGAAGCAACCGGCGAGCCCGGCGTCGTCGAGGGCGTGGGCCATCCCGCCGGCGTACGCGCCGCGCATGCCGCCGCCGCTCACGACGAGCGCGATCCGGTTCCCGTCGGCCCTGATGCCTGCGTCGCGGCGCCGCAGCAGCGCACGGAGCACCTCCGCGTCGCCGCGCAGCGCTGGCGAGATGTCGAGGATCGGCTCGGGGTGGAGGGCCACCGCCCGATCCTCCCTCCCAACAGCGGGAGTCATGCCCGAGTGTGACGCGAACGGGTTGCTCAGCGTGACGCGAAAGGGTTGCTCCGCGTGACGAACGGGTTGTCCGGCCGGGTCCGCGGAACCTGGGCGGTGCGCGTCGAGGCCGCTACCCTCGCCGGCATGGCAGGGGGGCAGCTCGCGGTGGTGGAGGACTGGCACGCTGCGGTCAACGGCGGTGATGCCGCCCGGGCCGGGGACCTGTGCACGAGCGACGTCGAGGTGGGTGGACCGCGCGGGTCGGGGTTCGGACGTGAGCTCATCCTCGACTGGGTCGGGCGGGCGGGGATCCGGATGGAGCCGGTGCGCTGGTTCTGCGGGCCCGGCGGTGCCGTCGTGGAGCAGGTCGCACGATGGCTGGACATCCACACCGGCGAGCTCGGCGAGCCGGTGCGGCTGGCCACGGCGTTCGTCGTCGAGAATGGCAGGGTCTCCCGCGTCCTGCGCCATCCGGACGCCGCCGGAGCGCTGGCTGCGCTGGGCCTGCGGCCGGTCGACGAGGTGGGCCGGGAGATCAACCGGATGTAGGGTCGATTGCGTGATGCAGCTCAAGGTGGACGCTGATCCGGGCGAGGTCGGGATGGACGCCGGCCGGCTGGAGCGGATCGACACGCACTTCCGGCGCTACGTCGACGACGGTCGGCTGGCCGGCTGGACGATCGCCGTGTCGCGCCGGGGCCGGGTGGCGCACCTCAGTCATTACGGGCTCGCCGACCTCGAGGAGCGGCGGCCCGTCGCCGACGACACCATCTGGCGCATCTACTCGATGAGCAAGCCGATCACCTCGGTGGCGGCGCTGATGTTGTACGAGCGGGGTGCGCTGGAGCTCACCGACCCCGTGTCGCGCTACATCCCGGCCTTCGCCGACATGCGCGTCTACCAGGGCGGGTCGGCGGCCAGTCCCGGCACGGTGCCGGCCACCGAGCCGGTGCGGATCTGGCACCTGCTCACCCACACCGCCGGGCTCACCTACGGCTGGCATCATGCCCACGCCGTCGACGAGATCTACCGGGCCAAGGGCTTCGAGTTCGGGTCCCCGCACGGGTTGGATCTCGCCGGCGCCTGCGAGGTGTGGGCGCAGGTTCCGCTGCTGTTCCAGCCCGGCACGGAGTGGAACTACTCGGTGGCAACCGATGTGCTCGGCCGGGTCGTCGAGGTGGCCTCCGGGCAGTCGCTCGACGCGTTCTTCGCCGAGCACGTGTTTCGCCCCCTCGGCATGAACGACACCGGATTCTCGGTGCCCGAGGACGATGTCGAGCGCCTTGCAGCGCTGTACGGGCCCAACCCGGCGGGCGGGCTCCTGCGCAACCGATCGATGGGCGACGCTGCCACTCGTGCCCCGAAGTTCCTGTCCGGCGGCGGCGGGCTCGTCTCCACCGCGGGCGACTACCACCGCTTCACGCGGATGCTCGCCCGGGGCGGCGAGTTGGACGGCGCCCGGCTGCTCGGCCCGCGCACGGTCGCCTACATGACGCGCAACCACCTCCCCGGCGGTGCCGACCTGGAGCAGTTCGGCAGACCCATATTCTCCGAGTCGCCCTACCGGGGCGTCGGGTTCGGCCTCGGCTTCTCCGTGGTCATCGACGCCGCCGCGAACAAGGCGCTCACGCACGATGGCGAGTTCGCGTGGGGCGGCCTGGCCAGCACGGCGTTCTGGATCGACCCCGTGGCAGAGACCAGCGCGCTGTTCTTCACACAGCTCATCCCGTCGAGCACATACCCTGTCCGCACCCAGCTGCGCACGCTGGTCAACCAGGCCCTGCTGGACTGATACCGATGTCGAATACGCTCGCTCTCACCATCCGCGTTGCGGTGGTCGCCGTCAGCCTGTGGGTGGCCACCCTGATCGTGCCCGGAATCGACGACACCGCGGGCACCACCAGCACCCGGATCGGCACCCTCGTCGTCGTCGCCCTCATCTTCGGCCTGGTCAACGCCGTGCTGAAGCCGCTGATCAAGGTGGTGGGCTGCCCGTTCTACGTGCTGACGCTCGGCCTGATCGGGCTCGTGGTCAACGCGCTGCTGTTCCTGCTGGTCGGGTACATCGCCAGCGGGATCGGGCTGCCGTTCACGGTGCTGAGCTTCGGTGCCGCGTTCGTCGGTGCGATCGTCGTGGCGGTGGTGGGATTCATCCTGCACTTCCTCATCCCCGACCGCTTCGACCAACGCTAAGCCACAGGCCCTGACGCGTCACACGGGCCAGGTCTCGCAGCGGTAACCCGCGTCCCAGAACATCCACTCGTACCGGGACGTCGTACGGAAGTGCCTGCGCATCAGCGTGCGCTCGCCCTCGGACATCCCGGCCCCGATCCGGTCGGTGAGTGCGAGCACCGCGTCGACCACCGACTGGAAGTCGTCACTGCCGTACATCGCGATCCAGCGGGCGTACAGCGGGTCGGGTGAGCTGCGGGCCATGAGCTCCTCCCCGACCCGCGCATAGATCCAGTAGCAGGGCAGGACCGCACCCACCGCCTCGGCGAACGACCCGCCGAGCGCTGAGGCGAGCATGTAGCTGACGTAGGCCTGGGTCGTCGGGGCGATCGGCTCCAGTGCGGCTTCCTCCGACGTGTAGCCCATCTCGCCCATCAGCGCCGCGTGCAGGTCGCGTTCGGCGGCGATGGCCCCTGCAGCGTGCGCGGCGAACATCACGGTGCCGTCCTCGTCGGGCGCTTTCGCGGCGCACACAGCGAGTGCCTTCGCGTAGCCGCGCAGGTAGTGGGCGTCCTGCACGATGTAGTGCCGGAACGACTCCCGTGGCAGCGTGCCGTCGGTCAACCCGGCGATGAAGGGGTGCGCGAGGATCGCGGCGTAGACGTCCTCGATGTCGGACCAGAGCACGTCACGGGTACGCAGGGCGGAGTCGGCCGGAGTCACCATGCTGATCACGCTAGCCGCAGCCGCCGACGGCCGGAACACGCGCAGCAACCAGGTGTGGCGGGGCCGCCGTTGGGAATCTCCCAGTGCACGATCACATACCCGTGGTTCGCGCACTGTGAGACCTCAGTCACTCTTCGGGTACCATTCGTCGGGTAGTCCCGACGTTGGTTCACCATGGAAGTCTCACGGGTGGCGACTCAGCGCTGAGAGCGCGCCGCATTGCAAGCACCTGCGGAGGAGAGCCGAATGATCCCCGTCCCGATGGACCACCACGAGAAGATGCGGCTGCGGGCGGCCGCCTTCCGAGCCACCCGGCTGTACCCGGGCCCTGTCGGAGAGCTGCTCTCGCGTGAGCTGCTCACCTGGGAGGAGTTCGGGTACCGGTTGGGTGGTGAGCAGCTCGTGATGCGCCTGGTCGACCACGTGCTGCAGTCACCGATCGCCCAGGCCGAAGCGGCCTGAGGTCGCGAGGTCACGGGCCGCTCCGGTCGAACGTGGCGGTGACGGTCGCGCTCCCACCGGCCGGTATGCCGTCGGCCATCGCGCCCGCCGTCGCCGCCAGCACCACCAGGGCCATCAGTGTCACGAGGCTCCCCACGCGACCGACCACGTCCACGGCCAGGCCGAGAAGCGTGCGCGGGGTGGTTGCTCGCCGGTGCCTGCCCGCCCCCGGAGCGACGGGATCCAGGCGTGACCGGACAGCAGCCACATCACCAGGGGACGCAGCGGCAGCGGGCATGGCGACCACCGGCTTCGGGAGCAGGGACGTGGGGCGACAGCCACGCCGCGAGAAGCGGCGATGGCGGTCGTGTGTCCGGTCCGGTGCGCGCGTGCCGGGTATCCGTACGAACAGGACATCGCTGTTCGGACGCCCGGCGTTAACGTGGCGTCACCCGTCCGTGCCTGTGTGCTCCCAGAGCTCTGTCAGCGCAACCGCTCTCGCAGCTCCCGCTTGAGTACCTTTCCGGCGGCCGACACCGGGATCTCGTCCACGAGGTGCAGCTCCCGCAGCCGCTTGTACGGGAGCACCTGCTCGTTGACCGTCTCCATCAGGGCGCCGGCGTCGGTCTCGCCGAGCCCGGGCGCCACCACGAAGGCCACTGGCAGTTCGCCCACCATCGGATCCGGCCGCCCGACGACTGCGGCCCCCGTCACCGCCCCCTGCGCGAAGAGAAGCTCCTCCAGCTCGCGCGGGTACACGTTGTAGCCCTTGTAGAGCAGCATGTCCTTCTTGCGGTCGACGATCGACAGGTAGCCGTCCTCGTCGATGGCACCGATGTCACCGGTGCGCAGCCAGCCGTCGACCAGGGTGGCGGCTGTCTCCTCCGGCCGGTCCTTGTAGCCGACCATCACCTGCGGGCCCCGGATGCACACCTCGCCGGCCTCGCCCGGCGGCAGCGGAGTGAGGTCGCCGCCCTCAGGAGCGACGATGCGGACCTCCGTGTCGTACACCGGCAACCCGACCGTGCCCACCTTGCGCACGCCCGACCGCCACGCGGGGCCGAGTGTGGCCCCCATGGTCACCTCGGTCAGGCCATAGCCCTCGACGATCACGACATCGTCGCCGAAGCGGCGGTGCAGCGCCTCGATCATCTCCACCGGCATCGGTGCAGCGCCCGAGGAGACGCCTCGCACCGACGACAGGTCGCGCGTGGCGAACTCGGGATGGCGCAGCAGCGCGCCGAACAGCGGCGGCGCTCCGCCCATGCCGGTGACGCGGAACTTCTCGGCGTCGACCAGGTAGGCGCCGGGGTCGAACCGCTCGTGCAGCACGGTGGTGCCTCCGCCCAGCACGGGGACGTTGAGGCCGCCGATCGTGCCCATGGCGTGGAACCAGGGCGTGAGGTTGATGGTCACGCTGTTGCCCAGTCGTACGGGGTACTCCTCGGCGGGCGCCTGCTGGTCGAGCACGACGCCGCCGCGGTCGTCCAGGGCCGGGACCGAGCCGGTTCCCCAGCACGCGTACTGCAGCGAGTTGACCACGACGTTGCGGTGCGGCACCTGCACACCCTTGGACCGCCCGGTCGTGCCGCCGGTGTAGGCCAGGTGGGCCAGATCGCGGTAGACGTCGACGGCAACGGCAGGGTCGGTGACGGGCGCGTCGGCATGGAAGGCCTCGAAGTCCACTGCGTCCGCGAGGCCGTCGAGCGCCACCCGGTGCGCCGGGTCGAGCGCCTGCTCGCGGTCGGTGACCAGGACCAGCCTGATCGCCGTGCTGTGCCGCACCGCGGCGAGCGCCGGAGCTGCCGGTGCCCAGCTGACCGCGGCGACCGCGCCGCAGTCGGCCAGCTGCGCGGCGAGGTCGGCGTGCGGGAGCAGCGGGTTCGTTGGTGAGAACGTGGCTCCGGCCAGCAGGGTCCCGTAGTAGGCGATGGGGTACTGGGGGCAGTTCGGGAGGTGCAGGGCCACCACGTCGCCGCGCCCCACGCCGGCCGCGCCCAGTGCGTTCGCGAAGGCGCACGCCCGCTCGTAGAGCTGGCTGTACGACAGCTCTCGCCCGGCGAAATGCACGGCGGTGCGGTCGCCGAAGCGGCGGGCGGAGCCGGCGAGCAACGCACCGACCGGGACCACCGGGTAGTCCAGCGAGGTGCGGGCAGGATCGAGGGTGGCGCCGGTCATCGGGCGCCACGCGGGGTGAACGCGACCGGTAGGCGCTTGATGCCGTTGATGAACATCGACTGCAGCCTTTCCGGTGGCGCCGTGGCATGGATGTCGGGGACGCGGGTGAGCAGCTCGCGGAACATCACCGACATCTCGCGGCGCGCCAGGTGCGCCCCGAGGCAGAAGTGCGGGCCGGGGCCGCCGAACCCGACGTGCGGGTTGGGGGAGCGGCGGACGTCGAACCTGTCGGGATCGGTGAAGTGGGCGGGGTCGCGGTTGGCAGCCCAGTAGAACAGCACAACCTTGTCGCCTGCGCGCATCTGCTGGCCGCCGAGCACCGCATCAGACGCCAGGGTGCGGCGCATGAAGATCACCGGGGAGGCCAGGCGGACGATCTCCTCCACCGCGGTGGGGGTGACGCCGTCGATGTCGGCGAGCCACGCGGCGCGCTGGTCGGGGTGGTCGGTCAGCAGCTGCAGGCCCCAGCTGATGGCGTTGCGGGTGGTCTCGTTGCCCGCCACCACGAGGAGGATGAAGAAGGAGGCGAGCTCGTCGGGCGTGAGCCGCTCGCCGTCGACCTCGGCATTGACCAGCGCCGAGGTGACGTCGTCCGTGGGGTTGGCGGTGCGCAGCCTGCCCAGGTCGCGCATCAGGTCGGCCAGCTCGCCTGCTGCCTGCAGGAGCGCCGTGACGATGTTGTCGGCGTCGGGCACGTAGTCGGGGTCGCTGGCGCCGAGGATGATGTTGGAACGGCTGTAGACGAACTCGTACTGGCTCTCCGGCACCCCCATCATGTCGCAGACGATCTTCAGCGGCAGCCGGGCGGAGATCGCCGGGACGGCGTCGCACTCGCCCGCGTCGATGACGTCGTCGACGATGGAGCGCGCGGTCTGCTCCACCTCGTTGGTGAGCGCGCTGAGCCGCTTCGGGGTGAATCCGCGGGAGACGATCCGCCGGAGCCGGGCGTGGCGGGGGTCGTCCATGCCGATCATCGACCCGAAGAACTCGATGAACTCGGGCGGGAAGTCGGCGATCGACGTGGAGCCCTTGCCCGAGGTGAAGACCGCGGGGTTACGGCTGGCCACCAGGAGGTCATCGAGCTTGGTCAGTGCCCAGTAGCCGGCCCCCCGCGGGAGGAAGCTCTGCTCCGGCTCGGCGAAGAACGGAACCGGCTCCCGCTCCCGCAGCGCCGCAAAGGCCGCGGCCCGCTCTGCGATCGGCAGGGTCCAGAAGCCGGGGATGTCGGACAGATCCGGCCGGCCGGTCCAGGTGCTGCCCTCGGCGGCGGTGCTCGTGGGTGCCATCGCTGAGCCTCCTTGCGGGTGGGGTGAACCCGATCACCCACACCCTAGAGATCACCGGGATCGGCTCAAGGGTCCGCCCGCGCCATCTCGCGGTCCGCCGGGGCCAGAAGGCCGCGGGTGTAGGCGACGCTGACCGCCTCGGTACGGCTGCTCGCTCCCAGCTTCGCCATGACCCGGGACAGGTGGACGCTCACGGTCTTCTCGCTGATGAACAGCTCGGCGCCGACCTGGCGGTTGGTGTGCCCGGCCGCCACCAGCGCGAGTACGGACCGCTCCCGCGGTGTGAGCGGCCCGGGCCCGACCGCCTCCGGACGGACGTGCGTGGGGTCGAGTCGTACCCCGGCCCTCGCGGCCAGTGTGCGGACGGCCTCGGCGAGCGGCCGTGCCGAGAGCCGTTCTGCGGTGCGGAGCGCGGCACGGAGATCGGGCTCGACCTGCCCATGCGGGGCGCCCCCCTCCAGCAGGGCCTCGGCCCGGCGCAGCAGCGCGTAGGCCTGCCGGTAGCCGTAGCTCCCCGCGGCCGGCGGTTCGCCGGGGTGCGCGCCCGTCTCGTAGCCGAAGGCGGTGACGAGGCTGTCCCACGCCGACGGGTCGGGCGGCCCCACAATCCGGGTGAGCTCCGCCCGCGCCCGGCACAGCCAGGCCCTGCCCTCCGGACCGAGGGTGCCCGCACGCGGAAGACCGTGGGCCTCCGTGTGCTCGGCGGTGGCGACGAGCATGCGGGCCGCCTCGGCCGCCTCGACAACCGGAACCTGGCCTGCGGCGGCGAGGTCGGCCTGCGCGGACACACCCAACGCGGCCAGCATGATCCCGCCCAGGTGCGGCGCCTGCCCGGCGTGCGGCCCACTGTTGATCCCGGCGAGCGCCGCCGTGACATGCTCCGCCGCCTCGGCAGGCCTGCTCTGCCAGAGCGCGGCCTCCGCCCCTGCCTCGCCCATCAACATGATCACCTGGTCGTCGACGGGCGACGAGTCGCCCAGCTCGACCAGCCGCCTTGCGGCAGCATCGAAGCGACCACGCGCCACGGAGGTGAGCAGGCCCGCAGCCGTCAGCCTGCTTGCGACGGTGGCCGACACCGACTCGCCCGCGAGCTCGGCCGCGGCCTCCGCGTCGTCCCAGTCGCCGCGCAGGAACCGGGCGATGACGTGAGCGACCCGGCACTCCAGGCCATAGCCGCCCCATGTGGTGCCGGTGGCGGCGGCGCGCTCCTCGCCTGCTGCGAACTCGTCGCCCGCCTCGGCCAGCCTGCCCTCGTCGAGCAGCGAGATGCCTACGGCGAAATAGGCGCGCAGCTCCACGCTGAGGTTGCCGGAGCGTCTGGCTAGCGGCTTGGCCTCGCCGAGCCGCTGGCGAGCCCGCACGGGGTTGCCGCCGTACTCCTCGCACACCGCGAGCGTGACGAGCGCGTCGGCGGTGGCTCCGACTGCGCTGAGATCGTCGGGCGGCAGGCGGCGCGCGACCTCCAGAGCAGTTTCGGCCTGCAGCACGGCCTCGGTGAAGTGGTCGAGCGTGCCCAGCACGCGTGCCAGCACCGCGTGCCCCCAGGCGAGGGTGGCCGACGGCGGCGCGTCGGCGACCAGCTGGAGGGCGCGCCGGGCCACCTCGAGGGCCTCCTGCTCCCGGCCGCTCAGGTCCAGCAGGCGCAGGGCGTACCGGCGTGCGATCGCCGCCGTGCGCATCGGGTCGCCGCGCTGGTCGGCGAGCTCCAGGGCGCGCCGTCCGAGGGCGATTCCGCGATCCGGATCGCCGGTGGCGCTCGCACCCCATGCGGCCCAGCGAGTGATGGTGCCCTCGTCGACCCCGGCGACCGCTTCGGCATCAGGTACGGCAGGCCACAGCTCGATCGCACGCTCCGCGTGCAGCAGCATCTCCGCAGGCGCCTCGCGGTCGTTGGCCTCATTGGCCGCCTGCACGGACGCGGCGAGCGCGAGCGAGAGGTCGTGCCCCGCCATCGCGTGGTGGGCGAGCTCGGCGGCGTGACCGGGCTCGGCTGCCCGCTCGGGGCCGCCGCGGCTCTGGTCGGCGAGCAGTGCCGCGTAGGCCGCGTGCAGACGGCTGCGCTCGCCGGGCAGCAGCTCGTGGTAGATCGCCTCGCGCAGCAGCGCGTGGCGGAACACGTAGGCGTCGTCGGTGCTGATCCCCGGGGGTTCACTGCCCGCGGCCACCAGAACGTGGTGGGTGACGGCCTCGCGCAGCGCCTGCTCCAGCTCGTCGACCGGGAGCCCCGACACCACGGCCAGCCGGTCGTGCTGGACCCGTCGCCCCGCGACCGACGCGATGCGCAGCACCCGCTGGGTGGCGGCGGAGAGGCCCTCGATGCGCGCCAGCAGGACCTCCGCGAGGCCGTGCGGCAGCCCGTCGGAGCTCGCCGACACCAGCTCCTCGGCGAAGAACGCGTTGCCCTCGCTACGGCGCGCGAGGTTGTGGAGCATCGGCTCGGGCAGGTTGCCGTCGGCGAGCAGCCGGACGAGTTCGAGGGCCCGCTCCGCGTCGAGCGGGGCGACCTCGACACGCTCCACGGCCGGCAGCCGCACCAGCTCCGACAGCACAGGGCGCAGCGGGTGGCGCCGGTGCAGGTCGTCGCTGCGGTAGGTGGCCAGCACGACGAGGCGCTGCCCGGAGAGCCGGGACAGCAGGAAGATCAGCAGGTCGCGGCTCGAGCGGTCGGCCCAGTGGAGGTCCTCCACCACGAGCAGGACCGGTGCGGTGGTGGTGAGCTCGTCGAGCACCGACAGCACCGCGTCGAACACCCGCAGCTGGCCCAGGTCGCGGTCCTCGCCGCTCTGCGGACCGCGCGGGTAGCCGCCTGGCAACAGGTGGCGCAGGGCCACGTGCTCGCCGACGAGCTCGGGGTGCACGGCCGCGAGCGCGCCGATGATCTCGGTGAACGGCAGGTACGGCAGCGACGACTCGGCGGCGTCGAGGCAGCGGCCGAGCAGCACGGTGAACCCCGCCGTCCGCGCGCGCTCGACCGCCTCCGTCACCAGCCGGGACTTGCCCACACCGGCATCCCCCGACAACAGCACCCCGGTGGGCCGGCAGGCAACGGCGCGGTCGAGCGCCGCGGCGAGCGCCGACACCTCGTGCCGGCGTCCCACCAGCCCGATCCCGACCCCCAGCCGCGCCACGCCGGTCATGGTGACACGGTGCACCGACGTTCTGCGTCGTCATTGCGCTGCGCAGGATTCTGCCGAGCGCGATACGACGGATCGGCTCCCGGCGCGGATCCCGTGCCCATCGGTGACCTCTCGGCCCGTCGGGCGCGGCGCACGGCCTTGGCCAGCTTGGCGAGGCGGAAGTTCGCGGCGTCGGCGAGCAGGGCCCGGCGGTGGTGGTCGGCGTCCGCGGTGTGCACGAAGTTGATGAGCATGAGTAGAGCCTCGGGCTGAGGTGGGGGGCGCGGCATCGGACGATCACGTCGTCTCGGGACCGCGGTGCGCCTGCCCCACGGGGTAAGGGCCCCGCACCCTTACTCCGCGATCGCGACCTCCACCCCGGGGGTGTGCAGCCCGGTGAGTACCAGGAGCTCGCGTCGGGTCACGGGCGTCCCACATGGGTCGACGGGGATGGTTTCGCGGTGCGCCAGCGTTAGCTCAACGCAAATCGATGTCGGCAAGGACAAGGAGTGGGCATGGCTCGCAACCAGCTGCGGCCAATCGTGCGGATGCGGTCGACCGCAGGCACCGGCACGACGTACGTGACCCGCAAGAACCGGCGCAACGACCCGGACCGGATGGTGCTGCGCAAGTACGACCCGGCTGCCCGGCGCCACGTCGAGTTCCGCGAGGAGCGCTGACGTGTCCGGAAAGCCGCAGCGCGCGTTCGTCCAGCCCGATGACGGGACCGGTGTACAGGCGCGCACGGGCGTTGTGTAGCATCGTCTCCGGCCGTTCGGGACCGACCGACCGCGCGGCAAGCCGCCCCTTTAGCTCAGTCGGCAGAGCGTCTCCATGGTAAGGAGAAGGTCTACGGTTCGATTCCGTAAAGGGGCTCAGCGAGCTGGTGTGACCAGCTTCGCGAAGCGGTGTAGCTCAGTCGGTAGAGCAAGCGGCTCATAATCGCTGTGTCGCCGGTTCAAGTCCGGCCACCGCTACAGACCGACCAGAGAAACGCAGGAGGCACCCGCGATGGCCAAGGCCACCGACGTCCGGCCGAAGATCACGCTGGCGTGCGAGCAGTGCAAGCACCGGAACTACATCACCAAGAATAACCGGCGCAACGACCCCGACCGGCTCACCATCAAGAAGTTCTGCCCGAACTGTGGGGTCCACCGCGAGCACCGCGAGACCCGCTGAGCGTGCCGGACGTCTCGTTCGTCGGCCGGGCGTTGCCCCCAGGGGTTCCGTACCGCGTCGGCCGGGAGAAGATCAGGGAGTTCGCCCTCGCCATCGGCGAGGGCGCTTCTGTGTGTCACGACGTGGCCGCGGCACAGGCGGCCGGCTACCCGGACCTCGTCGCCCCGCCCACGTTCCCCGTCACCTTCACGATGCCGGCGATCGAGGTGTTCCTGCGCGACCCGGCCTTCGGCTGGGACTACGCCCGGATGGTGCACGGTGACCAGTCGATCACGCTGCACCGCCCGATCCACGCAGGTGACGACCTTGTCACGACGATCCACGTCGAGGACCTCACCACGCGCGGTGGCAGCCACATGCTGAGGCTGCGCTGCGAGGTGGCCGACAGCGACGGCGCCCCGGTGGCCACCACCCGCGCCCTGCTGGTCACCCAGGCGGAGACGTCATGACCGACACGAGCGGGGTCGCCGCCGGCGACGAACTGCCCCCGCTGTCGCTGCGGATCACCCGGGCCGACCTGGTGCGCTATGCAGGCGCATCCGGCGACTTCAACCCGATCCACTGGAGCGACCGGGTCGCCACCGGCGTCGGGCTGCCGGGCGTCATCGCGCACGGGATGCTGACGATGGCCCTGGCGGGCAGGCTCGTCACCGGGTGGGCGGGCGATCCCGGCGCGATCTGCAGCTACGGCGTGCGCTTCACCCGCCCCGTCGTCGTTCCCGACGACGACGAGGGAGCGCTGGTCGAGCTGTCCGGCACCGTCTCCGAGCTCACCGAGGCCGACGACGGAGCTCGGGTCGCCCGGGTGACCATCACGGCGCGGTTCGACGGCCGGACGGTGCTGAGCCGGGCGGTCGCCGAGGTCCGCCTCCCGTCGCGGTGATGCACCTCACCCTCGTGAGGTGAATCCCGAATCCTGGGGAGGGTGTCCGCCCCTCGGGTACTCCTGGACCCGATGAACCCGACGAACGACAGCGAGCCCTGCCGGCTGGAGCGGCTCCGTCCCCTTCCGCTCCCACCGGGCCACGGTCTCGCGTCGCACACGTTCGATCTCGGCGCGCACGAGCAGCGCAGGCTGGCCGCGGTGCTCGCGGCGACCCCGGACCTGGACCCCGGTGCCGTGCTGGCCGCCGAGGCGGCGGCCCACCGCATGCTCTACAGCGGCCTCGACGCCGAGCAGCAGGCCACGTACCGGATGCTCGTCGACGCCGGGGTCCTCGATGCGTGACGCCCACGCCGACATCGGCCGTCGCGTGTGGACGACGTGCCCGCGCTGCATCGACCCGAGCGACTGCCCGAGCTGCGCCGCCGGCGGCTCCTGCGAGACGCACTGGCGCTTCCTGCTCGCCGCCGAGGGCAGGCGGCTGTTCGTGCAGTGCCCTGGCTGCTGGCACAGGTGGTGGCACGACACCGGCTTCGGCGTCGCCGACCGCCCGGCCGACCTCGATGCCCTGCCCGACTTCCCGCCACCGGGGCGTGCGGTCGCCTGACCCGGCCGTTGGCGGCGGTTAGCGGGCCTCGGCGAGCAGCTTGCCCATCCGCTCCACACCGGTGCGCAGGTCGTCGTCGCCGAGGGCGTAGGACAGGCGGAAGAAGCCCGGGGTGCCGAAGGCCTCGCCGGGGACGACGGCCACCTCGGCGTGCTCCAGCACCGCGGCCGCGAGCTCCACGCTCGTCTGCGGGCGCGTCCCGCGCAGCTCCTTGCCGAGCAGGTCCTGCACCGACGCGTACGCGTAGAACGCCCCCCGCGGCGTCGGACACTCCACGCCTGGGATCGCCTGCAGCAGGTCCACCATGGCCCGGCGCCGCCGGTCGAAGGCGGTGCGCATCTCCGCAACCGCGTCGAGCGGCCCGGAGACGGCTTCCAACGCCGCGCGCTGTGCCACGTTGCAGACGTTCGATGACAGGTGCGACTGCAGGTTGGTGGCCGCCTTCACGACGTCAGCCGGGCCGGCCAGCCAGCCGACGCGCCAGCCGGTCATGGCGTAGGTCTTGGCGACGCCGTTGAGCACCACGCAGCGGTCGGCCAGGTCGGGCACCGCGACCGGCAGCGAAACGGCCTCGGCCCCGTCGTAGACGAGGTGCTCGTAGATCTCGTCGGTGACCACCCAGACGTCGTTCTCGACGGCCCACCGCCCGACGGCCTCGCTGAGCTCGCGCGACGCCACAGCACCCGTCGGGTTGGACGGCGAGCACCAGAGCAGCACCTTCGTGCGTGGGGTGCGGGCGGCGTCGAGCTGCTCGACCGAGGGCAGGAAGTCGGCCTCCGGACCGCACGGCACGACCACCGGGACGCCTCCGGCGAGCGTGATCGCTTCCGGGTAGGTGGTCCAGTACGGCGCGGGCAGCAGCACCTCGTCGCCGGGGTCGAGCAGCGTCGCGAAGGCCTCGTAGACGGCCTGCTTACCGCCGTTGGTCACGAGCACCTGGGTGGGGCTGATCGCGAAGCCGGAGTCGCGCAGCGTCTTCGCGGCGATCGCCTCGCGCAGCTCGGGGAGGCCTGCTGCCGGCGTGTAGCGGTGGTTGCGCGGATCGGCGCACGCCGCCTGGGCGGCAGCGACGACTGCGGGTGGGGTGGGGAAGTCGGGCTCGCCCGCGCCGAAGCCGATAACTGGCCGCCCGGCCGCCTTGAGGGCCTTGGCCTTCGCGTCGACAGCCAGGGTGGCGGACTCGGCGATTCCGCCGATACGGGCGGAGATCCGGGCAGGGGCGCTGGTCGTGGTCGCCATAGGCTCGATACTCCCGCACGGCTGCCGCGGTCGCCACGATGGCCCGGGGTGTGCGGTTTCAGTCATACCGACGGGGTGCCGTACACTCATTCTGCTGGGTGCGTCGCAAACGCGATGCGCCCCTCCGCGTGTGGGCCGGAGGCCTGCTGTGGGGCTGGTCTAGGGGTGTAGCTCAATTGGCAGAGCAGCGGTCTCCAAAACCGCAGGTTGCAGGTTCAAGTCCTGTCACCCCTGCCACTGTAGGAATGCTGGATCGGGTACAGGAACGGGACAGCGACGAGAACTGACGGCGGCAGGCCAGGTAGGCCGGGCCGCAGGCGAGCTGGAGGAACGGGCGTGGCTGAGGAGCGCGAGGCGAGCGGGAGCGGGCAGGAGCGCCCGAGCACCGCCGCCGACCGTCGGGGTCGGCGTTCCGGTCCGGCGCCCACGGGCGACAAGGGCAGGGCCACCGCGGTCCGCGACGGTCGCCCGGCCAGGACGTCGCCGGCCAAGAAGCTGGTCCGGTTCCTGCGCGAGGTGGTCGCCGAGCTTCGGAAGGTCATCTGGCCGTCCCGCAAGCAGTTGGTCACCTACACGATGGTCGTGCTGGTCTTCGTGTCGTTCATGGTCGCGCTGGTGTGGGTGCTGGACCTGGTGTTCGCGCAGGGCGTGCTCCTCGTGTTCGGCAAGTGAGACCGCACCCACCGGCACAACACGAGAGATACGAAGGAAGCGAGACGACGTGACCGAGCTTGCGAGGTCACCATTGAACGCAGTAGCGCCGGCCAGGTCGGCGACGAGCGCTAGCGAGGAGTAGAAGTGACCTCCCAGGACGGCGGCCACTGGCCGACCGACGTCGAGCCAGAAACCGACCAGGTCGATGCCGCAACCGACGACGTGAACGGCGCCCAGAGGTCGTCGACGGTCGATGAGGCCGCCGACATCGTCGCGGCCGACGCCGATGCGCCGGCCGGGACCGACGAGACCGGTGCGACCGAGACCGAAGACGCCGACGCGACCGAGGCCGACGACGCCGAGACCGCTATCGGTGATGCCGCTGAGGTTGAGGCCGAGGCCGACCCGGTCGAGGAGATGCGCGCCGCGCTGCGGCGCGCCCCCGGTGACTGGTACGTCGTGCACTCCTACGCGGGCTACGAGAACAAGGTGAAGACCAACCTCGAGACGCGGGTGCAGACCCTCGACGTCGAGGACTACATCTTCCAGGTCGAGGTGCCCACCGAAGAGGTCACCGAGATCAAGAACGGGCAGCGCAAGCAGGTGCAGCGCAAGGTGCTGCCCGGCTACATCCTGGTGCGGATGGAGCTCAACGACCAGTCGTGGGGGGCGGTGCGCAACACCCCCGGTGTCACCGGTTTCGTGGGCGCCACCTCGCGGCCGTCGCCGCTGTCGCACGACGACGTCATCAAGTTCCTGCTCCCGCGCGTCGAGCCCAAGCCGGCCGCAGGGGGCGGCAAGTCCGACGCCGGCGCGGCCACGGGCAAGTCGGCCGTCGAGGTCGACTTCGAGGTCGGCGAGTCCGTCACGGTCATGGACGGCCCGTTCGCCACGCTGCCGGCCACGATCAACGAGGTCAACGTCGACGCCCAGAAGCTCAAGGTCCTCGTGTCCATCTTCGGTCGCGAGACCCCGGTCGAGCTGGCCTTCAGCCAGGTCTCGAAGATCTGACCACGCCGCGGTCGGCAGGTCCGCGGCGCGCACAACGACAACAGGGAAAACGAGATGCCCCCCAAGAAGCGGAAGCTCTCCGCGATCATCAAGCTCCAGATCAAGGCCGGCGCGGCCACCCCGGCGCCGCCGGTCGGCCCGGCGCTGGGTCAGCACGGCGTCAACATCATGGAGTTCTGCAAGGCCTACAACGCCGCCACGGAGTCTCAGCGTGGCGACATCGTCCCGGTCGAGATCTCGGTGTTCGAGGACCGCTCGTTCACCTTCGAGCTCAAGACCCCGCCCGCCGCTCGGCTGCTGCTCAAGGCGGCCGGCGTGGAGAAGGGCAGTGGCGAGCCGCACGTGAAGAAGGTCGCCACGGTGACCATGGACCAGGTGCGGCAGATCGCGCAGACCAAGATGCAGGACCTCAACGCCACCAACATCGACCAGGCGGCGAAGATCATCGCCGGCACCGCGCGGTCGATGGGAATCACCGTCAAGGGCTGAAACGTACAACCGCAGGGGAAGTTCCACCCCGACGTAAGCGTGGGAGAGCCGGGCGCGGCTCGCACCACGACCTGACTCGCGGTCGGTTCGACCGCAGAACGAGGACAGAGCAATGGCACAGCGCAGCAAGGTCTACCGCCAGGCCGCCGAGAAGATCGACACCGAGCGGCTCTACAGCCCGCTCGAGGCCGCCGACCTGGCGAAGGAGACGTCCAGCACGAAGATGGACGCCACCGTCGAGGTCGCGATGCGGCTCGGCGTCGACCCCCGTAAGGCCGACCAGATGGTCCGCGGCACCGTGAACCTGCCTCACGGCACCGGCAAGACGGCGCGCGTCATCGTGTTCGCCACCGGTGACAGGGCCGCCGAGGCCGAGGCCGCAGGCGCCGACGCGGTGGGCGCCGAGGACCTGATCGAGCGGATCCAGGGCGGCTGGCTGGACTTCGACGCGGCGATCGCCACGCCGGACCAGATGGCCAAGGTCGGCCGGATCGCCCGCATCCTGGGCCCGCGCGGCCTGATGCCGAACCCGAAGACCGGCACCGTCACCCCGGACGTCACGAAGGCCATCCAGGACATCAAGGGTGGCAAGATCAACTTCCGGGTCGACAAGCAGGCCAACCTGCACCTCGTCATCGGCAAGGCCTCGTTCGACACCGAGAAGCTGGTGGAGAACTACGGCGCCGCCCTCGATGAGATCCTGCGGGCCAAGCCCTCGGCAGCCAAGGGCCGGTACATCAAGAAGATCACGGTCTCCACGACCACCGGCCCCGGGATCCCGGTGGACCCGAACCGCACGCGCAACCTGCTGGTGGACGAGAGCCCCACCGCCTGAGCGCACACCTGCCCCACGCACCCCGTCGCCCGCTGGGCGGCGGGGTGTCGTGGTTCGAGGGGCCGGGCGGGGCTCAGGACCAGTCGGCGAGGATCCGGGCCACGTCCTCCGGTGCCCCCGGCCGGCCCGGAACCTCCGTGCTGGTGCGGGAGAAGCGGGGTGCGGGGGCGGCCTGGGCGACACCGTCACGCTCGACGACCGTGGCACGGGCAGCCAGGTGCGGGTGCTCGGCCACCTCGTCGAAGGCGAGCACGGGCGTGACACATGCGTCGGTGTCGGCGAACACCGCCGCCCACTCGTCGCGCGTGCGCGTCGCGAAGATCTCGGTGAACCGGGCCTTCGTCTCCGGCCACCGGTCCCGGTCGTACTGCTGTGGGAGGTCGGTGTCGGCGAGGCCGAGCCCGGCCAGCAGTGCCGCGTAGAACTGCGGCTCGAGGGCGCCCACCGCGACGTGCCCACCGTCGGAGCAGGTGTAGGTGTCGTAGAAGGGGGCGTACCCGTCGAGCAGGTTGACACCGCGCTCGTCGATCCACAGCTTCTGCGCGAGGAAGCCCCAGACCATCTGGCTCAGCAGCGAGATCCCGTCCACCATCGCGGCGTCGACGACCTGGCCCCGGCCAGAACGCTGGGCCTCCCACAGGGCGGAGAGCACCCCGACGACCAGCAGCATCGACCCCCCGCCGAAGTCGCCCACGAGGTTCAGCGGCGGCACGGGCCGCTCGCCGGCCCTGCCGATCGCGTGCAGCGCGCCGGTGAGTGAGATGTAGTTGATGTCGTGGCCCGCTCGCTGCGCCATCGGGCCGTCCTGGCCCCAGCCGGTCATCCGCCCGTAGACGAGCCGGGGGTTGCGAGCGTGACAGTCGACCGGCCCGACGCCGAGACGCTCGGTGACGCCCGGCCGGTAGCCCTCCAGCAGCACATCGGCACGTTCCACGAGGCGCAGCACCGTGTCCCGCCCCGCCGGGTCCTTCAGGTCGGCGAGCACCCGGCGCCGGCCGCGCAGCGTCGGGTCCGGCGCGTCGGGCGCACTCAGCTGGAGCCCGCCGGACGGCCGGTCGATGCGCACCACGTCGGCGCCGAGGTCACCGAGGATCATCGCTGCATGTGGCCCTGGTCCGATACCGGCCAGTTCCACGACCTTGAGCCCAGCCAGCGGTCCACTCCGCACCCGACACCTCCGTTGGTCGACCAGTGCACTCTACGGTCGGTGTGGTCCGTTGTTCATGCCACCGCGATCGGCTCGGCGTCCACGGCGGGAGCGGCGGAGTCGAGACCGCGCCAGGCGGTGACGAGCAGATCCAGAGCGCTGTCCATCCGGTCCCGGCGCAGGGTGTAGGGCAGCCGCAGGTGCCGTTCGAACGCGCCGTCGACACCGAACCGCGGTCCGGCGGCGAGGAGCACGTCGTGGCGCCTGGCTGCGACGGTCAGCCGGCTGGAGACCGCCTCGTCGAGATCGACCCAGAGGCTGAGCCCGCCATCCGGTCGCGATGGTCGCCACCGGGGAAAGGCCTCGGTGAGCCGCCCGAGCAGGTGGTCGCGGGCGGCTGTGAGCTCGGCGCGCCGCCCTCCGGCGATCATGTCGACATCGGCGATCAGCCGGGCGACGACGAGCTGCTCGAGGGTGGGACCGCCCAGGTCGACGGAGGCCCGCAGCGCGGCGAGCCTCCGCACCATGGCCGCCGACGTCCTGATCCAGCCGACGCGGAGGCCGCCCCAGAAGACCTTGCTCGCCGATCCGATCGTGAGCACGAGGGGTGTGTCGGCGGCGCCGTGTGCGGCCACGGGCCGGGCCGGCGGGCCCTCTAGTCCCAGCTCGGCCAGCGTCTCGTCGACAAGCAGCGGAGTGCCGGTACGCCGGGCGAGGTCGACGAGTCGCTCGCGTCCCGCGGAGTCGAGCAGTGCGCCGGTGGGGTTCTGGAAGTCCGGGATGAGATAGGCCAGGCGCGGCGCGGCGTCCCGCACCGCCGCGGTGAGCAGGTCGAGGTCCCAGGTACCGGTGCCGTCCGGGTGCGGGCCCATCGGCACCGGGACGGCGCGGGCACCGCGCGTGGCGACCGCGTCGAGCGCGTTGGGGTACGTCGGATGCTCCAGCAGCACGCGGTCTCCGGGTCCGGTCAGCGCGGTGACCGCGAGTGAGATGGCGCTCTGGGCCCCGGCGGTGACCAGTACCTGGTCGGGGGCCGTGGGCAGGCCACGCGCGGTGAACCGGTCGGCGATCGCCGTGCGCAGCACGGGCAGGCCGAGCAGGTCGTAGCCGTGCCCGCCCAGGTGGGCGTCGAAGTCCTGGACCGCCGCGGCGGCGGCGCGGCGCAGCGCCACGGACGGCGCCGGCAGCGCGGCGTGCGCGAGGTCGAACAGCGTCCGGTCGCCGTGCGGCGAGAACGGCGACGCGCTCGCTCCTCTCGACGGGTCGGCCGGGAGTTGCGTCCAACTTCCGGCACCACGCTTGCTGCGAAGCACGCCCGCATCCCGGAGGGCGTCGTACGAAGCGGCGACCGTGGTGCGGCTGACCTCGAGGACGGTGGCGAGCTCGCGCTCGGCCGGGACCCGTGTCTGCAACGGGAGCCGTCCGTCGAGGACGAGCAGCCTGATCCGGTCGGTCAGGGCGCCGGCGAGCCGTCTGCCGTCCGGCGGCCGCCAGTCGCCCAGCAACCGCGCGAAGCTGCGTGCCCCGATCCGCCGCTCGATGTCGTCCCGGTCCACGCGGTCCACCTCCACCGAATTGGCTATCCCCGAGCAGGCCAATCCTAGCCAGGATTCCGGTATGGAGATGCCAGTGTGGTTACTGCTCACCTTCCTCGTCGTGCTCGCGGTCGCGAGCCCCCGCTACGGCGTGGACAGCAGGCTGCCCCCGGCGGGCGAACGACCGGCTCCCCGGCACCGTGCCACGGTCCGCGGAGACGTCACCGCTCTGATCCGAGCGGCCCGCCAGCTGCTCCGCCTGGGCTGACGCCCCCGCGCACGGGGGTGTGGTTAGGCGTTGAGCAGGTCGGTGCGGCCCGACTCCTGCAGGTGGGCCCGGTACGGACCGAACATCCCCTTGGCCAGCGGTAGCACCTTCAGCAGCTTCGCTACAGGTCCCTTGGCCCGGACCTCACCCTTGGCCAGTGCGACGGGGAGGATCACCTTGCCCAGCCAGAACCGGTTGCCGGTGTCGGCTGTCATGAACAGCTCGACGTTCGGGTCGGGCCCGTTGCCAGCGCCCTCGTGGATCTCCGAGTTCGGCATGTCGAGGGTGATCACGGCGTCCGGGTCGGTATAGCTGATCCGCAGGATCACCCCCGACGGTCGCAGCTGGTCCACCAGCGCCTGATCCTCCAGCCCCCGGCGGAAGATCCCGCCGAGGAACTCGTAGACCTCGGCCTCGTTGCTGAACGCCGTCACGTCGCGGCCCCTCTCGCTCGTCGCGGATCGGGGCGAAGTCTCGCCGATGGACCAGCGGAGCACGAGCGCACAGGCGGGCCACCTGCGGCCCGTGCGGGCCAGTGCGGGGCGTCGGGGACGTCAGACGGGGTGACATCTCCGACGTTCGGACGTCGGCGATGTCACCCCGCTGACTGGGGAGCCGGAATGGGTCCCGGTTCAGCCGCAGACCGAGGTCAGTGCCCTGGCGAGCGCGTCGGTGTGGAGCGTGTCGAAGTCGTGCGCACGCTCGACGCGGCGCCGGGCCGACCGGAGCTCCGAGTCGCAGTTCTGGCCGCTACGGGTCTTCTGGGTCGCCGCCAGCTGGTGGACCAGGTCGACGGTGATCCTGTCCAGCGTCGGGCGGATCCGGTTCAGGTCCGCTCGCGTGGTGGGGGCCTCGTCGGGGTGTGAGGTCCACACCGAGAAGAGGCCGTACTGCACGACCTTGTTGGCCTGGATCTGGTCGGAGAACACCCTGCGGGTCGGCTCCGGGTCCAGCCCCTGCTGGGTCGCCATGCTCGCGGCGTTGTCGAGCACGACCTTCTCCCGCGCCGGGTCGTCGATCGGCGAGCTCGTGCCGAACTTCGCGGAGGCGACGATGTCGGCCGTCTCCAGTCGCTGCGCGACCAGATCGACCAGCGGCCCCAGCGCGTCGTCGCGTCGTGCCGTCTGCCCCGCGGACGAGGGCGGGGTGGAAGCGATCGCCGTTCCGGCGGTTTCGAAGGCCATGATGACGGGAACGAGAACGGAGAGCAACACGACGGGAAACACGCGCTTTCTCACGACGAAATCATCCTCCGTCAGATCGAGCGCGGCAAGGACGTCGAGACGTCGCCACGCGCACGCGAAATAATGAGTGAGGTAATGCCGGAATTCGTGCAGTTCATCCCGAGCCCGACACACTCGTGGCCCGACTCGTCCGGTTCCCCTTTCGTGTCGCCCCGCCGGGCACCCGGCGCGGCGCCCGGTGTGAGAAAGGGATCAGCGCAGTCTCAGCGCGCCGGGTCGTCGTTGTCCAGCAGGCCGTAGCGGCCGGCGAGCGCCGCCGCCTCGATTCGGTTCGTTGCGCCGAGCTTGTGCAGCAACGAGGCGATCATCCGCTTGGCGGTCCGCTCGCTCACCAGCATCGGCTTCGCGATCTCGCTGGTCTCCAGGCCGCGCGCCAGCAGGGCCCACAGTTGCAGGTCCCGGCTGTCGAGGCGCTCGACGATCCCGTCCCCCGTCCGGTCGCCCGCTGCGAGCAGCGCATCGAGCAGGTCGGTACGGACCACCCGCACGCCGGCCGCGATGGTGAGCAGCGGCGCGACGAGCACGTCCGGGTCGGCCGACTTGCCCAGGAACCCGGCTGCCCCGGCCCGCAACGCGGCCGTCGCGAGCCCCAGGTCCTCGGTGCCCGAGAGCGCGAGCACCTTCGTCGCCGGGTACGCAGCCGTGAGCCGCCGGATGGTCTCCACGCCACCGAGTGGAGGCAGCGCGAGGTCGACGATCGCGATGTCGGCGGCCTCCCGGCCGACGAGCGCCACCGCCTCCTCGCCCGCCGTCGTCGATCCGGCCACGACGAACGCGTCGCCCGCCCGCGACTCGAGGAGCAGGGCCAACCCCTGCGAGAACAGGGCGTGGTCGTCGACGATGACCACAACATACCGGCCGCCGCGCACGATCGTGGACTCTAGTGGCCGGGTTCCCGGCCCGTCCGACGGGTAAGGCGCGCGGACGGCATCGAGGGCCTATTCGAACAGATCGGAATGCAGGTACACGGGATATCCCGCACGGGCCGACCGATTCCATCGGAACAAATCACGGGACTGCTCGACCTTCATGGGCCCTGAACCACCCGTGAGGTGAGTGCCGAGGAGCGGCGGTTCGGCGTGGGAGATGCTGGGGCCGTGCACGTGGACGGCGCAGCCGCCGCCATGCGGTCCCTGGAGGAGCGCACGGCAGTTCTCATCCGCCTCCTGGTCGTCTGCTCGGTCGGGGTGGCGCTCGTCCTCGATGTCCAGCTCGCGCGCGGCCGTGGGGCGGTACTCGGCCCGCTCGTACTGGCGACATTCGGCTACGCGCTCGTGCTCGCGGTCGCCGAGTGGCGCGGGCGGCGGCTCTTCCCGCCGTGGCTGGCGACGTCGATCGACGCGCTGCTCGCGCTGCTGGCCTGCGGGCTGACCGGCGGGGCCGACAGCATCATGGTCGCGATCCTGCCGCTGGTGGTGATCGCGGCCGCGGTGCGCGGTGGTGCGATGATCGGCAGGCTCGCCGGGCTCGGGGTGGGTGCCGGCTTCACCGCCGCGGCTGTCCTCGGATCGGACCCGGCCGTGCCTCCCGCCGAGCGGTGGCTCGCGGGAACATGGTGGACGGGGTACCTGGTCGCTGCCGCGGTGCTGGTGGGTGTGCTGCTCCGCATGCTCCAACGGCAGTTGGATGCGGCTGCGGTTTCCCGGGCCAGGGCGCTCGCCGAGCACGAGGCTTTCCTGGAGGAGCGCGACCTGCGGGCCCGCCTGCTCGCCGCCCAGCAGGCGCGGATGGACGGCGTGCGCGTGGTCCTGCACGAGTTCCGAACGCCCGTCGCGTCCCTCACCGCGCTGACGGCCGACCTTGCCGCCGGCCGGCTTTCCGGGGACGCCCGGAGCACGGCCACCCGGCTGCTGGCCGAGCACGCCGTCCACCTGCGCGACATGCTCGACGGGCTCGCCGACGTCGCGGTGCAGGAGGGCAGCCCACTCGGGCGGGTGCGGGAGCGGCCGGTGCGGCTGGGGGAGCTAGCCGAGGCGGTGCTGGATGCGGCGGGCGTCGAACCAGCACGGCGGGCACAGCGGGTGACGCCGCCGGACGCCGTGGTCCGGTGCGACCCGCAGCGGCTGCGCCGGGTGCTCACCAACCTGGTGGAGAACGCCGCCCGGCACAGCGGCGACCAGGTCGTCGAGCTCGAGCTGCGGCACGCCGACGGGCGGCTCGTGGCCGAGGTGCGCGACCGCGGGCCGGGCCTGCCGCCCGGGCAGGCGGGCGTGGTGACGGCCAAGGGGGTAGCTCTCGGGGACCGGCGGGGCACGGCAGGCCTCGGGCTGTGGATCGTCGAGGCGCTGGTGGCGGCGATGGACGGGGAGCTCCGCCTGCTACCCCGTGACGGCGGTGGCCTGGTGGCACAGCTGGAGCTCCCCGTCCCGGCGACCTGAGGTCGGCCGGGCCTGCGGCGCCGGACTGGCACCCGCGGGCCACGGCTGGAACCCGCGGCCGGTGTGGGAGTCGGGAGATCCACGACATGCTGATCACATGAAGACCACTGCAGCGGTGCTTCGGGGCGTGGGCGGCAAATGGGAGGTCGAGGAGGTCGAGCTCGACCCGCCGGGCCCCGGAGAAGTGCTGATCGAGCTGGTCGCGAGCGGCCTGTGCCACTCCGACGAGCACATGGTCACCGGGGACCTGCCCGTGGCGTTCCCGGTGATCGGCGGGCACGAGGGGGCCGGGCGGGTTCTCGAGATCGGCCCGGGGGTCACCGATGTGGTCACCGGCGACCCGGTGGTCACGACGTTCCTGCCCTCCTGCGGGAGATGCAGCTACTGCGTGCGCGGCCACACCGCCCTGTGCGACGACGGCGCAGGCGCGATGCTCGGCCCCCAGCTCGACGGCACCTACCGCTTCCATGCCCGCGGCGAGGACCTCGGCCAGATGTGCCTGCTGGGTACGTTCGCGCGGCACACGGTCGTGCCGGTCAAGTCCGTGGTGAAGATCGACGAGGGCATCCCGCTGGAGCTGGCCGCGCTCGTCGGCTGTGGCGTCACCACGGGTGTCGGCTCGGCCATCCGCGCCGCCGAGCTCCATCCGGGCGACACCGCGGTCGTCATCGGCATCGGCGGGATCGGTGCCAACGCGGTGCAGGGCGCGAAGCTGGCCGGTTGCCGGTACGTGATGGCCGTCGACCCCGTGGAGTTCAAGCGCGAGAAGGCACTGGAGCTGGGCGCCACCCACGTGGCCGCCAGCATGGACGACGCGTGGCAGAGGGTCTCCGAGCTCACCCGTGGCCGGCTCGCCGATGCCGCGATCCTGACCACCGGGGTGGCTGAGGGCAGCTACCTGCAGCCCGCGCTGCAGCTCGTCGGCAAGAGGGGCCGTGTCGTCGTCACGGCGCTCGGCCACCCATCCGAGGACACGGCGTCGCTGTCGCTCTTGGAGCTCACGCTCTACGAGAAGCAGATCCGGGGCTCGCTCTTCGGCAGCTCGAACGCCCAGCACGACGTGCCGCGGCTGCTCGAGCTGTACCAGCTCGGCCAGCTGAAGCTGGCGGAGCTCGTCACCAGGACCTATGCGCTCGAAGAGATCAACACGGGCTACCAGGACATGCGCGAGGGCCGCAACATCCGCGGCGTCATCCATTACTGATCTCGACAGGGACCACACGGCAGAGGAGCTGAGGGTGACCGACGAGCGATCCATCGAGCACGGCAGGCGCGCCGGGTTCGCCACGCTGCAGCGCGGCGGGCTGAACTTCGACTCGTTCCCGATGCGGCTGTTCACGAAGGGGAACCGGCGGCACTGGAACCCGGCCGACATCGACTTCACCCAGGACGCGCGGGACGTCGCCGAGATGACGGAGCTGGAGCGCTGGTGGACCTGCTCGCTCGCCGCGCAGTTCATGGCGGGCGAGGAGTCGGTCACCCAGGACCTGCAGCCGTTCGTGGCGGCGATGGCGGCGGAGGGCCGCCTCGCCGACGAGATGTACCTCACGCAGTTCGTGTTCGAGGAGGCCAGGCACACCGAGGCGTTCCGCCGGTGGTTCGACGCCGTCGGGCTCACCGACGACCTGCACTCCTACGTCGAGTCCAACCACCACTACATGGAGATCTTCACCGAGCAGCTGCCGAACAGCCTGCACGCGCTCGCTGCCGACCCGTCGCCGCTCACGCAGATCCGTGCCTCGGTCACGTACAACCACATCGTCGAGGGCACGCTGGCGCTCACCGGCTACTTCGCCTGGGCGAAGGTGTGCTCCAGCCGGGGGATCCTGCCCGGCATGCAACAGGTCATCAAGCTCATCGGCGACGACGAGCGCCGGCACATGGCATGGGGCACGTTCACCTGCCGCCGCCACGTCGCCGCGGACGACCACCTCTGGGACGCCGTGGACCAGCGGATGCAGGAGCTGCTGGTGCCGGCGATGGGTGTGGTGACCCACCTCTACGAGCAGTTCGAGGGCCAGGATCCGCCGTTCGCCATGGACGTGAACGAGCTGGCGGAGTACGCGATGGACAAGGTGGGCCGCAGGCTCGGCGCCATTGAGTCGGCGCGGGGTGCCGACCTGCGTGTCATCGACGTCGACACCACGCCGGAGCAGCTCGAGGAACGGTTCCACTCCGAGGACCAGGCCGGGCTCCCCGTCGTTCTGACCTGATCAACTGCTGCCGCACCACACCACCCGGTCGGGACATCCCGGCCGGGTGGTTGTGCGTCCGCGGCCTGACGCAGGGCGACTGTCGTACTCCGATCGGTCGCCAGATCGCCGTCCGTATGGAGCAACTTTTCGCCGGAACATGACCGGTGAGTAACCGACGTCATCAGGTCTCGTTGAGCCACCGTGGGCAGCCGGCCGCTCCCCGCTCCCCTGGCCGGCTCGCTCCCGACGAGAAGGCTCAGGAGGCGCCGGTGACTGGCGTAGAGGTCAAGGTGGAAGGGCTGACGAAGTCCTTCGGCCGCGCCAACATCTGGTCCGACGTGACCTTGACGCTGCCGCCTGGCGAGGTGTCGGTGCTGCTCGGCCCGTCCGGCACGGGCAAGTCGGTGTTTCTCAAGACCCTCATCGGGCTCCTGAAGCCGGAGCGGGGCTCGATCGTCATCCACGAGACCGACCTCGTGCGTTGCTCGGAGTCGCGGCTCTACGAGCTGCGGAAGCTGTTCGGGGTGCTGTTCCAGGACGGCGCGCTGTTCGGGTCGATGAGTCTCTACGACAACATCGCGTTCCCGCTGCGGGAGCACACGAAGAAGTCGGAGTCGGAGATCCGGGACATCGTCGCGGAGAAGATGGCGATGGTCGGACTCACCGGCGACGAGCGCAAGCTGCCGGGCGAGATCTCCGGCGGGATGCGCAAGCGTGCCGGCCTGGCGCGGGCGCTGGTGCTCGACCCGGAGATCATCCTGTTCGACGAGCCGGACTCCGTGCTGGACCCCGTGCGCACTGCCTACCTGAACCAGCTGATCATCGACCTGAACGCGCAGACCGATTCGACGTTCCTGATCGTCACCCACGACATCAACACGGCGCAGACCGTGCCGGACAACATCGGGATGCTGTACCGCAAGCACCTGGCGATGTTCGGGCCGCGCGAGGTGCTGCTCACGTCCGAGGAGCCGGTGGTCGCGCAGTTCCTGAACGGGCGCAGGCAGGGCCCGATCGGCATGTCGGAGGAGAAGGACACCGCCCAGGCGGCCAGGGAGATGGAGGAGGCCGGGGAGCTGGCCGGGCTGCCGCCGATGAAGCCGCAGCTGCAGCCGAGCCCGGGCGTGGGGGAGCGCAAGGCCGTCGGCCGTCGCCGCGAGCGGGTGCAGCAGATGCTCCACACGCTGCCCGCCGCCGCTCAGCAGGCGATCCGGGCGAGCTACGCCGACGACCCGCTGCCCGCCCCGCGGCCTGTCGGCCCACCGGCCCGACCGGCGTCCTCGTGGCGGATGGGCAGGCGGTCGCCTGCGCGAACGGACGACTCGGTGCCCGGCTACCCGCCGCGGGCGCCGGGGTACGGCCCCGAGGCCGACAGCTTCGATACGTTCGACCAGGGCTACGGCGGGGGTGACCCCGCGGGTGGCCCGGGATCGGGGCCGGGCTCTCCGCCCCCGCCATCCGGTCCCGGCCGGCATCACATCTGAGGCGGCGACGATGACCTCACCTGCCCCGCTCACGCGTGCGCTCACACCGGTCGGACGGCTCTTCGGACTCGGCGTCGCCGTCGTCCGCAACACCTTCCGGCCGCCGTTCCAGCTGGCCGAGTACATCGAGCAGACCTGGTTCGTCACCAAGGTCTCCGCGCTGCCGACCGCCCTGTTCACCATCCCCTTCGGCGCCACGATCGCGCTGCTCCTGGCCGATCTCACCCGTCAGTTCGGCGCGCAGAGTCAGACCGGCGCCGGCAGCGTGCTCGCGATCGTCCAGCAGGCCGCGCCGATCGTCACGGCGCTGCTGATCTCCGGTGCCGGTGGCAGCGCTGTGTGTGCCGACCTCGGTGCGCGCACGATCCGCGAGGAGATCGCGGCCATGGAGGTGCTGGGCATCTCGCCGATCCAGCGGCTCGTCGTCCCGCGGGTGCTCGCGATGGCGACGACGGCGGTGGTGCTGAACGGGCTGGCCACGGTGGTGGGCGTCGCCGGTGGCTACTTCTTCAACGTCGTGGTGCAGGGCGGCACGCCGGGGGCGTACATCGCGAGCTTCTCCGCGATCGCGCAGGTCTCCGACATCCTCGTGAGCGAGATCAAGGCCGCCCTGTTCGGCTTCACCGCCGGTGTCGTGGCCGCCTACCGCGGGCTCAACCCACCGCCAGGGCCCAAGGGCGTGGGCGACGCGGTGAACCAGGCGGTCGTCATCTCGTTCGTGCTGGTGTTCCTGATCAACCTGGTGCTGACGTCGCTGTACCTCGAGTTCGTGCCGGCGAAGGGGTCGTGACGTGGCGCTGCTGAACGGCAGGGCGCGCCAGGTGGTGAACGCGCCGCTGCGGGTGCTGGAGGAGCTGGGCGAGCAGCTCTCGCTCTACGCCCGCGCGATCGTGTGGATCCCGCGCACGCTGCGCCGCTACCGCTCGGAGATCGCCCGGCTGCTGGCCGAGGTGAGCTTCGGCTCGGGCGCGCTGATCGTCATCCTCGGGACGGCGGGCGTGATGCTGTCGCTGTCGCTGTTCGTCGGCAGCCTCGTGGGCCTGCAGGGCTTCCGGGCGCTGGACTCGCTCGGGGTGGATGCGCTCACCGGTTTCATCACCGCGTACTTCAACACCCGTGACATCGCGCCGCTCGTGGCGTCGGCGGCGCTCACCGCCACCCTCGGCGCCGGGTTCACCGCCCAGCTCGGGGCGATGCGGATCTCGGAGGAGATCGATGCGCTGGAGGTGATGGCGGTGCCCAGCGTGCCGTTCCTGATCACCACCCGCGTGATCGCCGGGGTGATCGCGATCATCCCGATGTACACGATCGGGCTCCTGGCGAGCTTCGCCGCTTCGCGGCTCAACGTCACGCTGATCAACAACCTCCCCGGCGGCACGTACGACCACTACTTCAACCTGTTCCTCCCGGTCAGCGACGTGCTGTACTCGTACCTCAAGGTGATCATCTTCGCGATGGTGATCATCCTGATCCACTGCCACTACGGGTACAACGCCAAGGGCGGCCCCGCGGGTGTCGGCATCGCGGTCGGACGAGCTGTGCGCCTGTCGATCGTCAGCACCGCGATCCTCGACTTCTTTCTCACGCTGGTCATCTACGGCACCTCGACGTCCGTGAGCGTGGCCGGATGACGGCGGCGGAGCCACTTGGAGGCGCCTCGTGAAGCGCAGGCTGCAGGGGCTCGCCTTCGTCGTGGTGCTGCTCGCGATGGCCGGGCTCGCTGTCGGCGCCTACGCCGGGTTCTTCTCCGACGGCGTGCCGGTGACGCTGAAGGTCGACCGGGTCGGCACCCAGCTCGCCCCGCGCGCGGACGTGAAGGTCCGCGGCATGAACGTCGGCACCGTCACTTCGGTGAGCACGGACGGGTCCGGCGCCACGGTGCAGCTCTCCCTCGATCGGAACAAGATCGCGCAGATCCCGAGTGGCGTCTCCGCCCAACTGCTCCCGAAGACCCTGTTCGGGGAGAGGTACGTGTCGCTGGTGCCACCCAGCGGGCCGACCGGTCCGCCGTTGGCTGCGGGGGACGTGATCCCCGAGGACCGCAGCGCGGCCGCGCGCGAGGTGGAGCGGGTGCTCGACGGGCTGCTCCCGCTCCTGCAGGCCGTGGAGCCGCAGGACCTCGCGACCACGCTCGGTGCGCTGTCGCAGGCCCTGTCCGGGCGCGGTGAGGACCTCGGCAAGACGCTGGTGCAGCTGCAGAAGCTGACGGGCGGGCTGCGTCCCGCGGTTCCCGACCTCCAGGCGGACATCACGCAGCTGGCCGACTTCGCCGGCAATGTGAACAAGGCCGCCCCCGATCTGCTCGACGCGCTGCAGAACTTCAGTGTGACCAGCCGGACGATCGTGGAGCAGCGCCAGCAGCTGAACGACCTCCTCACCGGAGTCACCCAGGCGTCGGACGACCTGAAGGCGTTCCTCATGGAGAACCGCGGGAACCTGATCGGGCTGGCCGCGTCGAGCCGCCCAACGCTGGAGACCCTGGCGCGCTACGCGCCGGAGTTCCCGTGCCTGTTCGGCCAGCTCGCAGGGCTCGTGCCGCGCGTCGACCAGGCGTTCGGCGTGGGCACCGACCATCCGGGGCTCCACATCACACTGGAGATCGTCACCAACAGGGGCAAGTACGTGCCCCACCAGGACGAACCGCGCTACCTCGACGACCGTGGCCCGCGCTGTTACCCGATCCTGCCGCTCGGTCCGCAGCAGCCCCCCGACGGCCCGTTGAAGGACGGGTCGAAGCCGGCGCCTCCGCCCGCGGGCACACCGAAGGGCAGCGCCGAGGACTTCGGGGCGATCCCTGCCGCGTTCTCGGGCGGTCCGGCCGGGTACACCGGCATGGGTCTGCCCAACTCCCCGGGAGAGCAGCAGGTCGTCGCCGAGCTCACCGCCGCGCGCGACGGCAGCTCGCCTGCCGCGGTGCCGAGCTGGAGCAGCATGCTGGTCGGCCCGCTGTACCGCGGCACCGAGGTGACGCTGACGTGAACCGGATCCCGCTCGCGCCACTGGTCAAGTTCGTCACGCTGACGGTCGTCGTCGCGCTGGCCACCAGCGTGCTCGCGCTGACGATCGCGAACGCCTCGCCAGGCGAGCACACGTCCTACACCGCCCGCTTCACGGATGCGTCGGGACTGCTGCCCGGGGACGACGTGCGGATCGCGGGGGTGCTCGTCGGCACCGTCGACCACATCAGGATCGTCGACCGGCGGGTTGCCGAGGTGGCCTTCAGCGTCGCGCGCGATCAGCCGATCCCGGCGTCGGTGAACGCGGCGATCCTCTACAAGAACCTCATCGGCCAGCGCTTCCTGTCACTCGCGCTGGGCACCGGGCCCACCGGGGAGACCCTCCCGCCGGGCGGCACGATCCCGGTGGAGCGCACCCGCCCGCCGCTGAACCTCACCACCCTGTTCAACGGGTTCAAGCCACTCTTCGCGGCGCTCGACCCGCAGCAGGTCAACCAGCTGTCCCTCGAGATCATCCAGGTCCTGCAGGGGGAGGGCGGCACGGTGCAGAGCCTGCTCGCCAGCACGTCGTCGCTGACCAACACGCTCGCCGACCGCGACGCGGTGATCGGGCAGGTCATCGACAACCTGAACGGGGTGCTCGACACGGTCAACTCCCGCGACAAGGAGCTGTCGGACCTGATCAGCTCCCTGCAGGCGCTCGTCTCCGGCCTCGCGGATGACCGCAAGCCGATCGGGGACGCGATCGTCTCGATCGGCAAGCTCACGACGGTCACCTCCGGCTTCGTGGAGGAGGGGCGTCCGGCCCTGCGCAAGGACATCACGTCGTTGGGCGACCTCGCCGGCAATCTGAACGACTCGGCGCCGAAGCTGGAGCAGACCCTGCTGAACCTGCCGGGGAAGCTGGAGACGGTGTCCCGGGCGGGCAGCTACGGCAGCTGGTTCCAGTTCTACCTGTGCGGTGCCACCGGTTCCGTCGGGTTGGAGCCCTACCTCCCGCCAGCCGAGATCCCCGCCTTCACGAGCGCCTCCCCGCGGTGCGGCCCGGACCCGAGCGGCGTGCAGGGCCAGAATCCCAAAGCGCTCGGGGGCATCCCGCCGGTCGCCCCCGGCGGGTCCGGGCCACCGGGGCTGCCACCTGCGCTGTCGCTGCCGGGAGCCCACTGATGCCCGTGCAGCACAACCCGGTGCGGACCGCCGTGATCGGTCTGCTGGTGATCGTGCTCGTCGTCGTGCTGGCGTTCAACGCGCAGGCGCTGTTCGGCGGTGGCACCACCTACCGCGCCGAGTTCAGCGAGGCGGCGGGGCTCACCTCCGGCGACCTCGTGACCATCGCGGGCGTCGAGGCCGGGCGCGTCGGCTCCGTCGCGCTGGCCGGCGACCGGGTGCTCGTCACCTTCACGGTTTCCGACGCCTGGGTGGGCGACCAGACTTCCGCCTCGATCCAGATCAAGACGCTGCTCGGC
>JAODNO010000145.1 GCA_025465235.1 Pseudonocardia sp.
TCAGGCGTTGATCTGCCGCGGCTCCTCGTCGGCGCCGGCGATCGCGATCTTGCGTGGCTTGGCCTGTTCGGCGACGGGGATGCGGAGGGTCAGTACGCCGGCCTCGTAGGCGGCCTGGATGTGCTCGGTGTCGAGGCTCTCGCCGAGGAACAGCTGGCGGGAGAACACCCCCAGGGGGCGTTCGGCGACCTGCATCTCGACCTGCTCGCCGGACACGGTGGGCCGTCGCTCGGCACGGACGGTGAGCACGTTGCGCTCGACGTCCAGGTCGATGGCGTCGGGGGAGACACCGGGCAGGTCGAAGGCGACCACGAACTCGTCGCCGGCGCGGTAGGCGTCCATCGGCATGGCCGTCGGTCGGCTCCACGTGCCGGTGGCGGTGCCGAGAACCTGCTGGGTGAGCCGGTCCAGCTCGCGGAACGGGTCGGTGCGCATGAGCATCGCGGATCCACTCCTCTCATGATCGACACAAAAGCGGCGATGCACCGGGGTGGCGACTCGGGGGTGACCGGGAGCCACTCCAGATACCTCGAATCATAGATAGAGCTTTGTTGGAGTGCAAGCTGGTGGTCATCGCGCGACCGGGTGGAGATCCAGGGCCGCCGCTACTGCCGGGCGCCCCAGTGGGCGGGGTGCCGGGCAGCACTACGGCGCGTCACCAAGGCCCGACGGCCCGTGCTGCCCTGACCAGCAGCACACACGATCCACGAGATCGCGCCGGCGGCGCTCGAAGGCGCCGCTGCTGCCGGTCTCCTCCAGCACCGTGTCGTAGATGACCGAGTCCATCGTGCCCGATTCCATCGCGAAGTGGACGCCCAGCACGAGCGCGGCGAGGATGTAGGTGGGCGCGGCGAGGATGTAGGTGGGCACGTCATGGCTGAGCCCGCCGACCAGCGCGCACAGCGCGAGCGCGGTGCTCGCCACAACAAGGACGCCGCGCCGGCTCCACCGGTGGGCGAGGATCCCGGACGGAATCTCGACGATCGGCACGAATGCGGCGTAGGCGGCGGACATGACGCCGACGCGGCGGCGTCGAAGCCGATCTCGGTCATGAACAGCTTCTCCACCGGCAGTCAGAGCATGAACCCCTGCAGCGCCACCGCGGCGTGCAGGGACAGCAGCCGCCGGGGCAACGCGGAGAGCCGCGGTACGGACCGGCGGCCCCGCGTGCTCATCAGCGTGACGGCCTCCCATCGACGGGATCGATGGCTGTGCAGTGCCCCGGCCCCGCCCGGCGTTACACCCGTCGGTGTGGCTCCCGCCCTAAGCTCTGCGCATGGCGCGGTACTTCGATGTGCACCCGATCGATCCCCAGCGGCGCGCGATCGGCCAGGTCGGGGACATCATCCGGTCGGGGGGGCTCATCGCCTACCCGACCGACTCCTGCTTCGCGCTGGGGTGCCAGCTGGGCGACCAGGAGGGACTGGAGCGGATCCGCGAGATCCGCCACCTCGACGACAGGCACCACTTCACGCTCGTCTGCCGGGACTTCGCCCAGCTCGGGCAGTTCGTGCAGGTCAGCAACACGGTCTTCCGCACGATCAAGGCGGCGACGCCGGGCAGCTACACGTTCATCCTGCCTGCCACGAAGGAGGTGCCGCGCAGGCTGCTGCACCCGAAGAAGAAGACGGTCGGAGTGCGGATCCCCCAGCACACCGTGGCGCAGGCGTTGCTCGCCGAGCTGGGGGAGCCCCTGCTGTCGTCCACATTGCTGCTGCCCGACGAGCCCGAACCACTCACACAGGGCTGGGAGATCAAGGAGCGGCTCGACAACGCGCTGGACGCCGTGCTCGACTCCGGCGACTGCGGCACCGAGCCCACGACGGTGGTCGACTTCTCCGGGCCCGAACCGGAGATCGTTCGCCGGGGCGCGGGGGACCCTGCCCGGTTCGAGTGACCCTGCCGGCGGAGAACTCAGCCGCCGGCCATCGCCCCCACGATGAGCAGGGGCTCGCTCCCCGCCGCAACCCTCTCCGGCAACGGGTCGTCCGGCGAGTCGTGGGAGATGTCCTGCTCACAGGCGAAGTACCGCACGAACGCGCGGCGCCGCTGGGTGCTGTGGTCGCGGATCGTGCCGCGCAGCACCGGGTACGTGCGCTCCAGCGCGTCCAGCGCCATGCGCAGAGTGGCTGGGCCCGTGAGGTCGACGGTGACCTCGCCGTCGACCTGCGCGAGCTTCCGCAGGTGGGCCGGCAGCTTGATCCGCACCGGGGCGGTCACCGTGATCGGGTCGCTCATGGGATTGTCTGCACCTCCACCGACAGCACCGCGGGCAGGTCGCGCACGATGGGCGCCCAGTTGTTCCCGGCGTCCGACGACGCGTACACCTGGCCGCCGGTGGTGCCGAAGTACACGCCGCAGTCATCGAGGGAGTCGACGGCCATCGCGTCGCGCAGCACGTTGAGGTAGCAGTGCTGCTGCGGCAGGCCGTTGGTGAGCGCCTCCCACTCGTTCCCGCCGGTGCGGCTGCGGTACACCCGCAGCTTGCCCTCCGGCGGGAAGTGCTCAGAGTCGCTGGTGATCGGCACGACGTACACCGTCTCCGGCTCGTGCGCGTGCACCGCGATGGGGAAGCCGAAGTCGCTGGGCAGGTTGCCGCCGACGTCGTGCCAGGTGTCGCCGGCGTCGTCGCTGCGCATGACGTCCCAGTGCTTCTGCATGAAGAGCACGTCCGGCCGCGACGGATGCATCGCGAGGTTGTGCACGCAGTGCCCCACCTCGGCATCGGGGTCGGGGATGCCATCCGACTGCAGCCCCCGGTTGGTCGCCCGCCAGGTCTTGCCGGCGTCGTCCGTGCGGAACACCCCTGCCGCCGAGATCGCGACATGCATCCGGGCGGGATCACGCGGATCCAGCACGATGGTGTGCAGGCACATGCCGCCCGCTCCCGGCTGCCACTGCGGTCCCGAGCCGTGCTCGCGCAGCCCGGGCAGCTCCTGCCATGTGCGGCCGCCGTCGGCGGAGCGGAACAGGGCGGCGTCCTCTACGCCGGCGTAGACCGTGTCGGGATCGTTCAGTGCCGGCTCCAGGTGCCAGACCCGCGCGAACTCCCAGGGGTGCGGCGTGCCGTCGTACCACTGGTGGGTGCCGGGCACGCCCTCGTAGACGAACTCGTTGCCGACCGCCGACCACGTGACGCCGCCGTCGTCCGAGCGCTGCACGACCTGACCGAACCAGCCACCGGACGGCGCGGCGTAGACCCGATCGGGGTCGGCGGGTGACCCCGTCACGTGGTAGACCTCCCACCCGGAGAAATGCGGGCCACTGACGTCCCATCGCTCGCGCTTGCCGTCGGAGGTCAGGACGAACGCACCCTTGCGCGTGCCGACCAGTACCCGTACACCCGTCACCGCAGGCCTCCACTCCACACACTTCGCGCCGCACCGCACGGCGCACGGCGATGGTGACCGGCGCCGGGCCGGGAACTCATCGGTGCGTCCCGAACTTCGCCCATCCGGTTGATCGCAGGATCGCGGCCGCTCGTCCCCCGCGCCGTCGTCGGCTCGTCCCCTGTGGGTTACTGTGCTGGCCGTTCATTGTCGGCCGTAATGGCCGTGTCCGCCCGCCGCATGGGGGCGTGTCCTGAGCGCAGCCTCCGTGACCGATGCCGCAGGTCGAGCAGTGCGATGTAACGTGCCACGCCAGGAGATGCCACTCCGCGTTGCCCGGCTGTGCCCCACCCACGCACGGCCCCCGAGGAGGGGAGCGGCGCATCGAACACGTTCGAGAGGATCGACTGGTGGTCGACAGGATGTTCGCATCCGAGAGCGACTCGGTGAACGTCGGACGCCAGGGATCCACGCGGTGGCCCGACCGGTGGGACGGCGTCGCTCCGCAGCGCCCGTCGGGCTACGAGGCCGCCGCCGACGTGGCGCGCCGGTTGCGGGCTCGCCTCGACCGGCAGCTGTGGCTGCTGGACCGGATGCGGACGGAGCAGCTCTATCCCGAGCCCGCCGGGCTTCCCGACCTGGTCGAGGCCAGCCGCAGGATGCAGCGCGACACCGAGAGCCTGCTGCTGCTGTGCGGTCAGGAACCCGGGAGCCGTGACAACGCCCCGCGGCGGCTGTCCGACCTGCTGGCCGACGCCGCGTCCGCCGCCGAGGAGCCACACCGCGTCGACGTCCGGCACGCTCCCGCCGCCACCGTCTCGGCCGGCGCGGCCACGGAGTTGCTGCACGTGCTGGCCGAGCTCGTCGAGGACGTCACCGTGGTCTACCCAGGAGCGCATCTCGACGTCGCGAGTCGTATCGAGTCGCGCGCGCTCGTCGTCGAAGTGTCGGTGGACGGCGGCCCGCATCACGACCCCGACGGCCTCGACGGGCGAGGTGTGGCCGTCGTCGCCGAGCAGCTCGCCCAGCGTTCGCACTACGGCATCTCCCTGCATCGCCCCCTCGCCGGGGCTCCGCGCACCGGCTCAGGGCCGGTCGCGAGCGTGCACTGCCCGCCTGCCGGCATCACCCTCGACGCCGAGCCCGCTTCGCTGCTCTCCGATCCGCTACTGACGATCGGGCACGGCGGCATCGGTTCGCTGGGCAACGGATCCACGCAGCTGGGCATCGGTTCCGGTCTGCTGAGCAACGGTTCCGGTGTCGCGGACAACGGAACTGGTCACTTCGGCGACGGCTCCGGTTCCGGCCTCGCGGACAATGGATCAGGCTACTTCGGCAACGGCTCCGGACGCCCCGACGTGGCGCCACCGGTCGAGCCGCAGGAGCCGATGTACTCCCCGTCGGCGTCCTCACAGGTGGACGAGCTGTTCGGCCCGCTGTTCGACCTGCCGCTCGAGCCGCTCGACGACCGGTACGCCACCCCGATCTTCGAGGCCATCGCGTCGGCGTGGTTCCGCGACCCCGAGCCTGCCGCCGAGCTCGAGGAGCGGGGCGGCCAGACCAACGGCGACGACCCGCTGAACTGGGAGTCGCCGAACGACAGCGAGTGGCAGGCGGCCGCTGCACGGGCCGCTCGCTCCGACCCCGAGCCCGTCACACCGAGCGGTCTGCCACGTCGGCGTCCCGGCAACCAACTCGTCCCGCCGCCGCGCGTCCAGGGCACGATCCCCGCCGGAGAGCGCGTGCCCGACCGGGTGCGGGAGCGCCTCGCCACCTACCAGCGAGGGCTGCGCCAGGGCCGCCATCGTGCCCCCGGCTCGGAAGAGCCTGACGCCTGGTGACGCCGGTGTCCTGGGCCCCGGGTTGGATCACAGCTGGGATGATCACAGGTGGGATGCCCCACCCGGATGCTCATGACAAGGTTCGCGTATGCGCTATGACATCCAGGCCATCCGTGACCACTTCCCCGCGCTGAGGGCCGGGTACTCCCACTTCGACGGCCCAGGAGGGTCGCAGGTGCCGGACGTCGTCGCTGACGCGGTGGCCCGCACACTGGTCTCCCCGTTGGCCAACCGCGGTCGGGTCACGGCGGCCGAGCGCACGGCCGACGACATCGTGACCGGGGCCCGGCAGGCGATGGCCGACCTGCTCGGCAGCGACCCGGGCGGGATCGTGTTCGGCCGCAGCATGACCCAGCTCACCTACGACATGGCCCGCACCCTGGCCGCGACGTGGCGACCAGGCGACGAGGTCGTGGTCACCCGGCTCGACCACGACGCCAACATCCGGCCGTGGGTGCATGCGGCGGAGGCAGTGGGAGCCGTCGTGAGGTGGGCCGACTTCGACCCCGCGACGGGTGAGCTCACGGCGGAGGACCTCGCCGCCGTGCTCTCACCGCGTACGCGCCTCGTCGCCGTGACCGCGGCGTCGAACCTGATCGGCACCTGTCCGCCGGTGCGGGCCATCACCGATCTCGCGCACGAGGCGGGCGCCCTCGCCTACGTGGACGGGGTGCACTTCACGGCGCATGCCGCCGTGCACCTGGAGGCGCTCGGCGCGGACTTCTACGCCTGCTCCCCCTACAAGTTCCTCGGCCCGCACTGCGGCGTGCTCGCCGCGGCGCCGGAGCTCCTCGCCGACCTGCGCCCGCAGAAGCTGCTGCCTTCCACCGACGCCGTCCCGGAGCGGTTCGAGCTCGGCACCCTGCCCTACGAGCTGCTCGCCGGCACCACCGCGGCCGTCGACTTCCTGGCGTCCTTGGGTCCGTCGAACGTCGACCCGGCGGCGGGTAGGCGGGAGCAGCTGGCCTGCGCCATGAGCGTGGTGGGGAAGCACGAGGACCGGCTGCGCGCCCGCATCGAGGAGGGGCTCGCCGCGCTCCCCCGGGTGACCGTGTACTCCCGCGCGGCCCATCGGACGCCGACGTTGCTGGTCGGGTTCGCCGACCGGGAGCCTGGCGCGGCGTACGAGTTCCTCGCCGGGCGAGGCGTGAACGCACCCGCGAGCTCGTTCTACGCCCTCGAGGCGTCGCGGCGCCTCGGTCTCGGTGACGGCGGCGCGTTGCGCATCGGGCTCGCCCCCTACAACGACGACGACGACGTCGACCGGCTCCTCGAGGGGCTCCGCGCGTTCCTCGCGTGAGTCGGGGTCACGATGGCTGGCCGGGCGCGGAGACCGAGCCGCGCCTGCCGGCCGCGCGTGTGTGCTCGAAGATCAGGTTGGTCTCGGTGCCGGCGATGGCCGGATCGCGGTTGAGGTGGTCGGCGACGAACCGGCGCAGCTCGTCGGTGCTCGCCGTGGCGACGTGGACGAGGAAGTCGTTCGCCCCGGCGACGAAGTAGACGTCGAGAACCTCACTGCGCCTGCTGAGCTCGGCCACCAGGTCGCCCATCACGGCCCGCGCGTGCGGCTGCAGCCGGATCGCGATCATCGCCTGGAGGTCGTGGCCGAGCGCCCTGGGGTCGATGTCGGCGTGGTAGCCCCGGATCACCCCGCTCTCACGCAGCGTGCGCACCCGCGCGAGGCACGTCGACTGGGCGACGCCGACCCGCTCGGCCAGCTCCTTGTTCGAGATCCTGGCGTCGCTGCCGAGGACACGGAGGATCGCGTGGTCGGTGCTGTCGAGGGGCCGAACATCCTGCGGCGGCAGGGGCCGGGCGGGCATGGCGCCCGCAGGAGGCAGGGGCATAGGGGCAGGCTACCGAATCTTCTGCGCAACTATTGCGTATGTTCAGTGATTTATTCATTCTCCGCCTATGCGAATCGGAGTGCCTCGCGAGGTCAAGAACCACGAGTACCGTGTCGCGTTGACCCCTGCCGGGGCGCACGAGCTCACCCGCTCCGGGCACCACGTGCTCGTCGAGCAGGGCGCGGGCCTCGGGAGCTCGATCACCGACGGCGACTACGAGGCCGCGGGCGCTCGCATCACCGCCACGCCGGACGAGGTGTGGAACGCCGCCGACCTGTTGCTCAAGGTGAAGGAGCCGATCGAGCAGGAGTACCGCCGGCTGCGGCGTGGCCAGGTGTTGTTCACCTACCTCCACCTCGCCGCGTCGCTTCCGTGCACCGAAGCGCTGCTTGCCGCCGGAACCACCGCGATCGCCTATGAGACCGTCCGACTTCCCGACGGCACGCTGCCGTTGCTCGCTCCGATGAGCGAGGTGGCGGGCCGGCTCGCGCCGCAGGCCGGGGCGAGCGCGCTGATGCGCGCCGCCGGTGGGCGTGGCGTGCTGCTCGGTGGCGTGCCCGGCGTGCGCCCGGCGAGCGTTGTGGTGATCGGTGCGGGCGTCTCGGGGCAGAACGCGGTGGCGATGGCCGTCGGGCTCGGCGCCGACGTCACCGTGCTCGACCTCGACGTCACGAAGCTCCGCAGACTCGACGACCGCTACGCGGGCCGCGTGCGCACCATCGTGTCCAACGCACATGAGCTCGAGAAGGCCTGCCTCGGTGCCGATCTCGTGATCGGTGCCGTACTGGTGCCGGGAGCCCGGGCGCCGCGGCTGGTGAGCAACGACCTCGTCGCCGCGATGAAGCCGGGCTCCGTGCTCGTCGACATCGCCATCGACCAGGGCGGCTGCTTCGAGGACTCCCGGCCCACGACACACGACGACCCGACCTACCGGGTGCACGGCTCGGTGTTCTACTGCGTGGCGAACATGCCCGGGGCGGTGCCGCACACCTCGACCTACGCGTTGACCAACGCCACGCTGCCCTACGTGCTGCGGCTGGCGAACCTCGGTTGGGCCGACGCCCTCACGGCAGATCCCGCGCTGGCGGCAGGCCTGTCCACCCACGACGGCGCCCTCACCAGCCTCGAGGTGGCCCACGACCTCGGCCTGCCCTACGCCGAGCCGCGGGGGCTCGTCGCGGCCTGAGGCCCGTATCCCGCGGCTGGACGATTATTGTTCCGCCGTGTCCGGCGACTGGTGGATCCTCGTGCTGGCCGCCCTGCCCGTGCTGGCTCTGCTCGTGACCGTGGCGGTCAGGAGCCGCCCGTCGGGCACCGACCCGGACTCGTTGACCGCGGAGCCGGAGGACCGCCCATTGCCCGCGGTCGTCGCGAACCCGACCAAGATCGAGCCAGGTACACGGAGGCGGATCGAGTCCGTCTGCGCCGGCCTGGGCTGGGCCGACCCGCTGTGGCTGGAGACCACCGTCGAGGATCCCGGCACCGGGCAGGCCCGGCTCGCCGTCGAGAGCGGCGCCGACGTCGTCCTCGCCTGCGGCGGCGATGGCACGGTGCGGTCCGTCGCGCAGGCCCTCGCGGGTACCGGGGTGGCAATGGGTCTCGTGCCGGCCGGTACCGGCAACCTGCTCGCCCGTACCCTCGGTACCCCGGACAACGTGGCCGCGGCCGTCCGCATCGCCCTGACCGGCGACGACCGGAAGATCGACGTCGGCCGGATCCGGGTGGACGGCTCCGCGGACGAGCACGTCTTCCTGGTGATGGCGGGCACCGGGTTCGACGCCGCGATCATGGAGAGCACCCCGGAGGCGCTGAAGGTGCGGGTCGGTCCGCTCGCCTACGTGATCTCCGGGCTGCGCGCGATGCGGGGCAGGCGCACGCGCGTCACCCTGACCCTCGACGACGGGACTCCTCTGCGCCGCCGCACCCGCACGGTCGTCGTGGGCAACAGCGGCACGCTGCTCGGCGGGCTCGTCCTGATGCCGAGCGCCACGATCGACGACGGCGTGCTCGACGTCGTGAACATCGCCCCGAAGGGCCTCGCCGGGTGGGTCGCGGTGGCCGGCCGCGTGATCAGCAAGCGGCGCGCAGGGAACTCCCGGGTCGAGCACTGGCAGGCGCGGTCGATCGTGATCGAGGCAGAGGCGCCGCAGCCGTCCCAGCTCGACGGCGACCCGATCGGCGACGCGACACGGCTGCAGATCCGGGTGGAGCCCGCCGCGCTCGTCATGCGCGTGCCCGACACCCCCCCGCCCGACGCGCCGGATCCGGGTTAGCGTCCACCAGTGCGCAGGATCTACGTCATCGGTATCGGCGCGGGCGACCCCCAGCACCTCACACTTCAGGCGGTCGAGGCGATGAACCGTGTCGACGTCTTCTTCACCATCGACAAGGGCGACGACAAGGGCGACCTGGCGCGGCTGCGTACCGAGCTCCTGGACCGGCACGTGACGCGACATCACCGCGTGGTGGAGGCCGGCGACCCGGAGCGGGACCGGGCCGCGGCGCCGGGCGGGTACGAGGCCGCCGTCGTGGACTGGCAGGAGCGTCGCGAGTTGATCTACCAGCGGATGATTGCCGACGAGCTCGACGAGGACGGATGCGGCGCCTTCCTCGTCTGGGGCGACCCCGCCCTCTACGACGGCACACTCCGCATCCTCGAGCGCATCGGCGCGCGCGGCGCCGTGGAGTTCGAGGTCGAGTCGATCCCGGGGATCAGCAGCGTGCAGGCGCTCGCGGCGCGGCACCGGCTGATCCTCAACCGGGTCGGGCGCCCGTTCATGGTCACGACAGGACGCAGGCTCGCAGCCGAGGGTCTCCCGGCGGGCATGGACGACGTCGTCGTCATGCTCGACGCACGCAACGCTTTTGCCACGCTTCCTGACCCCGACCTCGACATCTACTGGGGTGCCTACTTGGGCACGGCGGACGAGGTGCTCCTGCACGGGGACCTGCAGCAGGTCAAGGGCGAGATCGTGCGGGTCAGGGCCGAGCAGCGCGAGCGCAAGGGCTGGATCATGGACACCTACCTGCTGCGGCGGCGGGACGGGTGAACGTTCTCGTCCTCGGCGGCACCGGACAGGCCCGGCGGCTCGCCGACGCACTGAACGAACGGAAGTTCGTCGTCACGTCCTCGTTGGCCGGGCGGGTGGCGGTGCCCTCGCTCCCACAGGGGGACGTCCGGATCGGTGGATTCGGCGGCGTCGACGGGCTGGCCGCGTGGCTGTGCCGGCACGGGACCGACGTGGTGGTGGACGCCACGCACCCGTTCGCCGCCCGGATGACGGCGCACGCCGTCGCGGCCACCGCCGTTGCGGGGGTGCCGCTGCTCGTCCTGCGGCGCCGCGGTTGGACGGCAGGCCCAGGAGACCGCTGGCACCGGGTCCCGGACGCGGCGAGCGCCGCAGCGCTGCTGCCCACCCTGGGGCAACGCGTCTTCCTGTCCACCGGACGCGGGGATCTCGCCGCGTTCGCGGCGCTCGACGGGCTCTGGTTCCTGCTCCGCTCCGTCGACCCGCCGCAGCCGCCCCTGCCGGCCCGGTGCGAGGTCGTGCGCGGCCGCGGGCCGTTCACCGCGGACGCCGAGCGCGAGCTGCTGCGCGAGCATCGCATCGATGTGCTGGTCACCCGCGACAGCGGGGGCGAGATGACCGCCGCCAAGCTGGTCGCCGCGCGTGAGCTGGGCGTGCCCGTCGTGCTGCTCGACCGGCCGCCCGCACCCGACGTGCCCGCGGTGGGGACGGTCGAGGAAGCGGTGCGGTGGTTGGAGGAAGCCCGGGAGCGCGGCGCACCGTGACCGCGGGCGGATCGGCTGATCAGCAGGGTCGCTACGGCTGCTCGAACTCCGCCCGCACCCCCAGCAGGCGCACCGGGCGTCGTGAGGTGAACAGCTCCAGCACGCGCAGCGCGCCCGCCTCGATCCGGTCGCCGTCGTAGGTCGGAGCGTCGAGCGTCGCGCTGCGGGTGTAGGTGGAGAAGGGCGCGAAGCGCACCTTGACAGCCACCCGGGCGGCCGGCCTGCCATCGACCGTGATGTCCCGGGCGACGCGGCGGGCCAGCGCGGCCACCTCGGTGCGCACGTCGTCCCACACGGTGATGTTGTCCTGGAAGGTCGTCTCGCGGCTGCGCGAGCGGCGCATCCACGGCGTGCCCTCCACCCTGGCGCGGCCGATGCCCCGCCCGAGCTGGACGTACCAGGGGCCCATCGCAGGGCCCAGGTCGGCGGCCAGTGCAGCCGGGTCGGCGGCGGCCAGCTCGCGCACGGTGGTGAGGCCGCGCTCGGCGAGCTTGCGGGCGGTCTTCGTGCCGATCCCCCACAGGGCCTGGGTCGGACGGTCGGCCATCACCTCCTCCCAGTTCGCAGCGGTGAGGCAGAAGACGCCGGTGCCCATGCCGGGCCCGCGTTCGCTCCCCGGCGACGCCTTGCCGAACTCCGTGGCCAGCTTCGCGCGCAGCAGGTTGTCGCCGATGCCTACCGTGCACGACAGCCGGGTCGCCGCGAGCACGGCGGCCCGTACCTCCCGGGCCAGGGGCTCGGGGTCGTCGGTCTCCACGCCGAGGAACGCCTCGTCCCAGCCCATCACCTCGACCACCACATCGGGGAGCCGGCGCAGGGAGGCCATGACCTCCTCGGAGACCTCCTCGTAGTGGGCGTTGTCGGCGGGCAGGAACACCGCATCGGGGCACCGCTTGGCCGCCGTGCGCAGCGGCATCCCGGAG
>JAODNO010000570.1 GCA_025465235.1 Pseudonocardia sp.
CCAGACCGCCGTCGGGGGAGGGCACCGGGTGGGAGTACGCCGTCGGGAACAGGTCGCCGTAGGTGGCGCCGGTCGGACGCGCGTCGGCACTGCCGGCCAGACGCGCGAGCCGCCGTTCGGTGAAGTCCGACACCCCTACGTGATCCATCCCTATAGCCCCCTCTCCTGCAACCACATCTCCAGCAGCGCCACCTGCCACAACGCGTTCGAACCCAGATTCGTTCGCTTCGTGTTCGGGTCGGCCAGCATCGCGTCCAGCCAGTCCCGCCGCACCAGCCCTCGTGCTTTCGCCACGGGGTCGGTGACGGCGTCGCGCACCCGGTCCAGGAAGGGGCCCTCCAGGTGCCGGATCGCCGGAACCGGAAAATATCCCTTCGGCCGGTCGATGATCTCGTCGGGGACCACGCCGCGGGCGGCCTCCTTCAGCACGCCCTTCCCGCCGTGGGCGAGCTTGAGCTCCGGCGGGCAGGCGGCGGCGAGCTCAACGAGCTCGTGGTCCAGGAACGGGACACGCGCCTCCAGGCCCCACGCCATCGTCATGTTGTCCACGCGCTTGACGGGGTCGTCGACCAGCATGACCGTCGAGTCCAGCCGGAGCGCCGCGTCGAGTGTCTCGTCGGCGCCAGAGGCGTCGAAGTGTTCGGCGATGAACTCCCGGCTGGGGTCGTGGTCGAGCAACCACTCCGGCTCCAGGATGCCGGCGAGGTCGGTGTGGTCCCGGTCGGTGAACTGCTCCGCGTAGGCCTGGGCTCCGTGCCTGCGGGGCACCCTGGCCAGCGGCGGGTACCAGCTGTACCCGGCGAACACCTCGTCCGCGCCCTGCCCGGACTGCACGACCGTGACCGACTTCGACACCTCCTGCGAGAGCAGGTAGAACGCGACGCAGTCGTGGCTGACCATCGGCTCGGCCATCGCCACGATGGTCTCGTCCACGGCGGGCAGCATCCGCGCGGGGTCGACGAGGATCTGCTGGTGGTCGGTGCCGAAATGCTCCGCGACGAGGTCGGAGTACTCGAACTCGTCACCGGCCTCGCCCGCCGCGGCGTGGAACCCGACACTGAACGTCTTGAGGCCGGTCTGCCCCTCGGCGGCCAGCAGGGCGACGACCAGCGACGAGTCCAGCCCGCCCGACAGCAGCACGCCGACAGGGACGTCGGCCACCATCCGTCTGCGCACCGCGACCCGTAGCGACTCCAGCACCGCGTCGCGCCAGTCGCGGGCGGTCATCCCGGCGTGCTCGGGCCGACGGGTGTGCAACGGCCGCCAGTACACGTGGTCGCTGTACGTGCCGTCCGGCTGGATCGTCCGCACGGTGGCAGGCGGAAGCTTGCGTACGCCGGTCAGGATCGTCCGCGGGGCGGGCACCACCGAGTGGAAGGTCATGTAGTGGTGCAGCGCGACCGGGTCGATCGACGTGTCGATGCCACCGCCCTGGAGCAGCGCCGGGAGCGAGGACGCGAACCGCAGCCGTCCCGGGGCCTCGGTGAGGTAGAGCGGCTTGATGCCGAGCCGGTCGCGGCCCAGCGTCAGCACGCCGGTGTCGCGGTCGGCCACGGCGAAGGCGAACATGCCCAGAAAGCGTTCGACGCACGCCGGGCCCCACTGCTTGAACGCCTTGAGCAGCACCTCGGTGTCGGATGTGGAGAAGAAGTGGTGGCCCGCCGCCTCCAGCTCCGCGCGCAGCTCGCGGTAGTTGTAGATGAGCCCGTTGAACACCGCGACGAGCCCGAGCTCGGAGTCCACCATCGGCTGCGCACCGCGTTCGGACAGGTCGATGATCTTCAGGCGGCGGTGGCCGAGCGCGATCGCACCCGTCGAGTACACCCCCGAGCCGTCCGGGCCCCGGCGGTGCATCTCGGCGGTGATCCGGGCGACGGCCTCCACGTTGGGATCGCCACCGTCGAACCGGATCTCACCGGCGATACCGCACATCCGCGCGTCCTTCCCTGCGTCGTCACGCCCGAGAGGATCCGGACGTCGAAGGTTGAGTGGACGATGCGGTGCCCCGCCTGCGCAACCCGGGTCCTGTTTCCAATGTGTGACCAAAATCTCTCTGTCCGCCGCATGATGGACTTGCGGCATGAACGAACCGAATCTCGGCGTGGTGTTCCGGCCGCAGTCACCTCCCGAACGCCTCCGTGACGTGGCCCTCGCCGCAGAGGCGTTCGGCGTCAGCCAGCTGTGGCTCTGGGAGGACTGCTTCCTGGAGGGCGGCCTCACCGCGGCGGCCGCGGCGCTTGCCTGGACCGAGCGGCTGCAGGTCGGGGTGGGCCTGCTGCCGGTGCCGTTGCGCAACCCTGCGCTCGCCGCGATGGAGATCGCCACGCTCGCCCGGTTGTTCCCCGGCCGGTTCCTGCCCGGCCTCGGGCATGGCGTCCTGGACTGGATGGCGCAGGTGGGAGCCCGCGTTCCGTCGCCGATGACCCTGCTGCGCGAGCACACCGCCGCGGTCCGTGACCTGCTGCACGGGCGCACCGTCGACGTCGACGGCCGATTCGTCCACCTCGAGGGCGTCGCGCTCGACTGGCCGCCCCGTGAGGTGCCGCCGCTCCTGGTCGGGGCGAGGGGGCCCAAGACCGTGCGGCTGGCCGGGGAGATCGCCGACGGCGTCATCCTCGACTCCGGCGTCACCGCGGCGCAGGTCCGCGAGGCACGGGCCCAGGCGGAGGAAGGCCGGGCGGCGGCGGGGCGTACCGACGCCTTCCGCACCGTCGTCTACGTGGAGGTGGACACCACGACGGCCGGGCTGCAGGCGAGGGTCGAGGAATCTGCGCTGCAGCTCGCGGCCGCCGGCGCCGACACCGTGGTGTTCCAGGCGACTGCGGAGGCACCCGACCCGGAGCCGCTGCTCGAGGCCTGTGGCCGGGCCGCACCGCTCCTTCGATAGCGCCCGCTCAGCGGAGCACCCAGGTGTCCTTCGCCCCGCCGCCACGCGAGGAGTTGACGATCATGCTCCCGGCCGGGGCGACCCGGCTGAGGGCCGCCGGGGCCACCTCCAGCTGGGTGCGCTCGCCGAACCGGGACTGCAGCACGAACGCCCGCAGGTCCACGGCGCGGGGCGCCAGCCTGCCGTCGGCGAACGTCGGGTGGGTGGAGAGCATCACCAGGTCCTGGGCCACCCACCCGGCGGGGTTGGCGCGCACCGCCTCGGCCACCTCCGCCAGCTCCGCGCGATCGGCCTGCGGCCCGATCACGATGCCCTGCCCGCCGTACCCGTCCACCGGCTTGAGCACGAGCTCGTGGAGCCGGTCGAGTACCTCCGCGCGGCGGTCCGCGTCGACGCACGGGTAGGTCGTGACGTTGTCGAGCAGGATGTCCTCGCCCAGGTAGTAGGAGATCATCTGCGGCACATACGCGTAGACCAGCTTGTCGTCGGCCACGCCATTGCCCATCGCGTTGAGCAGCGCGACGTGGCCCCGCGCCACGGCGTTGCACAGCGCCCGCCCGATAGGGCGCTGGTCCGCGCCCTTCGCAGCGAGCAGGGTGCGCTCGTCGAGCCGGCGGTAGAGGGCCGAGAGCCGCCGTCGAGCGCCCGACCCCACGAGGTAGACGCCGTCCTCGGTGACCTGCAGGTCCCGCGGCGTCACCAACGGGATGTCCATGCGCTCGGCGAGCAGCCGGTGCTCGAAGAACGCCGAGTCCTCCGCTCCGGCCGAGAGCAGCGCCACCTCGTCGTGGCCGGGTTCATCGGGCTCGGTCGCCGACAGCAGCGCCGAGCGCAGCTGCCCCGGTACCCCCTCGAGCTCGACCACCCCTGCGGGCGGCTCCAGGTCGGGCATCACGCTGCGAACCAACCGCCTGCCCATGATCGAGTAGCCGATGCCGGACGGCACCCTGAGGTTGTCC
>JAODNO010000156.1 GCA_025465235.1 Pseudonocardia sp.
TCGGCGGGGCGGCGGGCGAGGCCGTCGACCTGCGGGACGTGGCGGCCGAGGAGTGGCGCCACCGGATCGCCTGGGTACCGCAGCGGCCGTACCTGTTCGATGCGTCGGTCGCCGACAACATCCGCCTCGGCGCACCGGGCTCGTCGGATGCCGCCGTGCGGCGCGCGGCCGGGCTCGCCGAGGCCGCGGAGCTGATCGACGCGCTTCCCGACGGCTACGCAACCCGGCTGGGCGAGCGCGGCAACAGGCTCTCGGCGGGGCAGCGCCAGCGCATCGCGCTGGCCAGGGCGTTCCTCCGCCAGGAGGGTGTACTGGGAGGGCAGGGCGACGGTGCCGCTGCCCCGATCGTCCTGCTCGACGAACCGACCGCCCACCTCGACCCGGAGAACGCGGTGGCCGTGCGGGGAGCGGTCGCCCGGCTGCTGCGCGGCAGTACCGGGGTGATCGTCGCGCACGACGCGGGCTGGGCCGACCTCGCCGACGAGGTGGTGCACCTGGATCACGGACGGGTCGCCCTGCCGATGCGGGCGGGACGATGACGGGCCCGCTGACGCGCATGATCGCCCTGGCGCGCCCGCGCGGGGCCCGCTTCGCGCTCGGCGTGCTGGCCGGCGCGACCGCCACTGCGTCCGGCGTGGGTCTCCTCGTCGTGGCGGCTTGGCTGATCGCCACCGCGGCCACCCACCCCCCGATCACGGCCTTGAGCGCCGCCGTCTTGGCCACGCGCGCGCTCGGCATCACCCGCGGGATCGCCCGCTACCTCGAACGCCTGGTCACCCACGACGCCGCGCTGCGGACGCTGGCCGACGTCAGGGTGCGCGTGTACGAGCGGCTCGCCCGCACCGAGCCGATCCACCGCTTCCGCTCAGGCGACCTGGTGACGCGGCTGGTCAGCGACACCGACTCGACGCAGGACCTGCTCGTCCGCGGCCTCACCCCACCGCTCGCCGCCGTCGTCTCCGGAGCGGCGGTCGTCACCGTGGGCACCGCGCTGCTGGTACCCGGCGGGGTGCTGCTCGCGGGCGGGCTCCTGCTGGGCGGGGTGGCTGTCCCGCTGATCGCGGGCGCCGCGGGTCGGGAGCCGGGCCGGCGCCGGGCCGCGGCGAGGGCTGCGCTGTCCACCGCGATGGTCGACGCGCTGCACGGCGCGCCCGACCTGGTCGCCTACGGCGCGATGCCGGCCGCGGTGGCCCGCGTCGAGCAGGCCGGCGCCGAGCTCACTCGCGTCGAGCGCCGTGACGCCGGCCTGCTCGGGCTCGGCGCAGGCGCGTCCGCGCTGGTCGCCGGGCTGACGCTGTGGGGCACGCTGCTGCTCGGTGTCGCCGCCGTCGAGAACGGCGGGCTCACCCCGGTGCCGCTCGCCGTGCTGGTGCTGACGGCCCTGGCGGCGTTCGAGATCGTCGCGCCCCTACCCGGAGCAGCGGGCAGGCTCGGGGCCGTGCGGGCGGCCGGGGGCCGCCTGTTCGACGTTCTCGACACCCCGCCGGCCGTGCACGTCGCGTCGGCCCGCCCGAGACTCCGGGAGGACGGCCTGCGGATCTCCGACCTGCGCGTCCGTTACGGACCGGACGAACCCTGGGCCCTCGACGGGCTCGACCTCGACCTCGCGCCGGGGCGGCGCGTCGCCGTGGTCGGCCCGAGCGGTTCAGGGAAGAGCACACTCGCGGACGTGCTGCTCCGCTTCCGCGACCCCGACAGCGGCACCGTCCTGCTCGATGGCATCGATGTCACGACCCAGGAGCCCGACGTGGTGCGGGCCCGGGTGAGCGGCGTGCCGCAGGACCCCCACGTCTTCGCGAGCACCGTCCGGGAGAACCTGCGGCTGGCCCGGCCGGAGGCGACGGACCAGGAGCTGTGGGACGTGCTGGAGCGCGTCCGGCTGGCGGGCGACGTGCGGGCCGCCGACGGGCTCGACACCGAGGTCGGCGCGCACGGCGCCCGGCTGTCGGGCGGCATGCGGCAGCGGATCGGGCTGGCCCGCGCGCTGCTCGTCGACCCGGACCTGCTGGTGCTCGACGAGCCGACGACCCACCTCGACCCCGACACGCGCGACGCGGTTCTCGACGACCTCCTCGCCGCGACCATGGGTCGGTCGATGATCCTCATCACGCACGACACGGCCCGCCTGGACCGCCTCGACCAGATCGTCGTGGTGGTCGGCGGCCGGGTCGTTCAGCGTGGGACCCACGCCGAGCTCTGCGCGAAGCCGGGATCTTACCTGTCGGGGTCCCTCTCGCCGTCGGACCACAGCGACGACCCGGCAATGCCGGGTCGATAGGGTCGATGTCTCGATCTCCCACCCGCTGACCCCGACGAGGTACCCCGTGCGTTCTCCCCGCCTCGCCGCCCTTCTCGTGGCGCTCGCTTTGGCGCTCGCCGCCTGCTCCGGTGCCGTTGCGCCGACGGGGCCGCCGGACCCGTCGGCGGAGACGCTGAAGGCGATGGGGCTCGGGAAGGACTGGAACTGGCAACATCAGGCCGCCCGGCTCGACCTGGGCGTCACCCATACGCAGGACAGCCTCGACCCCGACGAGCCTGCAGCGGCGCGCCAGCGCGGCCTCGACGTGCTGAAAAACACCAGCGGCGGCTGGCAGAACATCCACCTCATGGGCTTCGGCACGCTCAACCCGGAGCCCTCACCCGGCACGTACGACTGGTCCAGCCTGGATCAACGCATGCAGCTCGTGAAGGACACGGGTGGTCGCACCGCTCTGACGCTCTGCTGTGCACCTGACTGGATGAAGGGCGGCTCACCGGGCGACACCGACTGGTCACGGTTGGAGAAGGCGCCCGAGCCCACGCATTTCGACGAGTACGCGGCGCTGGCTGCGCAGGCGGTGCAGCGCTATCCGCAGGTGCAGCGGGTGCTCGTGTGGAACGAGCTCAAGGGCTTCTACAACAACGACCTGAACCGCTGGGACTACGAGGGCTACACCCAGCTCTACAACAAGGTCTACAGAGCGGTGAAGGCGGTTCGTCCGGACGTCCAGGTCGGTGGCCCGTATGTGGTGCTGACGAGTCTCGACCCCGGCTCGGAGAACGCGTCGGCCGTCAGGGGGCCGTGGGGGGCTGTCGATCAGCGTGCCCTCGACGTCGTGGACTACTGGCTGGCGAACAATGTCGGCGCGGACTTCATCGCGGTCGACGCCAGCACGTCGACGACCGGGGGCACGGTTGCCACGCCCGCTGACGTCGCCGCGCAGAAGTTCGCCGACCTGACGGAGTGGATCCACAGCCGCACCCCGCTCCCCGTCTGGTGGGCGGAGTTCTATCCGAACGTGCCGAAAAACGAGGAGGGCGGAGCGTCCAGCCAGGCCAGCGCGGCGGCCACGCTCGCGACCGTGGCCGCCTACGCCCGGTCAGGTGCATCGGGCGCCCTCCTGTGGGGCCCGCAGGGATCCGACCTGAAGTTCTCCGCCCTGTGGACCGACAGCACCAAGCCCGACGGGGGCCAGCCGACACCGCTCACCCCCGCCTGGCAGTGGCTGGTGCCGCGGCTGGCAGCAGGCAACGTCCAGGTCGGACACTCGCCGACACAGCCGCTGCTGGCGTTCCGCGCCCCGGACGGCGCTCTCGTGGTCAATCTGACGGACCGCCCGGTCGACGTGGCTCCGGGCCAGCCGCCGCTGCCGCCGTGGGCCGTCCTGCTGTCCCACCAGGCCCCCTGAACCACCCCGAAGGGGCTTGCAGCTACGTCGGTCGCGACGTGAGAGGGGGCGGGTCGTCCGCCCCGGGGAGCACGGTCAGCGTGCTGGGGGTCTGCGGGAGGATCCTCGTCACGTACGACTTCGCGGCCGCAGTGGTGCCCACGTCCTTGCCCGCCTTCTCCGACAGGAACCAGCGGTGCTCCAGAATCTCGTGGAACACCTCCGCCGGTTCGAGACGGTCGGCCAGCGACTCCGGCACGAGCGCCATCACGCGGTCGTAGACCTCGGAGCGCCACCGGTGCCCGGCCACCGTCTCCGGCACCGGACGGCCCTCCTTCTGCTCGAGGTGTCCCCGGTAGCTCACCAGGTCGTTCAGCAACCGCCGCGCCTGGTTCTCGGTGACCTGCAGCCCGGTGAGCACGAACAGCTGGTTGCGGTGCCGGCCGGCCTCCGCCACCTGCGTGTGGACCCGCAGCCGCGTTCCCTCCGGTGTGGTGATCAGCTCGATCTCGTCGACGTCGAAGCCCAGCTCGTTGATGCGGTCCAGCCGCTCGGCCACCCGGTAGCGCTGCTCGTCGGGCTGGAACCGCTCCTCCCGGGTCAGCTCGTCCCACAACGCGTAGTAGCGCCGTGGCAGCTCCTCGGCGATCGCGACGGGGTCGACGCCAGCCGGCAGCAGCCCGCCGTACTGTAGGTCGAACAGCTCACCGCCGACCCGCTCCGCGGCGTACTCGATGTCGAACCGGCGCTGGCCGTCCGACAGGACCTCGTGCATCTCCGCCGTCTCGGCGTCGACGAGGTAGGCGCTGATGCTGCCGGCGTCCGGGCGGAACAGGGTGTTCGACAGCGAGCAGTCACCCCAGAACAGGCCCGCGAGGTGCAGCCGTGCCAGCAGCTCCACCATCGCGTCGACGAGCTGATCCGTCGGCCTGCTCGTGTGGCCGTGGGAGAAGACGTAGCGGTAGGACATCGAGTAGTCGAGGAACCGTGTGACCAGCACCGCGTCCTGGTCCATGCCGTCGATCGGCGGCCGCTCCACGCAGACCCCGAGCACCGACACCGCCGGCATGCCCATGGCCTCAAGCTCTCCGAGCAACCGGTACTCCCGGCGGGCCAGCCGCTCGTCGATCTCCTTCAGTGCGTAGACCAAGCCGTCCACCTCGACGAACCGCACGACATGCCGGGAGATGCCGCGGTGGGCCACCTCGAGGATCCGGTCATCGACCCAGTCCTCGAGGGGCTGCTCCCACGGCAACGAGACCAGACCGGCGGCGTGCTCCGCCGGGGGCCGGAAGATGAAGCGCACAGGAGCGGATTATCCCCGGTTCAGGCTTTCGGACCGCCTGCCACGTAGATCACCTGGCCGGAGACGAAGCCTGCGCCCTCGCTCACGAAGAACGAGACGGTGTGCGCGATGTCCTCGACCTGGCCGGCTCGGGCCACGGGGATCTGCGCGGCCCTGGCGGCGACGTAGGTGTCCCAGTCCTCGCCGATTCGCTCTGCCGTCGCCCTCGTCATGTCGCTGACGATGAATCCCGGCGCGATGCAGTTGGCCGTGACGCCGAACTTGCCCAGTTCGATCGCGAGCGTCTTGGTGAAGCCCTGCAGGCCGGCCTTGGCCGTCGAGTAGTTGACCTGGCCCCGGTTGCCCAGCGCTGATGTGCTCGACAGGTTGACGATCCGGCCCCACCGCTGCTCGACCATGTACTTCTGCACCGCGCGGGCCATGAGGAACGAGCCGCGCAGGTGCACGCCCATCACCGTGTCCCAGTCCTGTTCCGACATCTTGAACAGCAGGTTGTCCCGGGTCACACCGGCGTTGTTGATCAGCACGGTGGGCGCGCCGAGCTCCTCCGCGACGCGCGCGACGGCCATGTCGACCTGCCCGGCATCGGCCACGTCGGCGCCGACTGCGAGGGCCCGACCGCCCTCGCCCTCGATCGCGTCGACCGTCGCCTTGGCCGCGGCCTCCTCCAGGTCGATCACGGCGATCACGTGCCCGTCCCGGGCCAGTCGCAGGGCCGTCGCGGCGCCGATCCCCCGGGCCGCTCCGGTCACGATGGCCACCCGCGGCGCCGTCGACGGGGTCTCACTCATGTGCTCTCCTCCAGTGGGTCCGAACCTGCGGCGAGTCTTGGCCACCGGCCGCACGCGCGCCAGTGCGGCACCTGACGTGTGGCACGCATCGCAGTCAGGCCGATCAACGGCACCAGCCCCGTTCCCGCAGGAGGTGCAGGCGCTCGGCATCGGGCGTGCGCGTTTTTGCCCGAAGACCGCCGGGGTACTCGAGGGAGGCGTCGCGACGACGGGCGCGCACCCGAGGTTTCACGCCAGGAGCACGCGATGACGCGCGTCGAGACGCAGCAGCCGGTCGTGGTGGTCGGTCTGCTCGCGACCCCGCCCGACCAGCCGGCGGAGGTCGCCCGGAAGCTCGCCGTCGACCTCGGCGACCTGCTGACGGAGCGGGTCGACGACCGCGTCCGCTGGGAGGTGCGCACGGGATGGGGCCCGGTGTCGCCGCGGCGGGACGGCGGCATCGACGCGCTCCTCGACGACGTCGCCCAGCGGCGGAAGAACGAGGGGTGGGACGTCGCGATCTGCCTCACCGACCTACCCCTGCAGGTCGACAGGGTGCCACTGGTGGCGCACGCGTCCGCGGCCCGGCGGGTCGGCCTCATCTCCCTGCCCGCGCTCGGCGTCAGCCAGCTCCGGGCCGTTCGAGCCGCCGTCGCCGGGCTCGTCGAGGGTTTGGCCGGTGACCTCTCCGCCGGTCGTCAGCGCCCCGGGGACCGGCGGCTCGCGCAGATGGTGGAGAAGGTCGGGCCGATCCGCCGGGTGGTCGACCATACCGACGACGGCGAGGTCGGTTTCGCGTCATCACGCATCGCAGGCCGGCTGCGGCTGGTGCTCGGGATGGTCCGGGCCAACCGGCCCGGCCGGGCGCTCCTGGGCCTGTCGAAGCTGCTGGTCGGGGCGTTCGGCACGGCCGCGTTCGCCATGGCCCAGAACACGATCTGGCAGATGGGCGACGCGCTCGACGGACTGCGTCTCACCGTCATCATGGTGCTCGGGCTGGCAACGCTGGTGACCTGGCTGATCGTCCGGCACGACCTGTGGGAGAAGGCGTCGGAGCACACGCCGAAGGAGCTGGCGCGGCTGTTCAACATCGGAACCGTGCTGACCCTGGGGCTCGCTGCGGCGGTCTGCTACCTCCTGCTGCTCGGCACCACCAGCACCGCCGCGGCGTTGCTGATCGACCCGTCGGTGCTCCAGCAGAACGTCGGCCACCCTGTCGGGCCCGGCGACTACCTGACCCTGGCCTGGCTCATCAGCTCGCTGGCGACCGTCGGTGGCGCGGTCGGCTCGGGACTGGAGGACGAGGACCAGGTGCGGGCGGCAGCCTACGGCTACCACCCGGAGCCGCTCGGCTGGCAGGACCAGTAGGCCGGCCCCCGGCCCGGAGGCTGCTGGTCAGTCGAAGAAACGGGCGAGCTGACGCGGGTCGGGCTCGTCGCCGGGAGCCGCCGGGGTGAGGTCGGCGAACACCGTGGCGTCGTCGCGGCCGACGTGCAGGGGGTGCCACACCGGACGGCCAGGGCTCGCGCAGATCCCCTTCACGGTCTGGGTGTCCAGGAGCCGGACGTGGGTGGGGTCCGCCACCGCGTTGACGTGCTTCCACCACGGCGAGAGCACGTGCAGCACGCCGCCGGGCCGCAGGACCCGGTGACACTCGTCCACCAGCGGCAGGAAGTCGATCAGGTGCTCGAGCACGTGCACCACGAAGATCCTGTCGACGCCGGCGTCGCGGAACGGCAACGGCCGGGAGACGTCGGCCAGGGCCGCGACCGACGGCGTGCGCCTGCGGTCCACCCCGTAGTTGCTGGGGTACTGCCGCTGGTCACCACAGCCCAGATCGAGGATCACCGGGTCCCGGCCCGCCACGCGCACGCGGTCCCATATCGCCAGCACCCCCGCGATGCGCCCGACCAGCTGCCGGAGCAGGGCGAGCTGCTCGACCCGGTCCACGTCCCCGCGCAGGTGGACGACGCCACCGTCGACGGTGGCGGTCACGTCGAGACCGCGGACTCGCAGGTCGTGCGTCGTCAGTTCACCCACCACGTCCTGCAGGAGCTCGTCGCACACCTGTTGCCTCGCCTCTCCGCCCATGTCCTTTCGCTACCCGAGCACCCCGACCGGCAATCGTTTCGCGGGCGGCGGCACGGGAACGCTTCGGCGCGAACCGCATCCGACGGGAAGGTGTTGCTGATGACCGGCTTCAACGGGCCGGACGAGCCCGGCTCGTTCGACGAGGAGTTCCTCGCCCGCTACCTCGGGTCGGGCGCCGGCGGTCCCCGCGGCCCGGTGCGGCGGATCGACCTCACCCGGCTGATGAGCGCCGGGGCGCGCGAGCTCGTCACCGCCGCCGCGCAGGAGGCCGTCGACCGTGGCGACACGGATCTCGACGCGCTGCACCTGCTGCTCGCGGCCACCGGGATCGACACGGCCCGGCAGTGGCTCAGCCGCGCCGGCGTCGACCCGGACGCGATGGCCCGGATGCTCGACGAGCGACTGCACCGCAGCGAGCCGACGGGCCGCGCTCCCAGCCTCACGCCCGCCGCGAAGCGCGCGCTGCTCGACGGCCACCAGGTCTCACGCTCGCTCGGCTCCACCTACATCGGTCCGGAGCACGTGCTCCTGGCTATCGCGGCCAACACCGAGTCCGCCGCCGGCAGGCTGCTCGCACAGGCCCGCTTCTCCCCCGGCGGCCCGCCCGGCTTCGACCCGCACCAACCCGGTGCGCAGCCCTCCGGCGCGCCGCGCGCCGCGCAGGCCGGGCCCGGTGCACCGTCGAGCACCCCGACACTCGACCAGTTCGGCCAGGACCTGACCGCCGCGGCGCGCGGCGGCAGGCTGGATCCCGTCGTCGGGCGCGCTGACGAGATCGAGCAGACGATCGAGGTGCTGTCGCGGCGTACCAAGAACAACCCGGTGCTGATCGGCGAGGCCGGCGTGGGGAAGACCGCCATCGTGGAGGGCATCGCCCAGCGCATCGTCGACGGCGACGTGCCTTCCATGCTCGCGGGGCGGCGGGTCGTCGAGCTCCAGCTGTCCGGGGTCGTCGCCGGGACCCGGTACCGGGGCGACTTCGAGGAGCGGCTGCGGGCGCTGATCGACGAGATCCGGTCCCACGGCGACGAGCTGATCGTCTTCATCGACGAGCTGCACACGATGGTGGGCACGGGCGGCGGAGGCAGCGAGGCCGGTGGCTCGATGGATGCGGGCAACATGCTCAAGCCCGCCCTCGCACGCGGCGAGCTGCACGTCATCGGCGCCACGACCCTCGACGAGTACCGCAGGCACATCGAGTCCGACGCTGCGCTCGCCCGCCGGTTCCAGCCGGTCATGGTGCCCGAACCGAGCTACGAGGACGCCGTCGAGATCATGCACGGGCTCCGCGACCGCTACGAGGCCCACCACCAGGTGCGCTACACCGAGGACGCGCTGCGTGCCGCCGTCGAGCTGTCCGAGCGTTACGTCACCGACCGGTTCCTGCCGGACAAGGCCATCGACCTGATGGACCAGGCCGGGGCCAGGGTGCGGCTGCGCACCGGTACGCCGTCGACCGACCTGCGTGGGCTGGAACAGCGCCTCGAACAGCTCGAGCGGGACAAGGACCAGGCCGTGGCCGACGAGCAGTACGAGCGCGCCACCGAGCTTCTCGACCGGATCGCCGAGCTCCGCAGGAAGCTCACCTCGGCGGACAGCATGGACGACAGCGTCCCCGAGGTCGGGGTCACCGAGATCGCCGACGTCGTCTCGCGCCAGACCGGCGTGCCGGTGGCCCAGCTCACCGAGTCCGAACGCGACCGGCTGCTGCGGCTGGAGCAGGAGCTGCACATCCGTGTGGTGGGCCAGGACGAGGCCGTGACCGCCGTGGCCGAGGCGATCCGGCGCTCCCGAGCGGGGCTGGGCGACGAGAACCGTCCGGTCGGCAGCTTCCTGTTCCTCGGCCCGACCGGCGTCGGCAAGACCGAGCTGGCCAGGGCGCTCGCCGTCGCGCTGTTCGGTGAGGAGGACCGGATGGTGCGCCTGGACATGAGCGAGTACGGCGAGCGGCACACCGTGGCGCGGATGATCGGGGCGCCGCCCGGCTACGTCGGCTACGGAGAAGCGGGCCAGCTCACGGAGGCCGTCCGGCGCAGGCCGTACTCGGTGCTGCTGCTCGACGAGATCGAGAAGGCGCACCCGGATGTGTTCAACGTGCTGCTCCAGGTGCTCGACGCCGGGCGGCTGACGGACGGGCAGGGCCGCACGGTCGACTTCCGCAACAGCGTGATCATCATGACCAGCAACGTCGGCTCGGAGCTGGTCACCAGCCGCGGCGCGGCCCTGGGCTTCGGGAGCCCGGCCGATACGGCCGAGCAGGATGACGCCGCGCTCCGCGACCGGCTGATGCCCAGGCTGCGGGAGGTGTTCCGTCCGGAGTTCCTCAACCGCATCGACGAGACCATCGTGTTCCGCAGGCTCGACCCCGAGCAGCTCACCACGGTCACCGACCTGCTGCTGGAGGAGACGCGGCGCCGGCTCGGCGCGCAGGACGTGACCGTCGAGTTCACGCCCGCGGCAGTACGGCGGCTGGCAGAGCTCGGGTATCAGCCGGAGTTCGGGGCACGGCCCCTGCGGCGCACCATCCAGCGCGAGGTGGACAACCGGCTGTCGGGCCTCCTGCTGGCCGGCAAGCTGCCGCCGGGCAGCCACGTGCGGGTGGACGCCCGCGACGGCGAGCTCGACATCCTGGTGGGCGGCGAACCGGCCAGCCTCACCTGACCGCCAGGGCGCGTGCTCAGGGACGCAGCGCCGCCACCACCTGCAGGTCGGCCACCAGAGCGGCCAGCGCCTCGTCCCGGGCCTCCACTGGGACCCGCAGGATCGCCGACGGGTGCACGGTCGCCACCAGCCGGCGGCCCTCCCAGTCGAGCACCTGCCCCCGCTGGCTCGTGAGCCGGAACTTCGGACCCAGGAGCGCCTTGGCGGCGATGGCGCCGAGGGTGGCCACCGCGTCCGGCCGCACCGCGGCGAGCTCGCAGTCCAGCCACGGGCGGCAGGCCCGGATGTGGGTGACGCCGGGCGTCTTGTGCAACCTCCGGTTGCCCCGGCGCTCGAACCGGAAGTGCTTCACCGCGTTGGTGAGGTACACCTCGGCTCGCGCGATACCAGCGCGCTCCAGCGCCGTGTCGAGGACGCGGCCGGCCGGACCGACGAACGGCTTGCCCGCTATGTCCTCCTTGTCACCCGGCTGCTCGCCCACCAGCATCAGCCATGCCGTCGGCGGGCCCTCCCCGAACACAGTCTGCGTGGCGGGCTCGTAGAGCTCGCATCTGGTGCAGGACGCGGCCTCGCGGCGCAGCGCGTCCAGGTCGATCTCGGCGGTCTCCACGACGTGCTGCTACCCGCGCCGGCTGCTCGGGAACCGTCGGGTTCGGGCGGCCCGGCACGGGAACACCGCGGGGGTGATCGAGGGGTATCCGGACGAGACCAGTGTCGTGCCCGGCGGCCGGTTGGTCCTGCGGGTGTCCACCGACGCGCCGGCGTTCCGGGTCGTGCTGCACCGCTGCGGCGCCCAGCTGGAGCCGGTGGCGGAGTCCGGGTGGCTCGACGGCAGGCACGCGCCGCACCATCTGCCCTTCCAGGACTGGGGGCGGCCGGGAATCGGACTGCACGGTGCGGAGCTGGCGGGGTGGACCGGGTACCCCCTCGACATCCCCACCGGATGCCGGCCGGGGATCTATCTGGCGGTACTCGTCGAGGGGGACGGCCGCGGCAACCCGCTGCGCCCGCCCGCCGTCCCCGTTCCCGATGCCCGGAGCGCACAGGCCCTGTTCGTCGTGCGCGCCGCACAGCCGCGGGCACCGATCCTCTACAAGCTGCCCGTGCTGACCTACCACGCCTACAACCTCGGCGCTCCTCGTCGCGGGCCCTCCTGGTGCCTCTACTCCGTTCCCGCGCCCGGCTCGCTCCCGGCGCCGGCGCCGCCGTCGGTGTCGGTGCGCCGGCCCGGGGGCGGTACGGGCGGCACCCCGTGGGACATCGGCAACTTCGACCCGTTCGACCCGACGCCGCGCCAGACCTTCGTGCACTGGGACGCACCCTTCGTCTCCTGGCTCGAACGCAGCGGATACGACGTGGACTACTGCACCGACCTCGACCTGCACCGGGACCCCCGGCTACTCGACCGGCACCGCCTGCTCGTCGGCGCAGGGCACGACGAGTACTGGTCCGACGCGATGCGCGAGCACACCGAGCGGTTCGTGCAGGGCGGCGGCAACGTCGCCTTCTTCGGCGGGAACAGCTGCTGGTGGCGGGTGGAGTTCGATGACCAGAGCTCGTTCCGGCGCGTGGCCACCTGGTCGGACCCGGCGGGACCGGACCGCCCCGAGAACCTGCTGACCGGGGTGAGCTTTCGCAACGGCGGCGAGCGCGATCGCGACGACCACCCGCAGCCGGTCGGGTACCGGGTGCAGCACGCCGACCACTGGGTCTATGCCGGCACCGGCCTGGGTGACGGTGCGGTCGTCGGGGGCGGGCCCACCGAGTACCTGGTGGGCTACGAGTGCGACGGCGCCCACTTCGACCGCGGGCGGCTCGTGCGCGGCCGTCCGGCGGAGCCGACCGGTGACGACGGCACGCCTCGCGACTTCACGATCCTGGGCGTCGGGGACGCCGGCGGCAGCGGATGGGGCCTGGGCAACCGGGCCGCCACCATGGGCCTGCACACGCCGGGCGGCACCGTCTTCACTGCCGCAACGACCGACTGGCCCCGCGTGCTCGCGGCGGGCAGGTCACCTGAGGTGGAGCAGCTGACCCACAACGTGCTGGACCGCCTCGGGGACGGGGCGCCGCGGTAGCGCCTATGGCGTCCCGTTGGGGGGCGTCCAGGCGGGCGGCACCGGGGACGCGTCGCGCTTGCGGATCAGGTACGGGTGCATCACCAGCGCATGCATCGCTGTGCCCGTCAGACAGGCCAGTGAGTCCTCCGGCGACTCGGTCAGCGGTTCGCCCTTCCCGTTCAGCGAGGTGTTGACCAGGACGGGGCACCCCGTCCGCCGGGCGAACGCGTCGAGCAGAGCATGCAGGAACGGTGTGTGCTCCGGCTCGACCGTCTGGATGCGGGCCGTGCCGTCGACGTGCGTGATGGCGGGAAGCGTATCGCGGTGCTCGGGCCGGACGTCGATCGCGAGCTGCATGAACGGTGCAGGCCGGTCGACCTCGAAGATCGTCGGCGCGGCCTCGGCGAGGACGAGTGGCGCCAGCGGCCGGAACCACTCCCTGCCCTTCACCCGGAAGTTGATGAAGTCGCGCATCGCGGGGTGGCGGGCGTCGCCGATGATGCTGCGGTTGCCCAGTGCACGGGGCCCTGACTCACTGCGGCCCTGGTGGACGCCGACGACGAACCCGGCGTGGAGGAGCTCGGCGACCCGTCCCGCGAGGTCGGCGGGACGCTCGACGACCAGCCCGGGCTCGGCCGCCGCGGCCTGCGTGGCGTCGCGGAGCGCGAGGGCGTCGGGCTCCGGCCCGAGGAAGTCGTCGGTCCACCGGAAGCCGCTCGGCTCACCGAGGCACTCGGTCATCCCGTAGAGCGCGCAGCCCAGCGCGGTCCCGCCGTCGTGGGCGCTGGGCGGGATGAAGACGTCGCGGAAGGCGCTCTCGCGCAGGATGCGGCCGTTGGCGGAGCAGTTCAGGGCGGTGCCGCCCGCAAACACCAGCTCGTCCATGCGCGTCTGCTCGTGCAGCCACGCCGTGACCTGCAGCAACGCCCGCTCGAACGCACGCTGGCCCTCCGCGGCCAGATTGGCGCAGTCGGCGAAGGAGCCAGGGCCGCCGAGGAAGTGGGAGAAGCGCTCGCGCTGCGCGAAGACGTCGAGCCACTCCTGCGGGATCAACACGCGGTGCCCGTCGACGGCGAGGCCGGGAAGCCCGGACGCCTCCGGGTCGCCGAACGGCGCGAGTCCCATCACCTTTCCCTCGCTGCCCTCCCCGGTGAACATCAACCGGGTGAGCAGGTAGTAGAAGCAGCCGAGGCCGGCGGGACGGTCCCAGTCGCCGTCCCAGAGCTGCTTGGCGAAACACTCGGGGGGCCGTCCGCGCTCGCACCGGTAGAACGAGGAGACCTCCAGCATGTCCGGTGGGGTCTCCTCGCCGACACCACAGGACTCGGTGAAGTCGCGCACCGGGCTGCCCTGCCCGTCGATGATCATCCCGGCTGCCGACGAGAAGGGGGACGGTGGGAAGGCGCTGTAGAGGTGGGAGAGGTGGTGCGAGATCGTGACGATCCACGGCTCGTCACGGAACCGGAGCGTGTCGCGAACCTCCTGGTGGTAGGCGTCGATGTGCTTGACCTCGTCATCGGAGGAGAAGCACTCCACCACCACGTCCACGGGCTCGCGCAACGCCGCCAGCCGCGGCCGGTAGAGCGTCTGCAGGTCGCCGAGGCGTCCCCAGTGGTGCTTGCGCCGGGTCAGCCGCTCCTTCTGCAGGCTGTACACCGTGGACGGCCCCGTCGCGACGGCCACCGAGCCGTCCTGCGTGCGGTTGATCCCGACAGCGGTCGGCTCACGGTCCATCGGTGGTCCTCCTGGTCGTCCTCCGGTCAGCGGTGCGGGAAGGCGGTGAGCTCCACCGTGTCGCCGCGGACCACCGGACGCAGCCGCCCGTCGTGGCCCCGGCGGCGCATCTCGGCGACGAAGTCCACCAGCGGGCTCCGAAAGACCCCGTAGTCGTCGTAGTGCACCGGCACCACGGTGGCGGGTTCGATCAGCTCGACGAGGTCGGTGCCCTGGCGGCCGTCCATCGTGACGAGCACGCCGAGCACCTTCGTACCGCCGAGGTGCGTGATCATCACGTCGATGTCCGGAAACCGTTCGCGGACCTCCCGCAGCTCGGGCACCCGCAGGGTGTCTCCGGTGACATAGGCGCGCAGGAGGCGCTCGCCGCCGCGCTCCAGGTCCAGGATGCTGCCCATGACCGGGGGCAGCAGGCGGTGGAACCCGGCCGGCCCGTGCCGTCCCGGCGCCGAGGTGATCCGCAGGCGCTCCGCCCCGCGCGTGCTCTCCCAGTCCTCCCACGTCGCCAGGCCGGTCGCGCCGCCGAAGCCCCAACGCCGGAGCCGCTTCGCGGCGTGCGTCGTGGTGACGACGGGGGGCTCGCGGGGCAGGTCGCGCTTGGCGACCCGGTCGAAGTGGTCACCGTGCAGGTGTGAGAGCAGCACCGCGTCGAAGGGCGGCAGCTGGTCGACCCGCATGGCAGGGTCGGTCAGCCGCTTCGAGTTCAGCCCGTAGCCCAGATGCACCCGCTGCCCGCGGCGGATGAAGTTGGGGTCGGTGAGCAGCGTGAAGCCGCCGAGACGCAGCACGGTCGTCGCCGTGCCGACGAAGGTCAGCGACCCTCGCCCCGCGGGTCGTGTGTCGGCGCTGCCCGCGTCAACCGGCTCGGTGTCCGTCCGGTCCGCGTCCCTTCGGGCGTCCATGGCGCGGCGGTTACCCCACCGAGCAGGTCCGACACCTCCTCCTGCACCTCGCGTACCGGGATCTGGCCCAGGAACGACGGCCGGTGCTCGCATCCCTCGCCTGGCCGATGCGGATGACCGGCCGTGCTGCAGTCGGCACCGCACTCCGGGCAGTGCACGGTCCAGCTCAGCAGCGGACGGTGCCGGGTTCGGGTCGGCGGGGCCGCGTTGATCGCGTTCCCGCACCAGTAAAGCCCCAGGGTGGCCGCGCCGACCGCCCTGGCCAGGTGCAGCGGGCCGGAGTCGTTCGCGACGACGACGGCGCAACGCTTCAGCACGGCGGCGAGCGTCCCGAGGTCGGTCCGCCCGGTCAGGTCGGTCACCGGCCCCACCGCCGCAGCGGCGACGGCGGCACTCGGTCCGGCGTCCGCCGCCGATCCGACGAGCACCGGGCGGGCACCGGTGGAGGTCAGCGCATCGGCGACGGCGGCGAAGCGCTCAGGCGGCCACCGGCGTCGGGGGTCGGTGGCGCCGGCATGTATCGCCACCCACGGCCGGTCGCTCGGCAGCAGCGCGGCGGCAGCGTCCCGTTCCGCGTCCGACACGGCCAGTAGGGGGTAGTCGGCAGGGCCGTCGGCACCGACCAGCCGCACCACCTCGAGGAACCGGTCGGCCTCGGGCTGGTAGTACCGGTAGGGCACGGTGGCGTCCAGCGGCGGGGCGCCAGAGGCCCGCAACCCGACCGACCAGCGCGCGCCGAGCGCCCGGACCAGTGGGTTCGACGCGCCGCCGCCCCCGTGCAACTGGACGGCCAGGTCGTAGCCGTCCGTGCGCGCCGTGGCCAGGAAGCCCGCGAGCGCGGACGCCGGCGGCACGCCCGACGGCTGCCCGGCCAGGCCGTCGACCTGCGGCACCACCAGCACGCGGTCCACCGGGCCGGGCCGGCCCTCGAGGAAGCTCTCGTGCCACGGCGCCCCGAGCAGCGTCAGCTCGGCCTCGGGGAAGCGGGCGCGAAGCGCGGCCAGCGCCGGCGTGGCCATCAGATAGTCCCCGAGCGCGTTGCAGCGCAGCACCGCGATCCTGCGGACCGGGCCGGGCGCGCCGGGCACGCCCACCGTCTCCTCCACCGGCACCGCGGCGGGGGTCGCGACCATGGTGACCCGGTTACCCCCGGCCCCGGCGGGTAAGCACGCCGGGTGGACGAGAACATCCTGCTGGCACTGCGGGCGCTTCACCTCGGGGACCTCCTGGTGGCGGTACCGGCGCTGCGCGCGCTGCGGCGCGCCCACCCCGAGCACCGGATCGTGCTGGCCACTCCGCAGGCGATGGCCCCGCTCGTCGAGTGGACCGGCGCTGTGGACGAGCTGCTCCCGACCCCCGATGCCGCGGGACTGCGTTGGGACCGACCACCGCCCGACCTCGTGGTCAACCTGCACGGCACGGGCCCGCAGAGCCACCGCGCACTCGACGCCCTCGCACCCCGGCGCCGGGTGGGCTTCCGCGCCCCGGGGTGGGATGGGCCGGCCTGGGACGAGGTCGCAGCGCGGCACCCTCACGAGCGGGAACGCTGGTGCGCGTTGCTGGAGCACCACAGCGTCCCGGCCGACCCCACCGACCTGCGACTGCCCACGCCCGGCCAGGTCCACGGCGGGAGAGCCGGGGCGCCGGCGCTCGTGCACCCGGGTGCCCGGTTCGGCGCGAAGCGCTGGCCTGCACCGCGCTTCGGTGAGCTCGCGGCGGCGCTCGACCGTGCCGGGCGGCACGTGCTCCTCACGGGCACGGTCGACGAGCGCCCGCTCGCGCGTTCCGTCGCGCTCATCGCAGGGCTCCCCGCTCACCGGGTACTGGCCGGGCGCACCGACCTCGTGCGACTCTGCTCCCTCATCGCCGAAGCGGCCGTGGTGGTGAGCGGGGACACCGGGATCGCGCACCTCGCCGCGGCGTTCGGCACACCGTCGGTCACGCTGTTCGGCCCGGTCGACGCCGCGCAGTGGGGACCGCCGCCGGACGGTCCGCACCTCGCTCTGGGCGATGCCACCGTCCGCCGCGGCGACCCCTTCGCCGACGATCCCGACCCCGCCCTGCTGGCGGTCGGGGTCGACGAGGTCCTCCGGGCCATCGCGGCGGCGCAGCGCCTTTCCCGGGGACCGATGGACGAGGGGTCTGCTGATGAAAGGCCATCCTCCGGTCATCGGGCCGGCGGACGTACAGGCTGCTGACCAGCGCGGAGTACCCCGGTGCATCCCCCGCCTCGCGACCACCCCACAGGCGACGATGCCGGTGCCGCCGTCGGGCGTAGGACCGTCGGCTCCTCCAGCCGGAACATCGGCCATCTCCAGCCGCACGAGCTCCTCGTTCTCCCGTTCCTCCGTCACGGCCGCGATGGCCGTCGCTCCGCGCCCCGCTGTCGTGGACGAACCGGAACTGCAGCTCGCTGCACGGCGGGCGCCGACACCACTGTCCTGGCCGCCTGGTAAGGCACCGCCACGACCTCTCCGCCCCAGGACCGGACGAGGGGGGTCTCGGGCAGCTCCGCCGGGTCATGGTCGCCTCCCTTGACCCAGAGGTCCGGCCGCAGCGCCTCGAGGACGCGGCGCGGGTCGTCGGCATCGAAAACTGCCACGGCGTCCACGCACTCGAGCACCGACAGTGCGGCCACCCGCTCGGCCAGCGGGACCACCGGGCCTCCCGGCCCGGTCCGCCTGCGCACCGACTCGTCGGAGTTGACGAGTACCAGCAGGCAGTCGCCGAGGGCACGGGCGGCCTCGAGCGTGTCGGTGTGGCCGGTGTGCAGCAGGTCGAACGAGCCACCGGCGGCGACGACCGTTCCGCCCCCAGCCCGTACCTGCTCCGCCAGTGCCACGGCGGCGTCCAGTCCGGTGACAGCGGGCAGCGGCGCCGGGGCCACCGTCTCGGTGGGCTGGATCCAACGCGCCCCCTCGCGGCGCACAGCGGCACCACCGCCCCGCGCGACGAAACCCGCCGCCCCGACCACGGCCTCGGCCACGGCGTCGTCCACCGTCGCGCCGCGGGCCAGGGCGGCGGCGACCCCGCCGGCGAAGTGGTCACCCGCCCCG